>CAZKST010000019.1:8047-22093 GCA_964555395.1 uncultured Thiotrichaceae bacterium | reverse complement strand
GCCTAAACATTAAAAACCAACTTATAAATTCAGGGAATATCTACATGATGACAAGCGTTGCAATTCTTTATTTTTCAGGTTCAGGACATACTCATTTAATGGCGGAAGCCATCGCCAGCGGCGTGCAACGGGTCGCAGATAGTCAAGCAGAATTATTACGCATTGAAGAACAACAATTTACGGGCGGTCGTTGGGAATCACCTGAAATTTTAGCCAAGTTAACCGCCGCCGATGCCATTATTTTCGGTTCGCCGACCTATATGGGCTGTGTTGCAGCGCAATTTAAAGCTTTTGCGGATGCTACGGGTGGACAATGGTTTGCGCAAGCATGGAAAAATAAATTTGCGGGCGGATTTACCCATTCAAGCTCATTAAGTGGCGATAAACAAAGCACTTTATTGTATCTCGCCACCTTTGCCGCCCAGCATTGCATGATTTGGTTAGGCACAGGCACTGTGCCCAGCGAATATATTGATAAACAAGCAGGTTTTAACCGTTTAGGCTCATTTTTGGGCGTGATGGGACAAAGTAATCCCACCGAAAATAATATTGCCTGTTTAGATGAAGGCGACCGTTTTACCGCTGAATGCTACGGCATTCGTATTGCTGATGCTGCAAAACGCTGGAATCGCGCTTAACACGGCATTTTGCCTGCGTTGGCTTGCCAGCGAGTAAGCCAACTCAGCCATAATTTACGCAACGGCGTTAAACGGGTGCGATGACTAAATAAACGATACCCTTCTTTTTCAATCTCTTTTAAGGTTTCTAAGCCCAATCGCGCCCGCACAATACTGGCTAATTGGCGCGGACGGTCTTCTTTACTTAACATCTTAAAAGTATTGTGTAAAATCGTGCGCACTCGCGTTGCTTGATAGGCTAACAAGGCAAGCAATTCATCGCTATATTGCTGCTCAAATAGCTGTTCTTCAGTGACTTTAAATTGCCGCAATTCATCTTGCGGAATATAAACCAAGCCTTTTAATAAATCGCGGCGCAAATTAAAAATAAAATCCATCAGTTGCAACGCAATCCCCAATCGCTCCGCATATTGCAAAGTGCTTTCTTGTTGATAGCCTAACACTTGCGTACACAATAAGCTCGCAATGCCGCCCGTATGCTTGCAATAATGTTCAACTTGTTGAAAATTTTCATAATGATTTTGCGTTAAATTACTCGCATAACCATCAATATAATCAATAAAATACGCTTCAACTAAGCCATAACGTTGAATCAATTCACTCAAAGCTTGCGTGACAGGATGTTGTGCATTGCCCTGAAAAGTTTGCTGAATTTCGTTTTTCCACCATTCAAATTTTAAACGTGCAATGCCAAAATCTTGACACTCATAAACAATGTCATGAATTTCTTTAAAAAAAGCATGTAATGTAATTAATGCTGCTCGATGAGTGGCGGGGGCAACTTGCATACTGTAATACGAACAATTACCCACGGTAAACGCTTTTTGTTGGCAATACTGAGCAGGCGAAGATGAAGAATGACTTTGCATAAAAATATCCAAAAAAGCGGGAAAATTGGAAAAAATAGCAGCTTTTAAATATCTAAATGGTCGTTTAACCACGTTAACAAAGCAAGCGGATGCGCAAAAATCGCTGTTGCTCCCCATTCAAGCGGCTGAGCAGTTTCTTCTAAATAACCATAGCTCGCGATAAATGTCCGCATTCCTGCATGGTGTCCTGCTTGAATGTCCGAGCGCGAATCGCCCATATACGCACAAAAAGCGGGTTCTACGCCGAGCAATTGGCAAGCATAGAGTAAGGGAGCGGGGTGGGGCTTTTGTTGCGCTAGCGTGTCTCCACTGACGATACAGCCACAACGGTCTAAACCTAGGTGCGCTACAATCGGCTGGGTTAAAAAGCCCATTTTGTTAGTCACAATCCCCCATTTTAAACCTTTAGCCTCCAAAGTGCTGAGTACCTGCTCTACCCCTGCAAAAAAAGGGGTGGCACGGGTTGAATTTGCCGCATAAATTTCAACCAATTGCCGTTTTAAAACTTCTAACTCAGGATGTTGGGCAGCATAACCAAAACCACCCCGCACTAATGCCCCCGCCCCTTGTCCCGCCCACACCCGCGATTGGCTCAGCGGCACAGCAGGCTTGTTATGGGCAGCAAGCAGTTGATTTAAAGCAAAACCCAAATCGACAGCACTATCGATTAACGTACCATCCAAATCAAACAAAATAGCGTTTAAAGGCAATTCAGACGCGACAAAAGCCATTGATTACTCACTCACCGCGTGCATTAAATAATTTACAGAAACATCACTCCCCAAACTGTAGATTTTAGTAAAGGGGTTATAACTCATGCCTTTCAAATGCTTAATGCTTAAACCTGCCTGACGACTCCAACGCTCTAATTCCATTGGGCGAATAAATTTCGCATAGTCATGCGTCCCTTTAGGCAACAACTGCAACACATATTCTGCTCCAACAATTGCAAACATATAGGCTTTTAAGTTGCGATTAATCGTTGAAAAAAACACATGTCCTTCGGGTTTTACCAACTGCTGACAAGCTTTAACGACCGATTCAGGCGATGGCACATGCTCCAACATTTCCATACAAGTGACCACGTCAAATTGTTGTGATTGTTGTGTTGCCAACTGTTCAGCCGTAATTTGTTGATAATCTACCTGCAAATTAGATTCAAATAAGTGCAATTTTGCCACATTTAAGGGCGCGCTACTCATATCAATGCCTGTAACGTGCGCCCCTTTTGCCGCCATGCTTTCGCTTAAAATACCGCCCCCACAGCCCACATCAAGCACTTTTTTGCCCGCCAAACCATTGACACACTGCTCAATAAACGCAAGACGCAAGGGGTTAATTTCGTGTAAAGGTTTGAATTCACCATGTAAATCCCACCATTGTGCGGCTAATGCGCTGAATTTAGCTAATTCTTGTTCATCAATATTTAACGCTGGGGTCATGAGAACCTTCTCCTAAAAGCATGGATTCTGTAGATAATTGCCAAAGAATCGCAACATGATAAGGGTTAATGCTAGGAAGTGCACGCTATTCTCGCATAAAAAATTCAGGATTTTATTTAAAACTAAGCGTCCTATGAGTCTAAATTCAAAAGTTATCCACAGGGTAATTTATTGATTTTTAATTAAAAAACCGAGTTATCCACAGGCTGTGGATAAGTTTTTTAAAAACAACCCTGTTTTTTGAGTAAAAGTCGCCATTTTTAAAAGTTATCCACAGGATAAATACCTGAAATATAAAATAAAAAGTGACTTATCCACAGGCTGTGGATAACTTTCGCCTTTTTTGCTGTAAAAACAAAAGTTATCCACAGGATAATATACTGATTTTAAAAATAAAAACTGAGTTATCCACAGGCATTTTGGATAAAAAACGCCAAAAACAACGTTTTTTTAAAAGTTATCCACAGGATAAACTATTAAAAATAAAGAAAAAAAGTGACTTATCCACAGGCAAAAATGCCAAGCTGTGGATAACTTTTTTTTTCCAAAAGTTATCCACAGGTTATCCACAAGTTATCCACAGGATAATATTTTGAAATATAAGGGAAAAAGTGAGTTATCCACAGATTTGTATTTCTATATAATTATCTTTTAAATATATATATATTATTGTTGTTATATTTTGTTTACTGTTATTTGCTGCACATTACACTCAACAGAAAAAATATTTTCTTCAAATATGCGTCACTATTTCACAAAGATATTTAGGAGTGTTTTTTGCATCAAAAATAATTACCTCCAAAAAATCTCCATTAATAATATTAACTTATGTTAAAAAAAATTATTTTTATTACTTGTTTCTTATGGTTTGCTACGCATAGCTTTGCTAATGACGAACAACCCAAAAATATTAAAACTTTAAATTTAGGGGTTATGAATTTTTATAAAGATGAACCTAAACAAAGTTTACAATTATATAAACGCCTTGTTGAGCAATTAGGAATTCAACTAAGTCAAGATAATCCCACAGAAAATTTCTTTGTTAGTTTATTTATTGCAGACACGTTTAACGATTTAATACAACGGATAGAAGTGGGTGAAATTGATTTAGTAATGAGCACCTCGTTAATTATTCTTTCTCTACAAAACCAATTAGCTTTTAAACCTATCCTAATTGGTTTACAAAATGATGAAGCTGAATATCATTCAATTATCTTCGTAAAGAAAGATAGTAATATTTATGATGTTCAAGCACTCAAAGGAAAAACAATTGCTTTTGACACACTTTACTCTGTTTCATCTTATGCACTTCCCTATGCTTTTTTAAAACAACAAGGTTTAACTTTAAATAATACTAAAGAATCTCCTTTAGAAGATAATTTATATTATTTATTTGCTGAAGATAAAAAAAATATCGCTTTTTGGGTTTTACTCAATAAAACAGATGCGGGTGTATTAAGTCCAGATGATTTTAAACGGCTTGTTCCTCCCCAAATGCAAGCACAATTACGCCCTATTGCAGAAACACCTTCTACTTTACGCTGGTTAGTGTGTGCAAATTCCAATTTAGAAATAGCACTAATTAATAAAATCAATCAAGCTTTTTTGAATCTAAGAAAAAGTATTAAAGGACAAATCGCGCTTAAAAAAGCCAATATTTTAGATTTCAAATTACTACAAGAAAACGATAAAAAACTGTTAGAACGAACAAATCAACTTTTTACCCATTTACCTAAAAATAATTAAAAAGGAATTTTAAGCAGCTATGCGCATCAGTATTAAATATGCACTATGGATAACTATGCTCAATTTGTGCTTAATTGGTCTTGCTTTCATTTTAAGTGAACGCTTTTTATGGGAGAATACAGCAAGACTCGCAACAGCAACTGCTTTGCATAGCAACACCATTACTGAAGCCAAAAAACATCAAGATAACGAAATTATTAGAGTAGCTGTTTATTTAAGCAAACGTTTATTTGACCCTTTATATGCTTTAAAAATTGGACAATTAGAAAGAATTATTAATGATGAATTAAATGTATGGCTACCCATTAAATATGTACATATTGCAGATAGTAATGGTTTAATTCTCACGGACGGCACAGCAGAAAACAAAGATTTTATGCAGAGTTTATCTATAGCAACAACTACGCTAGATATAGAAAAAGTAATATTAGAACATCGCGATAATAATCACATCATTGCTTTCAAAGTTGCTTATGAAGGAGTTAATGCAGGTTATGTAGAAATTGCTTTAGAAGATGGACAATATCAAGGTATTATCAGTGAACAATCTTCTGAAATTTCAGAGGCAATGCAAGCATTAACAAATACAATTTACCAACTAGGTTTAATTGTTTTCATCACCATTATTATTTTAACTGCGGTTTTTTCTTGGTTAATTTCGCGATATTTATCCTCTCCTTTAAAACAATTGCGTGATGCGGCAATTAATGTGGCAAATGGTAATTTTACAGTGACTTTAGATAAGCAAAATAAAGATGAGCTGGGAGAATTAGCAACTGCATTTACTAAAATGACTCAAGACTTAGAAATTTCTACCAGCCAATTAAAAGAAGCTAAAGAAAAAGCTGAAGTAGCAAATCAAGCTAAAAGTATTTTCTTAGCCAATATGAGCCATGAATTACGCACTCCGCTCAATGCTATTTTAGGACATGCGCAGTTATTAGAACGCAACAAAAATTTAGAAGGTAATTTACAAAAAAGCATTGCAATTGTACGCCGAAGTGGTGAGCATCTTTTAAATTTAATTAATGATATTTTGGATTTATCGCGTGTAGAGTCAGGGAGAATTGAGCTTTATTTTGTAGAGTTTAATTTAAATGATTTTATTAATGATATTGTGGATATGTTCAATATCCGTGCACAACAAAAATCTTTAGGATTTTATTATTGTCCTTGTTCTAATTTGCCAAGTTATGTGATAGGCGATGATAAACGTTTACGTCAAGTGCTCATTAATTTGCTAGGAAATGCTTTAAAATTTACAGAACAAGGCGAAATTAATTTACGTTTGAAATATAATACAGAACAATCCTCTTTATATATTGCTGTTGAAGATACGGGTATTGGCATTAAAGACACTGATAAAGAAATTATTTTCGCGCCTTTTAGACAAACAGGTGACCGTTATTATCAATTACAAGGCTCTGGCTTAGGTTTATCTATTAGTCAGCGTTTAATTAAATTGATGGGCGGAGAAATTAAAGTAAGTAGTGAATTAGGAAAAGGAACTTGTTTTTATTTTGAAATACCATTAAAAGCAATTTCCAATAAAAAACAAAACTATGTGGGTATTACTCCACTTGTTGAGAAAAAACAAGTTATTAGTGGCTATCAATTACTTCCTAATAGTCCAATTGTCGCGCAACAGCGACAAAGTTATCGCCTATTAGCTGTAGATGATAAAGAGGAAAATTTAAATGTACTTAAACAATTTTTAGAACCTTTAGGTTTTGAAATTATTTTTGCACATAATGGAAAAGAGGCTATTGAAAGTGTAATACAATTCCAGCCCGATTTAATTTTTATGGATTTAATCATGCCTATTTTAAGCGGCATTGAGGCTGTTCGGAATTTGCGAATTGTGCATCATTCAACCATTCCCATCATTGCCGTATCTGCAAGTGCTTTTGGAATTCATGAAAAAGAAAGTATTCAAGCTGGATGCAATGCTTATTTTTCTAAACCTTATAAATTTGAGACGATTTTAAAATGTTTAGAAACATGGTTACCATTAACGTGGACTTATTCAGAATCCCCTAAAACAGAATCTCTTGCTAATGAAATGCCTGAAACACCACAAACTGAAAAAATATCTTTTGATACAAAATCCTACGAACATATTTTAACTAAAGAACAAGCAAAGTTCTTTTATGATAATGCTATGATTGGAAATGTTATTGCAATTACTAAGCAAGCAGATTTTTTAAAACAAAATTATCCAGAATTAACTGCGCTAATGGAGAAAATAATAGAATTAGCTGAAAAATTTGATGATGAGTTAATTGCTGATTTAATGAAACCATATTTATAATAATTTAAGTGAGACAGTAAAAATGTCAAATTCCAGTCAATCTTTAGCTACTATTTTAATTGTAGATGATACTCCAAGTAATTTAGATTTATTGCTTACTTTATTGGATGAAGCGGGTTATACCGTATTAGTTGCTAAAAGTGGCGAAAGTGCTTTGCGTAAAATAGAAATTAATCCGCCAGATTTGATTTTATTAGATGTGATGATGCCAAACTTAAATGGTTTTGATGTTTGCCAATATTTGAAAGGTAAAGCAGAAACGGCAGATATCCCCATTATTTTTATGACTGCATTGGCAGAAACCATTGATAAAGTTAAAGGGTTTGCTGTAGGGGCTGCAGATTACATTATAAAACCTTTTCAGAATGAAGAAGTATTAAGCCGAATTAAAACACATTTAGCTTTATATCAATTACAACGTGAGTTAAAATTTAAGAATAATCAGTTAATTCAACAAGAGCAATTGCTTAAACAGCAGAATGAAGTATTGCAAAAAAATAATGAAAATTTAATTACGCTCATGGAAGCTTTACAATGTGCTAAAGAAACAGCAGAGCGTAATAATAGAGTTAAAAGTGAATTTTTAGCCAATATGAGCCATGAATTGCGCACCCCAATGAATGCGATTTTAGGTTATAGTGCGCTGTTAAAAGATGAAATTTTAGATTCTGAGAATAAAGAATCTCATTTTATTACTGAATTATCTCACATTCATAATTCTGGACAGCATTTACTTAATTTATTAAATGAAGTTTTAGATTTTTCTAAATTAGAAGCGGGTAAAATGACTTTGTATTTAGAGGAGTTTGAGTTAAGTGAGTTGTTAAAGCGAGTTGAATCTACAATTTATCCTTTAGCAGAAAGAAATCATAATCATTTTTCCATTGAAGTAGAAAAATCAGAGTGTTGTTATATTTTGTATAATGATTTGACTAAATTAAGTCAGATATTAATTAATTTTTTAGGAAATGCTTGTAAATTTACAAAGTCGGGTAAAATCACGTTAATTATAACTTCTTTGATGAAAGATGAGGCTGCTCATTTTAAGTTTTCAGTAAAAGATACGGGTATTGGAATTAGCCAAGAACAACAACATTTAATTTTTAATGCGTTTTCTCAGGCAGATAATTCAATTGTACGTCATTTTGGTGGAACAGGTTTAGGATTAACAATTTCTAAACGATTTGCAGAGATGATGCAAGGACAAATTAGTGTAGAAAGTCAATTAGGCATGGGGAGTATTTTTACCTTATTAGTTCCTCAACGATTGTTAAAGTAAATTTTTTTAAATTCTTTTTTTTAGCAATAAAGAAATGAATTTAATAACTGGATAGATAACGATAAAAACGAATGAGGATAAAGTAATGATTAATATTGAACCTCCTTTATTTATTCCTTATAAAATTTTAGTTGTAGATGATACACCTGCAAATTTAGATTTATTGGTGGTGTTGTTAGATGCAGAAGGTTATGTGCCTTTAATTGCTAAAAATGGGGAAAGTGCGTTGCGTAAGGTTGAAAATAGTCAGCCTGATTTAATTTTATTAGATATTATGATGCCAGAGATGGATGGTTTTACGGTTTGTCAGCGTTTAAAAAGTAATTTAGCTACCCGTGATATTCCAGTTATTTTTATGACGGCTTTATCGGATACCTTGGATAAAATTAAAGCCTTTGAATTAGGGGCGGCTGATTATGTTACTAAACCGTTTGAAACGCGTGAGTTGTTAGCAAGAATTGAAACGCATTTGAAGCTTGGGCGTTTTCAAAAAGAAATGCAATCTAATAGCATCAAAATGATTGAAGAGTTGCAAAAATTAGATGAGCAAAATCATCGTTTGAAAAAGCAGAATGAACGCTTATTAGTTATTGCGGAAAGTTTGCAAAAAGCAAAAGTAGCAGCAGAACAAGTGAGTCATTCTAAAAGTCGTTTTTTAAGTAGTATTGCTCAAGAATTATTTGTTTCAGTTAATACTTTATTACGTTATAAACATTCTTTTGCACAACATATTGATAAGTTAACAGAACAGCAGTTTTTACAGCAAGTTGATTATGTGTGTGATTATGGTAAACATTTATTAGAATTAGTAAATGAAATTTTAAATTTTACTCAAATTGAAGGTGGAAATCTTCGTATTCATAGTGAAACTTTTGAATTGGGAAAATTTATTACAGGTTTAGAAGACACGTTAATGAGTCAATTAAGTTATAGGCAGAATCAAGGACAGATTATTTTAGAGGAAAGTTTAAAGAAACTTCAGTTAAATTTAGATTATAGTTTATTGCGTCAGATTTTATTAAATTTGTGGAGTAATGCTTGTAAATTTACTGAAAAAGGGATTGTTAGTTTAAAGATTATTGCTTTGCAAAAACAAGAAATAGATTGGATTTGTTTTACAATTTCTGATACAGGGATTGGGATTAGTGAGGAGTTGCAAAAACAATTGCGTAATCAATCTTTGCCTTTATGGACGGAGAGTGAACCTAAAATAGGATTTGGGTTAGCGGTAGCATTATATTTCAGCAAAATTATGGGGGGATATTTAACCTTGGAAAGTGAGCTTCATAATGGGTCACATTTTCATGTTTTTTTGCCACAAACAATGCCAATCACTTAAAAATGTTAAAAACAAAAAACCTACTGGTTTCTTAAAAACTAGCAGGTCTTTAGGTATAATTTTAAGCAGCTTCATTTTTTACAATGGGAAATTCTACGCTAAACCAAAAGCGTGAACCTTGTCCGACATTGCTTGCAACATTCATGACTCCCCCCATTAAGCGAACTAATTGGTGGTTAATGGCTAAACCTAAACCACTTCCGCCGTAACGGCGCGTGCTGGAGTTATCTGCTTGGCTGAATTTTTCAAAAATTAAGGATAAATATTCGGGGGAAATGCCAATGCCAGTATCAATTACGGAAAAAGTAATAGATACGCGTGCATCATCCATCCAGCGTGAGTTTAAATTGATTGTGACGCTGCCAGTATTGGTAAATTTAACCGCATTTTCAATCAGGTTTTCCATCACTTGTAAGACCCGCCGCTCATCTCCCAATACTTGTTCAGGTAAGTGTTCAATGCCTTGTAAGTGAAATTGTAGATTTTTTTGTTCGGCTTTTATGCGAAATGGCATTGCTAATTTTGTGATAGATGTGCCTAAATCAAAAATATTTTCATGTAATATCATTTTTCCTGTTTCTAATTCGGCAATATCCAACATTTCTGTAATCATTGCCATTAAAGATTCACTAGAACCTTGAATGACTTCTAAACATTCTCGTTGTTTTGTGTCGTTGACGGTATACAGTAGGAAGTCAGTCATGCCGATAATGCCATTCATGGGCGTGCGTAATTCATGGCTAATATTTGACATGAATTCACTTTTTGCGCGGCTAGCAATGCGGGCTTTTTCGGCAGCATCTGTTAATTCATCATTAAGTTGTTCTAAATGGCGAGTCCGTTGTTGTACTTTTTCTTCTAGCTCGTGATTGGTTTGTTCAATTTGTTCATAAGCCGTTTTTAAGTGCATCACCATTTGGTTAAAGGCGGTTGCTAACGCACCAATCTCATCTTTTTGTTTTAAATCAATTTGTAAATTTAAATGTCCTTGTCCAACTTTAGTGCTGGCTTGCGCTAAACGCATAACAGGATTTAAAACTAAATGATTTAATGCAATGAATACTAATAAGAAAGTGACTAAACAACTTAAGCTAACAATAAAAAATAATGAGTCGCGCAAGAATTGTCCTGCCGCTAAAACGTCAGATTCTGGTAAAATGGCAAAAATATAGAGGTTATCAGGTAAGAAATAATTTTGGATATAACAAGGAGTTGAACCGATTATCGTGCGCACAGGTTCATAGTTGTTAATATTGGCTAAAAAAACATGTTGTTCGCGTTCGCTAAACTGTTCTGGAATTTTAAGGTCTAATAAGCGACTGCGGGGACGATAAAGCACTTGCATGTTTTCATCTGTGACAAATAAATATCCACCAGAACTGATAATTAAGCTATTGACTTGGTTAAATAAAAAGCGTGGATGTAATGAAATAGTTAAATAGCCATGTAAAACAGCTTTATGTGTTGTTGGGTTTTGTACCCATAAAGGACGCGCTACAATAAGGGTTGTGCGAAACTCATCTTGAGAAGTTTCGGGAGAATATAGCGTAATAACTTCTGAACTGCTTTGAATTTGTTTAAAAATTTCGCTTTTATTGAGTAAATTAGTAATGTTTTTATCAATGGCATTATCAGCTTCAATAACGACTGAGCCATCTGCTTTTAGCAGGCGAATATTAAAATAATCTGGATACGCTTGTAAGTAACTTTTAAATAAGCGACCGATTTCTTCGCGTTTACTACTCGTTCTCTCGCTTTCTGTGGTATTCAGATATTCTTGTAATACAGTAGATTCAATTAATAACGTAGTATTGGCTTTGGCATTTTCTAAATGCAAACGAGTTTCTTGCGTCACTTGGCGCAATGCTTTGCTCATTTGAGAAATGACGTTTTTTTGTGAAGTGCCCACTAGCGCATCATATGCAATATTACCCAACAGTAGGATGGGTAAAGTAACTAACGGTAGCAGAACAAGTGCAATCTTGGTTTTTAGTGTCATGGCTTAAATGTCGGTTAAAGCCTAAAATAGCTGTGAAAATTATTCTGTTAAAGCATTACATACTAATTTTTTTTAATAGGTAATAAAATACTGTGCGACTTCCTTTCTTAACATCCGCTCCCTTCATGATGTTGCTTGTGATTGGCGTACTGGCAAGTACAACGGCAACAGCGCGTTCAGTCAGTGCTTCGTCAACCCCATTTTGTAGAGCAGATGCAACAATTATTCCGCAGCGTCCTGCGTTTGCTACGCCTGAAGATGACTCCGTGCACTTATATGCAGATGATGCTTTCTTGCAAGAACATCAAGGGATTGCAACCCTGACGGGTAATGTATTTGCCTTACGGCAACGGCAATTAGTTCAAGCAAATAGTGTTATTTATCGTCGCGATCAAGCACATGTAAAAGCAGACAATGAGCAAATTGAAGCAAATAATCAATTTACTTATTGGGATGATCGTTTTGTAATCCGTGGAGATAAACTCCGCTTGTTGGGACAAAATAAAGGTGAAATGGAAAACGTTTCCTATTGGTTGTTACAACAGCGCGGACGCGGCGTTGCAAACAAAGTTTTTCAAGATAGCGAAACTCAAATGCGGTTAGAAGATGGATTTTATACCACTTGTGACCCGCAAAGTGAGGCATGGCGTTTAGAAGCTGCCTATACTGAAATTGATAATGTCACTGAAGAAGGCAAATCGCATCATGTTTGGGTAAAATTCTTTGGAATTCCGTTGTTTTATTCCCCTTATGTGTCTTTTCCATTAAATGATAAACGTAAATCGGGCTTTTTAGCACCGATGATAGGTACATCTAATGATATAGGGACTGAAATTAGTATTCCATACTATCTTAATTTAGACCCCAGTTATGATTTAACCATTACGCCCCGTTTAATGTCACGGCGGGGGGTGATGCTCGGCGGTGATTTTCGTTATTTATTTGACCACAGCGAAGGACGAATAGAAGCCGAATATTTAGCTAACGATAGTGCGACAGGTGAACAACGTTATTCTGTTGCTTTATCGCATCGGGCTGAACTGAGTTCGCGTTGGTTTACCGATTTAGTTTATGCAAGAGTTTCTGATGAACGCTATTTTAACGATTTTGGCAGCAATTTAGCCCTTGCCAGTCTTACTCACTTAGAGCAACGCATTGATATGCTCTATCGTGGAGATGGATGGTGGGGAATGGGACGCTTGCAAGCTTATCAGACTCTTGACCGTAATCCTCTCTCTCGCCCTTACCAAAGATTACCACAAATTGTTTTGAACAGTGCGTTACCTGAACGTAATCAACAGCTCAATGTTTCTGGACAGGTGGAAATGGTACGTTTTGAGCGAGATTGGTCTGATGTGACAGATACTAATATTACAGAGCATACCCCGAATCCTACGGGAGCGCGGGTAGATGCTAAAGTAACGGTGAATTATCCCTTGCGTCAAGCAGGTTGGTTTTTTATCCCTCAACTTTCAGGACGTTATACACAGTATCAATTAGACGATTGGGAAGACTCTACTGCCGCTAATGATTATGAAAGTCGTTATCAAACGACACTGTCTAATTCTCCGAAGCGGACTTTATTTACAGCAAGTGTTGATACGGGAGTCATTTTAGAGCGACCCATTAATTTGTTTAATTATGCGTTAACACAAACTTTAGAACCGCGCTTATATTATCGCTATACCCCTTATGAAGATCAGCGCGATTTACCCATCTTTGACACCGCAGAATATGATTTATCATTTGCGCAATTATTCCGTGATAACCGTTTTAGTGGTGCTGACCGCGTTGATGATGCGCATCAATTAACCGCTGCATTAACGACTCGCTTTTTAAATGATAAAAGTGGTATTGAACACTTACGTTTTAGCATCGGACAAATTTATTATTTTCGCGATAGACAAGTCTTTTTACCAGACAGCCGTCAATTAGACACATTAGATGACAGTAGTTCCAGTGTCATTGCTGAAATTGCTTCACAATTTGCACGGGATTGGCAAGCCTCAGCGACAGTGCAATGGAATCCACATCGTGACAGCATTGAATATACGGTATTTCGCTTGCGTTATAGACATAATGAGCAACAACTGGCGAATTTAGCCTATCGTTACCGTGAAGACCAATTAGAACAAGTTGATATTACAGGTTATTTACCACTTGCCTCTCGTTGGAAATTATTAGGGCGGTGGAACTATTCCATCAAAGATAAAAAAGAATTAGAAATTTTTGCGGGCTTAGAATATCAAAGTTGTTGCTGGGCGGCGCGGGGCGTTATCCGTCGTTATTTAAATAGTTTAGAAGGTGATTATCTTAACGGCTTCTTTTTTCAGTTAGAATTAAAAGGCTTAGGCTCATTCGGGAAAAAAGCAGATTCTTTCTTAGAAGAACGTATTAGTGGTTTTAGTGATAATTTCTAATAA
>CAZKST010000019.1:0-7947 GCA_964555395.1 uncultured Thiotrichaceae bacterium | reverse complement strand
TAAATTTTAAAAAATTATTCAGAACGTGACGCTAATAATTTTAATAAATGTTGTTGAACCCATTGTTCAAATGGAATTTTTTCAGCTTCTGCTAATTTTTTTAAATTTTCCCGTTCTTGAAATCCCAAACTAATTTTTAAATGTACCGTAGGGTTAAAAGGATTATCTGGTCTTTTTTCTGGATTCATTATATTTTGCTCGCGATGATAATGTGCTTTACTCAATTGCAGGTAAACAAAAATAAAAAGTGCTACCTTGTCCTTCATAACTTTCTACACCTGCATAACCCCCCAATTTTTCAGTAATGCGCTGCACAATGGTTAAGCCTAAACCATGTCCTTCCGCTCGTTTACGATGAAAACGGGTAAAGGGTGTAAATAATTGTGTTTGCTGTTCAACTGTTAAACCTGCGCCATTATCTTTCACCCAATATCGTACTAAATTTCCTTCTAAACGTGACCCTAATTCTAAACGGGGCGGTTGACCGCCGTATTTCATCGCATTACTTAGATAATTCATCCATAACTCTTCAATCCATTGCCCATACCCCCGCGCCTGATGCCAAGTGGGAGGCAAGACTAATTCAGCACGATATTGCTTAATCATCAATGCTAAACGCTGTTGCGTTTGTTTAATAATCAATTCCATATCTAAAGGTTCTATTTCCACCGTCATTTTTGACACGCCAGCAAGAAGCAATAACGCCTCAATAATGGTGGTCATTTTTTCCGCCGCCTGCAAAATGGTATTGATATTTTTAAAATGCTCTTCTGTGTAACCTTCTGGACGGTCTTGTAAAATCCAATCCGCGATGGCGACCACAGCATTTACCGAATTGCGAAGATTATGGGAAACTGTATGCGCAAAGGTATCTAATTCTGCATTTTTAACAACTAAAGCTTGATTTTGTGATTCTAATTCTTCATTTTTTAATTTAAGTTGCTGTTGCAAATGACAAATTGTTAAATGGGTGTTGATTCGAGCTAACACTTCTTCTTGCTGCAAAGGTTTAGTAACGTAATCAACCGCGCCTAAAGATAAACCTTTAACTTTATCGGCAGTATCCGACATTGCTGTCATAAAGATTACAGGAATATCTGCCGTTTTGGGGTCAGCTTTTAAACGCCGACACGTTTCAAAACCATCTAAACCGGGCATCATAATATCTAATAAAATCATGCTTGGTTGTACATTTTCTAAAATTTGTAACGCACTTTCCCCACATTGTGCAACAGATACTTCATAACCATGGGCAGTCAAAAAATCAAATACAATCCTGATATTAGTAGGATTATCATCAACAACTAAAATAGTCGATGCTGAAGGGGGTGGCATTAAAATCATAATTTATAAACTTTGAAAGTGACTCAAACAGCAAAGGTGTTACAGATAATTTCAATACAAATAGAAAGCTATCTAAAAATTCATTTTGGGTATGAAGTTAAAATAATGCAAGATTAGTTGCAGATTTTGAAAATGAATTTATTAACAATAATTTTGTGGTTTTTTTATCTCAAAAAATGAATGCTAAAAATTTTAGCACATTAGAAAAAAGCAGTTTATAAGCATAACACGCCTCTTTTACAGATGCTCTAGTAAATGAAAACCCTGTAAAAAAACAACTATAATGTTAACAATGAGATGTAACAAAAAGCAATTCTGGAAAATTTAAAGACTAAGCGTTTAGGGAATTGTTTTGAAAATTCACCTGTTTATTTTAAAACAGACAGTCGCAAAAATATATTAATCTTGTGGTTATAAACTAAAAGACCTGCTAGGTTTTTAAAACCTAGCAGGTCTCTGTTTTACTTAAAAATAAGTGGCTAAATTTAAGTAGAATAGCTGATAACTTAAACAAAGTTAGCAGATTTTCCTTAAAAAAAGCAGGAGATTATAGTTTAATCCCCACTGCGAGACGCACGTTTGCGCTCATGCTCTTTTAAGAATTGTTTACGCACCCGAATATTTTTCGGAGTAACTTCTACTAATTCATCATCATCAATAAATTCTAAGGCTTGTTCTAAAGTCATGCGAATCGGTGGGGTTAAAATGATGTTTTCATCAGAACCCGCAGCGCGAATGTTGGTTAATTGTTTAGCTTTTAACGGATTAACAACTAAATCATTATCCCGCGAGTGAATCCCAATCACCATGCCTTCATATACTTCGTCGCCGTGTCCAACCATTAAACGACCACGCTCTTGTAAAGTGAACAAAGCATACGCCAAACTTTTGCCTTCGCCGTTCGCAATCAATACGCCGTTAATCCGTTGACCTAATGAACCCGCTTTGACAGGCGCATAATGGTCAAAAGTGTGATACATCAAGCCAGTACCAGAGGTCGCTGTTAAAAATTCAGTACGGAAACCAATTAAGCCGCGAGAAGGGATGATGAAGTCTAAACGAATTCGACCTTTACCATCGGGTTCCATGTTGACTAAATCACCTTTACGCAAGCCGATTTTTTCCATAATCGTGCCTTGGTGCGGTTCTTCTACGTCAATCGTTAAGCTTTCATAGGGTTCTTGTTTTTCGCCGTCAATTTCACGCATGATAACTTTGGGACGAGAAACACCTAATTCATAGCCTTCACGGCGCATGTTTTCAATCAAAATCGCTAAGTGTAATTCACCGCGTCCAGAAACGCTAAATTTATCAGGGTCTTCAGTATCTTCTACACGCAAAGCAACGTTGTGTAATAATTCGCGGTTTAAACGTTCCCGAATTTGCCGAGAAGTAACAAATTTACCTTCTTTACCCGCAAAAGGGGAATTATTGACTTGGAAAGTCATGCTCACGGTGGGTTCGTCAACAGATAACGCAGGTAAAGCACGAACGGCTGTAGGGGCGCATAAAGTGTCAGAAATAAATAAGGGTTCTACCCCAGTGAACGCGATAATATCGCCTGCCATTGCTTCGGGCATTTCTACCCGCTCTAAACCATGAAAACCTAAAACTTGTAAAACCCGACCTTGTCGTTGTTTACCTTCTGCATCTACGATAACAACAGGCGTATTTGTTTTTACCCGTCCCGCGTTAATGCGTCCAATCCCAATCACGCCCACATAACTAGAATAATCTAAAGCACTGACTTGTAATTGAAAGGGTTCATCTACATCCACATCAGGAATCGGGACGTGTTTAACAATCGCTTCGTATAAAGGCTCCATATTGCCTGAGCGCACAGTTGGCTCATTGCCAGCATAGCCCATTAAGGCTGAAGCATAAATGACAGGGAAATCTAATTGCCCATCGTCTGCGCCTAAACGGTCAAATAATTCAAAGGTTTGGTCTAATACCCAATCTGGACGTGCGCCGTCACGGTCAACTTTGTTAATAACGACGATAGGACGTAAACCGCGTTGTAAAGCTTTTTGTGTCACGAAACGGGTTTGCGGCATAGGACCATCAAGCGCGTCGACCAACAATAACACGGAGTCAACCATAGATAACACCCGTTCTACTTCCCCGCCGAAATCAGCGTGTCCGGGGGTGTCGATGATGTTAATCCGATAATCTTGCCAACGAATCGCGGTATTTTTTGCCAAAATAGTAATGCCGCGCTCTTTTTCAATGTCGTTGGAATCCATCACCCGTTCGCCCAAATTGGCGCGACTGTCTAATGTTCCAGATTGTTGTAACAAGCGGTCAACAAGGGTGGTTTTGCCATGGTCAACGTGAGCGATAATGGCGATATTACGAAGTTTGTCTAACACAGGAAAAGTCTCTTAAAATAAAAGTTTTGTTTTGAGGGATACATAAAAATTTTGCTTTGCAACAAGATAATCAAATCAATGCTGAGTATCAAGCAAATTGCATGGATTTTCATATTGATAAAAAAAATCCCTATTTTTTCTCAGCTTTAAAAAGAAAAAACAGGGATTTTATTACAGAATTTATTGGCAAGCTTCGCATTCAGGGTCATCAATTGCGCAAGCTTTAGGCAAGCTAGTTAATGCACTGTCTAACGTTAAAGAAGCAGTCGCGCTGACAAATTGCGGCATTTCGGTCGCAGTTGCGGTGCTTTTCTCTACATGCGTCGCGCCGAGGGTGCGTAAGTAATACGTTGTTTTTAAACCGCGAATCCACGCTAGTTTATAAACATTGTCTAATTTACGTCCAGAAGGCTCTGCCATATACAAATTGAGCGATTGTGCTTGGTCAATCCATTTTTGCCGCCGTGCTGCGGCTTCAATCAGCCATTCGGTTTCGATTTCAAACGCTGTGGCATACAAGGATTTCAAATGCTCAGGAATGCGGTCAATGCGTTGCAAACTGCCATCAAAATATTTGAGGTCATTGACCATAACATCGTCCCACAAGCCAAGTTTCTTTAAATCATGGACTAAGAAGGGATTGATGACTGTAAATTCACCTGATAAATTAGATTTAACAAATAAATTTTGATACGTCGGTTCAATGGATTGCGATACACCACAAATATTAGAAATCGTCGCGGTCGGCGCAATTGCCATACAGTTTGAATTACGCATCCCTTCTGTACGCACTTGTTCGCGCAGACTGTCCCAATCTAAACTGGTATTTTTATCCATTTGCAAGTAATTGGGACGGCGTGAATTGCCTAAAATCCCAATACTATCAATCGGTAAAATGCCACGTTGCCACAATGAGCCTTTAAAACTGGAATATGTCCCACGTTCTTTTGCCAAATTATTCGAGGCCTGAATCGCAAAATAGCTGATATACTCCATAGATTTATCAGCAAATTCAACAGCTTTTTCAGACGCATACGACACGCGCAACTGATACAAAGCATCTTGAAAGCCCATTACACCCAGCCCAACAGGGCGATGGCGTAAATTCGCATTACGCGCTGCTTTAACCGCGTAATAATTGATGTCAACAACGTTATCCAACATTCGCATCGCGGTTGTGACCGTATGCCGTAATTTTTCTATGTCTAATTGTTGCTCATCATTAATGTGCGCTAATAAGTTAATTGAGCCTAAATTGCAAACGGCAATTTCTTCATTAGCCTTTGTATTTAAAGTAATTTCAGTGTTTTTGGTAATTAAACCATTCACTGTCCATGCGTGGGTTTCTGAATTGACCGTTAAACAATAAGCATCTTCATTGGGTAATTCAGTTAAATCTGTAAACGTTGCATATAATTTTTGACTATAGCCCGTTTTTTGCAGATTCGCTAAATACTGTTGCGCCGCTTCAGAATTTTTATGTGCAGCAAATTGGGTAACACTTTCAGCAATTTGGCAGCCTCTAATTGAGGTAATCAACAAGCGATATAAAGGCTTGCTCCAATAGGCTTTTTGCCCACCTTTGCCATCTGGCATAGGTTTTAATTCATGCCCGCGCATTTGATTAATTGAAGTTTTTACGCCAAAGTTTGCCCACAGAATTTGCAATTCTTGAATAAATTCAAGACAAGTAGAAGCTAAAGCCAATGTCGTAACTTCATGACTGCTAACAATATTACCATCTGCTTGATATAAACCGCGTAAATAAGCGGCGGCTGTTTCCCGCGTGCCACGCCAGACTAATTCAGGCACTTGCAATTTATTTTCTGCTGAAAAACCTTGTTCTTTTAACAAACGGAATAAGGGCGTAGAAGCTAAACGCGCACGTTGATATTGCGCATTAACTGCAAAAGTCGGTGTATTGGTTGAAGTGGTGCGTAAAACTGTATTGCCTTCTAGCAAATAATGAACAGTTTCTTCAATCGGTTTGAGATGTTTAAAATCTTGTGCCCAGATGTCAATAAAGACATTGCCGCGATTTTTATCAAATGTACCATCACCCGCAATTAGCCCCATCACATAGCTTAATTCAGGGTGATGACGTGTGCCCCATAAACCTTCAAGCTGTTGAATTAAAAGCTTATCACCTGCTTGTAAATCTTGCGCTTCTACCCAGCCTTTATCCTTCACCCAAACTTTATGGTCAGGCGTGACTTTATGCTGATACCCTTCCTGCGTGTTAATCCGCACAATGGGCGCGTTGGGACGTGGCAATAACATTTCAGAGGCATCATAAATGCCATCTAAGCCCACGACTTTATTTTGACAGCCCATTGCATAGAGTTCGCCGACGGTTAATAACCCTTTATCGGTGACAACGCGCTGGTCTGCGGTCATGCAGCAAAGATTTGAACTATGCACTACGCCCACATGCTGTTGCGGTGAACGTAAGTTACAAGGGTCTTTAAACGTAATCCATGGATGCCCTGTTTCAAACAGCATCGTTAACATTTTACGCCACAAATCGCGCGCGTTGATGCGTTTAGAACCCTTGATTTGTCCTTGATTAGCAAGCTGTTCGTAATGTTCGTATAAAACCGAAAACTGTCTGCCGAAACTATCATGTAAATGATAAGTCTGCTTTTTATTACGTTGAATAATTTTTTTAATTTTCATGAGCAATTAACTAACGATAATCGACGAATATTAAGCTGTTGCATGAGCATCCGATTTGCCTAACTCACCCCACAACTTCTCAAGCTGATAAAAATCCCGCACTTGTGGCTGCATAACATGAACAATAATATCGCCTAAATCGACTAAAACCCATTCGCCCTCATTTGCCCCTTCTTCGCCAAGTGGACGATACCCCTGTTCCTTCACTTTTTTAGTGACATTATCCGCAATCGCGGCAACTTGGCGATTAGAAGAACCGCTGGCAATAATCATATAATCAGTAATACTGCTCATGCCGCGTACATCTAACACTTTAATTTCTTGGGCTTTTAAGTCTTCTAAAGCATCTATTACGATGGGTAATAATTGTTCAGTTTGCATTCAAACTCCTGCGGATAACGAATTTTGTAAAGAAGTGCTGCCCATAATAGGCAAGCATAGATAGAAAAATAGTCTAGCATACCTATAGCCTTCATACCTATCGAGTTATGCTATCTTAACTTTATGCGCTTAACTTTATGTTCAACTCTCAACTTTTTAATAGTATTACAAATTGATATGGCAAAATTACGACCTTTATTAAAACGGCTCGACATTGTACTGCGTTATTTTGAAAGTACACTACCTAGCACGCAAAAAACCCTTGATTGGCAAACAACCTTAGCTTGTCGCTGGTTAAAAACAACACATTGCCCACAAGGGGAATTGCAGGCAGTTAAACATCCACATCACATTGCTTTAAGCGATTTGCAAAATGTAGAAACGCAAAAACAATTGATTGTAAACAACACCGTGCAATTTTTACGCGGTTATCCTGCCAATAATGTTTTATTGTGGGGTTCACGCGGAACGGGTAAATCTTCGTTAATTAAAGCGGTTTTAAATGAATATCACCATGAAGGTTTGCGGTTTATTGAAATTGAAAAGCACGATTTAATTGATTTACCGATTATTGTCGAGCAAATCAGCAATGAAACATATCGTTTCATTTTATTTTGTGATGATTTGTCTTTTGAGGCAGAAGATGCAAGTTATAAAGCCTTAAAAAGTGTATTAGATGGCTCAATCAGCGCACCGCCTAATAATGTTTTAATTTATGCAACTTCTAATCGCCGTCATTTATTGCCTGAATATTTAAAAGAAAATCAAGAATCGCGGTTAGTAGAAGGTGAAATTCATCATAGCGATGCCGTTGAAGAAAAGATTTCTTTATCTGAGCGTTTTGGTTTATGGGTTTCATTTTATCCATTTAGCCAAACCCATTATTTAGCAATTGCAAAACATTGGGTTAAAACCATGGGTTTAAACGAATTTGATGAGCAAGAAATGCAAACAGCAGCTTTACAATGGGCATTACAACGTGGTTCGCGCAGCGGTCGCTGCGCATGGCAATTTGCTCGCGATTGGGTTGGACAGCAATTAATGGAAAATGGCAAATAATCGCAATTCTTTGATTTAAGGAAAACAACTAAAAAGGTTTTGAGGTTTATCATGTCACGCTTTATGAATCCTTATACTGATTTTGGTTTTAAAAAGTTATTTGGTGAGGAAGCGA
>CAZKST010000018.1:12558-22489 GCA_964555395.1 uncultured Thiotrichaceae bacterium | reverse complement strand
AATTTACATAGGTTTTTTGTCGTCTATCACTAGAAACAGGGGTTTCACTTTTAATGTTTTCAAAAGATTGCAAGCCCATCTGATCCATTTGGTCGGCTGGCATAAATGCTAATTGATTACGCCCTAATGGCGAAGTTGTACAGCTATTTAGAAGTAGTAAACCTATTAATATACAAAGATTTTTTTCATTCATGATATTATTGTCCTCGTCGTTTATCTAAACGTATAGCAAAAGCACTTTAAAAGAAGTGTAATCGCTTCAGCGATTGCCAGTAGCTTAATAAATGAATGTTGTTCAATCAAATAGTTAAAAAGCAATAGCTGAAGCGATTGCACTCCATTCCTAAGCCGCTTCAACTGCCTGCAATAATTTCTCCACTGCCTTAATATCCGCCCGTTTCATGGGTTTGCCGTCAATTGGACTTGGGGGCGACCAGCGAATATCCCGCGTATTAAACACCACTAAATTAATTGCTTCTTCGCCCGCATAAAATTGATAACAGGGATAATGGACAATAGACTGATTTGCAAGTCGATAACGTCGCTCGCTCAATTGATAAGGAATTTGTTTATCTAATAGAAAAAATGCAATTTCTTCAGGACTATCCGCAAATAAATGTAAAGTGACCTCTGCATTTTCGTTTGCCGTTCCTTGCAAGACTGAACCCACTAAACGCGGAGAAAAGAAGCTAAATAATTGCATCGCCTGAATTGCCGTTTGCCGCAACTGTTGCACCCGCCGCGGATGCGATTCCGCTTTAAACAAGCGTTGATATAATTGCAATTCGCTTTCAATTTCGCTGTTGCTCGGTAAATTTTTAGCATTACTCGTTACGCCAAGCTGTTCAGCAGCTTTTTGTTTTGCAACTTGAAAATCATTTATCCCTTGTTGCACCATTATTTTTGCACTGAGTTGTGCAATTGCTTGACGCACCATTGAGTCATTTGCAGCAGAACGTGTCATAGTGATTTTTTGGAAAATAAGAGTGAAATTGGAAAATCGCACGTTAAATGGGAAAAACAGCGTATAATGAATTTTAATGACAGATTCACCTTCCTTGTTAAATTAGATTTCGCCAGAGAACAGGTGTGAAAATGTATAGTATAGGTGGCAGACGGCATTGCGTCATAAGGCTTTCCATCTATTTTAGCAACTTTAGGTGACATCGCTGTTGCAGTCATGGTAAATCATCATACATAGAAAAATGATATGACTGATTGGCAATTATTTTAAACTGTGTTTATGCTTGTTATTTTACCCTAAACACAAGTAACATACTCTTTTTTATCACTAAGCCAACTCTTGGGGAGTTTTTAAGCATGTTTCAAGGTAGTATCGTAGCGTTAGTCACACCAATGCAAAATGATGAAAAGATGAGCGTGGATGTGAATGCGCTACGTCGTTTAGTCGATTTCCATGTTGAAAATCAAACAGATGCCTTAGTCGCTGTGGGAACAACAGGAGAGTCCGCCACATTAGATATGGATGAGCATTGCGAAGTCATCCGTTTAGTTGTTGAACATGCCGCAGGTCGCATTCCTGTGATTGCTGGCACGGGCGCGAACTCTACAACCGAAGCGATTGAATTGACCGAAGCTGCCAAAAAAGCGGGCGCAGACGCTTGCTTGTTAGTTACACCTTATTACAATAAACCCACGCAAGAAGGTTTATATCGTCATTATCGTAAATTGGCTGAGTCGGTTGATATTCCACAAATTTTATACAATGTGCCGGGACGGACAGCGTGTGACATGCAGCCTGCAACAGTCAAACGCTTAGCGGGTATCGACAATATCATCGGTATTAAAGAAGCTTTAGGCGATTTAAACCGTTTTAAAGAGTTGTTAAGTTTTGCAAACGATAAGTTTTTCGTGCTCAGTGGTGATGACGCTTTAACTTTGGAAACCATGAAGTTAGGCAGTAAAGGAACGATTTCTGTTACAGCGAATATCGCGCCTAAGTTAATGCACGATATGTGTGCATGGGCTTTAAAAGGTAACTATGCAACGGCTGACGAAATTAATCAGCGTTTAATGGGTTTGCATCAGCATTTATTTATTGAATCTAATCCTATTCCTGCAAAATGGGCATTATATCGGATGGGATTGGTTGGGGAAGCGATTCGTTTACCTTTAGTCTCTTTATCTGAAGCCCATCATGCAACGGTCATTGAAGCGATGAAACAGGCTGGCATTCAGGTGTAAGCCGCTATTTTATATAAATTCTGGGCGGATATATTCATTTTAATAATGGCTATATTCGTCCTCTTGTATTAGGACAATGTGCGTTATGCTCAAAGTTGGAATATTGTTGTCAGTCCTGAGTTTATTATCGGGTTGTGGTTATATGATGACGCATTTGGATAATACCCTTTATACTGAACGCTCTCATTATCCAGAAGCAAAGAAAATGCCACCCTTAGTGGTTTCTGACCATTTAAAAGCAGATTCTCCTTAGTGTTATTGCATGGCAATAACGCATCCAATATTTAAAAAACGCTTTCAATTTATTTTAGGTTCTCTCATGATGCGAAAATCTACTTTGCTTATCAGTAGTTTGCTGAGTACTGCATTATTATCTGGGTGTGGCATTGGTAAAAAAATTAGTGATTTGTTGCCTGATAACACGGCTTCTTATAAAGACAGTAAGCCGATTGATTCTTTAGAAATCCCTCCTAACTTTGACCGTTCGCGCATCAATGACAAGATGGCGATTCCAAATTCTAACAGCGCGTCAGGTTTGCAAGCAGCGTCTGCAACGCCTTCGGGGGCAGTGTTAACTAGCACGGGAACAGCAACTGCGCCCGTATTGCCTACATTTAACGATGTTGCGGTTAAAAGCGATGGAAAACAACGTTGGTTAGTGGTGCAAGGCTCTGCGGATAAAGTTTGGCAAAGTGTCAAAGCGTTCTGGCAAGAACAAAATATTGCAGTTCTCAATGAGAAAAGCGATTTAGGCACAATGGAAACCGAATGGTTAAACCAAAAAGAGTATAACGGACGTTATAAATATCGGGTTCGTTTGGAACGGGTAGAAAATAAAGTCGCGATTTATTTAACGCAATTAGCCGTTGAACGCTTGGCGAATGGCGCGCCCTTGTCAACTAAACAGCGGGAAGAAATGTCGGGAGCAAGTGTAGGCGCAGAGGTAACGATGCCTAGAACTGCATGGAAAGCTGCAAAAGCGGATAGTCAGCAAGAAGCTGAAATGTTGCAAAAATTGGCGGTCTTTATCAGTGCAGATAAAAACCGTCCTTTAGTGGCAAGTGGTTCAACCGCAACCCCTGTGATTAAAGCAAATTTACAACGCAATAAAGCGGGTGAAATTGCTTTAGTGGTTAATGATTCTGTGAATAATACTTGGCAAACTACGGGCAATATTTTAGACCGTTTAGGGTTT
Source organism: uncultured Thiotrichaceae bacterium (assembly GCA_964555395.1). Lineage (GTDB taxonomy): Bacteria > Pseudomonadota > Gammaproteobacteria > Beggiatoales > Beggiatoaceae > CAZKST01. The sequence goes on along the minus strand of CAZKST010000018.1, from coordinate 19,089 downwards.
ACGGTAGAAGAACGCAGTCGTGAGACGGCAACGTATAAAATCCGTTATGCCTTGCCCAATAATGAGAGTGAAGAAGAACAAGGCTTTTTCAATAGTTGGTTTGGTGGCGAAAAGAAATTACAACGCCCTGAATATACGTTACGTTTACAAAACAACGGCGACAAAACGGCAATTATTGTCTTAGATGCTGCTGGCAAAGCGGATAAAGGCAAAGCTGCTGAGCAAATTTTATCTGTTTTACAAGAACAAATGAGTTAAGCCTTAAAAATCAATATCAACCTGATAAAGACGTTATCAGGTTGATGTTAAGAAGAGGAAGAGCCTCCTGAGCGACTGCCCCAACTGCCAAACCCACTACGACTGGTTGTACTAGAACCACTAGAATTATTGGAAGAATAACCAGAATAAGCACTAGAAGATGAGCTAGAGGTATTGCTGCTGCCATAACTGGGAGAACCTGAATAACTTCCTGATGAGCTTGAAGAACTGCTGGAAAAACTGCTGCGTGAGGGTTCAAGATATGAACGATTAGCCACTTGGCTTTTTTCTTGGGCTGCATCAATGGAGTTAGAAACAAACATTCTACCTTTAGCTGTTTCTGGACTGACAATGCGCCAATTAGAGCGTACGGGTGCGCTAACATAACGGTTAGGTTCAGATTCATAAAATATATTGCCACCATCGCGATAAACATAGCTAGGGACATAAACCCGTCGATAATTATTGGAATTATTACTAGCTCTTGTTCCATCGGCAATATTTATTTCTTCACAGACTTCGTTAAATTTCCCTTCAAGAATTTCGCGTTTATCGCGATAGTTTTGAACACATTCCTCTTTAGAAAGATAACCGCGCTGATAGGGCAAAGGATTACCACAGGCTTGTAACTGTAATGTTAGTGAAGCGGTGGCAGTTAAAGTTGTTAGTCGAACAATTTTAGATTTCCGCATGATTGATTCCAAACGTTTTAAATATTTAGAAGCTAAACAAAAAGATATTTAAGTATAGGCGTTTTAAGAACAAGGCTCAAAGTAATAGTTTTAAGCGTTTTACTAAAAAAATATTAACACGCTTTTTCCTAAAATTACTGTTGTATATAGACAACATAGTAAACGCTTGTGGTTTTTTTACATATTTTTTGTTGCATCTGTTGCTTATCTAAGTTAAATTAAATACATCATGAATGGAGAGCCATTGTTTTGCAATAAATAGGCGGCAGACCGTTTTAACATCTCGGGATGTTTATTTGAGAGTAAGTATATAAAATTAGGAGATTATTAAGATGATGAACAATAGCAAAATCGCTATCGCAGTTGCTGCTGCGTTGTTAGCAATGGCCCCCTTAAGCCATGCCGCTGGTGTTGTTAGTTTAAAAGGTCAAGTTAACCGTGCAGTGATGTATGCTGATGATGGTATTGATTCTGATACTTTCTTTGTGGACAACGATACTGATAGCACACGCTTAAATATCATTGGCGAATACGAATTAAACAAAGAATATACTGTCGGCGGACAATTTGAAGTAGAACATCGTTCAAATAGTTCTGCGGATGTAACGATGAATGAAACTAAAGATGCACGCAGCACCAACGCTTTCACTGAGCGGGTCATGGAAGTGTATTTTAAAACGCCTTTTGGTCAATTATCTTTAGGTCAAGGCTACATGGCTTCTGATGCAACCTCAGAAAGCGATTTTAATGCGACTGGCGTTGCTGGTTTATATTCTTATACGGGCGACATTGGCGGTTCTTTAAGCTTCTTCCAAAAAAATGATACACGCAAAGCCAGCCCAATCGTCACTATCAGTGGCGTATCTGATAACTTTGACGGTTTAAATTTAAACGACCGCATTCGTTATGATTCTCCTTCTTTTGCTGGTTTTAATATTGCTACAAGTTCAGGCACAGCAAGTCAATGGGACGTTGCGTTAAAATACGGCAGCGAACTCTTAAATGGTGATTTAAAATTAGCCGCTGCTTTAGCTTATTCTGATGGTGGCGATGCTTATGATTGGTATGACCAATACAACGGTTCTTTCGCAGCTGAATTTAAAGGTCTCACTTTAACTTTAGCCGCTGGCGGACGGGTTTATGATAGCGAGCGTGATTTTGCTGACCTCAATGGCGATGACCCATGGACATATTATGCAAAACTCGGTTATGGCGCGAAATTCAACCCAATCGGCAAAACCTCTATTGCAGTTGATTACAAATACTCTGAAAACTACAACGTTATCGACGAAGAATACACCAGTTATGGCGTTGGTTTAGTTCAAAACTTAGAAGCTTATGGGACAGATTTATACATCGCTGCGCGTAACCATAGCTTAGACCGTCCAGGTGTAAGCGATATTGAAGACATCTTCACGGTTATTGCTGGTGCTCGGGTTAAATTCTAAAATTTAACTTTATCTACTGTCATAAAAAAAACCTCATTGAGTCAATCGATTTAATGGGGTTTTTTATCGTCTATAGAAAATAGATGTACGACACTGCACTATAATGCTATAGTTTTTTCAATAACTATAGCAAACGCATTCTTGTCTGAACCCTAATTTACTTAATTAATCTAATTTTCTTAATTTTTTCATTAGGCTAATCAAGAAAATTAAGTAAATTAGGGTTCAGACAATTTTGTAGTGCGGTTACTATATACAACTTATATTGCCTGAATTTGGTCACATCGCTCTTGTAAACAGCAAAGAACAAATCTAAAATAAAATATTGAATTTTAAAAACTTACTCACCAAATTTAGGTTATCTATTTTCTTAACTCGACAAACCTATTAGCACAAATACTTATGAAACTCATCAAACAAACACAACTCGCTTTTCAAGCAGGAAACTCCGATAAAGTGTATGAAATTGATTTGTGCGAAGTAGGCACAGAGCAATTTGTCGTCAATTTTCGCTATGGTAAACGTGGTAAAGCCTTGACGGAAGGCAGCAAAACCCCGTTACCTGTTGATAAAAAGAAAGCCGAACAATTATTTACTGCTTTAGTTACTGAAAAAACTAAAAAGGGTTACATAGAACTCAACAGTGGCGCAGAAACGACCGCCGCTGTGGTCGCGCCAGAAGTGGCGATAGAACAGCCCGAAAAAACTATAGAAATTGATACTTTACCTGTCGCTTATCAACACGTTCTTTATACTTTAAATCAACATTATCAACAGCTTTTTCCAACCGCCCGCATTAAGTTATCGCAAGTTGTAGGGAAATTGTTAAAAACGATTTTACCCGCCGCGTTAACCACTGAAAAAACTGCATCGAAACAATGGAAATTAGACCGTGTTTTATGGAAAGTGGCTGAATGGCGCATTGCAGCAGCAGAGCCTTATTTATTGGTGTTGTTACAGCACGCATTAACGCAACGTGATAAAGAAAGTCCTGTTTTATATAGTTTAGTGTATGCGATTGGGCGATGTCGCATTACAACCGCTTATGCTCATTTAGAGCAACTGTATCATCAAGAATTACCCACGCCTTTACGCCGTTTAGTGTTAACGGTTTTATTAGAATTTGCCGATGAAACACAGCGTAAAACCTTAGAAACGCCATTAATCAATAGTTTACCGACTCCCATTAAACAAGCCTTATTGCAAGCGGATGAGAACGGATTAAAAACAGCGATAGATACTGTCGTTGCTGATAAAACCCATATCACTGCTTTATTTACGTTATATCAACTCAATCGTGTGATTGCGCGTCCTGCTTTATTAACTCATTTGCAGACGATGAATACCCGCCCGCCCTTTTTCCGCATAATGCGGCATATTTTTAAAATTGCGGAATACCGTGACGATATTGAATTTTTCAGCTTATTAGCTTTTCGTTTTGAAACAGCTAGCCCAACCTTTCGTAAAGGCTATTGGGGCGCGTATATCCAACTGGAAAATGGCAAATATCAATGGCTGAGTGATGATGCACTGGTTGAGCAGTTACAATCCCCTACTGCTAAAATCGCCAATAGTAATTACACCCATTTTTATTTAAAACGGCGGATTTGGCGTAAATTGCATAATTTAGGCGAAATTAATTCACCGTTATATGTGGAATTTGCTACGGCATTTTTACAACATTTTAGCGATAGTCATGCTAAAAGCGAAAAACGCGGCGTGGGCAAACGATTACGGGCAGGCGAGAATTTGCGTTGGTGGGAACGTTATGAAACTTATCCTGTTTTTTGGAGTAATTTCGGTTCTTATTGGGCACTCAATCACATACTGCATAAAAATAGCACGCGATTGGAAGCGGGACAAAATACTTGGCGATGGCGCGAAAATTGTCCGCCGACTACGGAAATGGTTGCAGAACGCGAAGAAGCGTATCCCGATTTATGGACACACGCCCCGCAACAGGCTTTACACTTGCTGTTAGTCAGTCAATGTTCAATCGTCCATCAATTCGCGCTTAAAGTCTTGCAAAGTACGCCCGAATTTACGGCGACAATTCCGCTTGAACAGTTACAAAGTTTATTAAAAGCCTCTTATACGCATACGCAACAATTTGCATTACGCTTGGCAATTCAAAACCATGCGGACAAATTATCGCTGGAATTTTTAACCCATGCTTTGTTAATTGGGGATGCAGAAACCCGTCGTCACTTGCAAAATTTCCTACAAAAGCAACGGGATAAGTTATTGCAAGATGGACAATATTTAGTGCAATTAGCTTTAAGCTCCTATGAAGATAATCATGAATTTGTACAGCAATTATTGCGCGGTAGCCATTTTGAAACAGAACAAGCCCATGTTTTAGTTGGTCGTTTTATTGCGCAATTGCTCGTTTGCAACGATACACAAAGTGCACAAGCGCAAGTATTAATTAAATGTTTACAAGTCGGTTTAGCAACTTATTTACCTGCTTTGCAATTGTCTGTTTTACAAGATTTACTGGCACATTCTTTAATGGAAATACAAGCATTTGCCAGTGATTTATTAGGCAATTACTCGCTCAATCAATTGCCTGAATCTGTGTTATATCGTTTACTAGATTCACCGTTTGCGGTGGTGCAAGTGGTGGGTTTGCGTTTATTGCAAGCGTTAAACAACGAAGAATTGAGCCAACGTTTAGATTTATTAACCGTGCTTGCAACCCATTCACGGCTTGAAATTCGCGAAGGCAGTCGCCCCTTATTACAACGAGTGTTACAACATAATGCTTTATTGGGCAATACTTTATTGCAGAATTTATTATCGCGGTTGATGTCGTCTAAATTAGCAGAAGGCGTACATTCTGCTTTATTTGAATTGATTAACAGTGAATTTGCGGTTTATTTAAATAGCCTCTCCGCCGACATTACATGGCGATTATTGCGTGCTAAACCCGCACAAGCGCAACAATTGGGGGGTATTCTACTCAATCGTGTGCCCACAGAACAATTCAGCGTTAAACAATTAGTTGTGTTAGCTGACCATGAAATTCTCAGCATTCGGCAATCGGCTTGTCAATTATGTGGGCAAATCGTGCCGCGTTTGCAGCAAGACATGGCAACCACGATTAAATTGCTCGACAGTCGCTGGGATGAAACGCGGCAATTTGGGTTTCAATTGTTAAATAATACCGATTCGACCTATTTAACGCCTGAAGTGTTAGTCAGTGTGTGCGACAGTGTAAAAGAAGATGTGCAACAATTTGGACGGCATTTATTAACGCGCCATTTTGAACAAGAAAATGGGCACGAATATTTGTTGAAATTAAGCGAACATCCTTCAACCGCGATGCAATTATTTGCGACGAATTATTTAGAACGTTATGCCGCCAATCATTTGCAGCGTTTACAACAATTAAAACCTTATTTCTTGCGTCTATTGTGTAATGTCAATAAAGGACGGATTGCTAAACAAAGAACATGGGCATTTTTAAAACAACAAGCGCAATTAAGCCCAGAAATTGCGCAATTAGTCGCTGAAATTGCCAGCCGTCAATCCCTCACGATTGCCGTCGGCGATAAAGCAGCGGCAATTAAAGCGATGGCAACCATTCAACGGCAATTTAAAGACATAGAAATGCCGTGTGTGGTGCAAGTTCCCCGTTTAGCGAGTTAAGCAGAAAAATGAATTAACCCTGCAATAAGGTGAAAATTATGAGTTTTGGTGGTGATTTAACGACTATTTCTGTTCAAAAATTTCAAAGTTTAGAAAGTGATATTCACGCTTTGTGTCGTTTCTTGCGGCACGAAGCGGAAGAGCAACCCACAATGCAGTTTTCTATAGATGATACTTGGGATATTTTACGCGCCTGTTTAGAAAAACTGGGGCAAGCTCAAGCCCTTGCTGGGATTCAGCTTAAAACTTTACCGTGCGCCGAATTTGCTTTTTATATTTCCCCTGAGCTTATTGCCAGCACTGCGCCGCAATTAGCTGTGCATACTCATGAACAACTCGAAACGCTGGTTGAAAATTTAGACTATGAAGATTTATATCATGGTGAAACGTGGGGCGATGAAGAAGGGCGGGCAGATTTTTTAGATTTACTGATTGAATTTATTGATTTTTATCAAGAAGTCGCGCAAACTGGCGAAGCAATG
>CAZKST010000018.1:0-12458 GCA_964555395.1 uncultured Thiotrichaceae bacterium | reverse complement strand
ACTGATTGAATTTATTGATTTTTATCAAGAAGTCGCGCAAACTGGCGAAGCAATGATATATTTGTTGACTTAAATTTTGCAATAAATGCAAAGGTCTGTTCATCCCTCAAGGACTAACAGACCTAAGCAAATACAATTTTAAAAACTTAAGCTTGAATTCAGATTAAGATAAAGCATAACGACTGAATTTAGGTTAAGTTATTTATTATCAGGACTTAGACGACCAATTGCACAACTTACAAAAGATTTACCCATCGCTGCTAATGAAGCAATTCCTTCAACAGAGCCTTTTTCGGGATAGCCTAAAGACAATAACTTTTGTGCAATTTCTGCTGAATTAAAACTTTCACCTTCAACAGAAACTTGTCCTTGTTCAACATTTACCTGAACTTCGGCAACGCCTGATAATTTTAACAAACTATTTTCAATTGAACGGGCGCAACCACCGCATTTGATATTTTCAACATTAATTACAAATTGCATAATTTTTCCTCTAAATACACAGTCAAAGCGTATAACTCGCCATTGACATCATCGTGGATGACTTGATAAAGAAGCTTTATTTTCACTTAGGATATTATCGTATGGCATTAGCAACTATTTTAATTGTAGATGATAGTCGAGTTTCTCGCATGTTAATTCGCGCCATCATTACTCAAGCCTACCCCACTTTAACCATTGTTGAAGCAGGTAATGGTGATGAATTATTAAACAAACTCCCAGAGTTAGATACAACACATAACTTTCAATTTGCCACTGTAGATTTAAATATGCCGGGTAGTATTGATGGTTTAGCATTAGTCACAGAATTAATTAAACGTTATCCTAATATAAAAGCAGGTTTATTAACGGCTAATATTCAAGATGCCATTCGGCAAAAAGCTGAAAACTTAGGGATTCGTTTTATTGCCAAACCCATTACTGAAGAAAAAATTCTTGCTTTTATCCAGCAATAAATTCAAAAATTGTTGCTGACTCACTCCATTTTTTCTACAGATTAGTATTTATAATGTCTTTACCTTCTCTGACGGATTTACAAAAAGATGCGATTTGCGAATTTCTCAATATTGGGATGGGGTGCGCCGCTGCGTCCTTAAGTGCAATTATTCGACAAGAAGTGCATTTAAATATTCCAACATTAGAAATTCTGCGTACTGAAGAAGCGAGTCAGCAAATGATTCAGCAAATTTCATTTTGCTTTGCTGGAATTAAGCAACGCTTTGATGGTTTTTTTCATGGAGATGCACTGCTATTTTTCCCTAAAGAAAAATGCAGCAAATTAGCAAATAGTTTTATTCAACATCCCACCGAATTGCCGTTAGAAGATGAATTAGTGCAAGATGCACTGTTAGAAATGGGCAATATTATTTTAAATGCTTGTCTAAGTGGTTTTGCTAACTTGCTCAATAGTGAAATAACGTATGGCATACCCAAATTTATCCTTGGTGCGCCCCATGAATTACTGCAACAAATTAACCATAAAGCGGTTGAGCATGTTTTATTTATGTGGGTCAATTTCTCTTCGTCGCAACAAGATACTAGCGGTTATGTTATTTTAGTGTTAGAAGTAGATGCCATTGAACAGCTTAAACAAAAAATTGACCAATATTTAATGCAATTTTAAATCATTGCCTTAGCTGGATTCTTGTAAACTAAATAAGTTTAGCTTTCAATTTTTAGCTATTCTCTTTGTAAAATCGCCTGCCATTGTGGCTCAGTCACAGGCATAATAGACAAGCGTGTCCCCTTTTGTACTAAAGGCAAGTTTATTAATTCAGACATCGCTTTTAATTCTGCGAGGGGAATTAAACGCGCTAATTTGCGAACAAATGTGACTTCTACACAAAACCAACGTGGCTGTTCTATGGTGCTTTTAGCATCATAATGAATATGATTGACATCCAACGCGGTTATATCAGGAAAAGCAGCCCGCGAAATGCGCATAATGCCTGCAATCCCTGATGGTTGGCTATTTGAATGATAAAAAAACGCTAAATCCCCCACTTGCATGTCATTTTTTAGCATATTGCGTGCTTGATAGTTACGAACTCCGTCCCATGGCTCAGTTTGCACGCGGGCTAAATCATCAATACTAAATTCACTGGGTTCAGATTTCATTAACCAAAACGCCATAGTTTTCCTCAGCTTTATTTTAAAGGGGCAATCACTGCATCTGCATTGAGTGCATCGCACAAATCCATAAAATCCCCGCGAACATTAGCTAATGACGCATTCAACGGCAAATAAATGGTTAAATTCATAGAAAACATTTGTGCATCAGTATTTGATGGGGTATAGCGTTGAAGATGTAAATCTTCAATGATTGCTTGCACTTCGCTAAAGAAACGAATGATTTCATAGACAAGTTGGGATTGATAAGGGGCAATAACTTCCACAATATAAGGTAAACGATTCGTCAATTTAGGACGAGTGTCGGTGCGTTGCGTTATAAACTGAAACGCAAATTGATGTTGCAAGCGCGGTAAAACATTTTCAATTTTAACCAGCGCGTCCCAACTACCGCCAAACAATAACGTAATTGAAAGTTGATTACCCAACGTATGAACATAACTGTCTGTTAAGTGTCCGCCGCATTCTAATAAAGCTTTTAAAAGTTGCTTGAGTAAATCGGGTTTATCTGTCGCACTGGTGATACTAATCATCAATTGTTGTGAGCTCAATGGAAATCCTCGTAACTTAAATTCGAATTTAGGTCGCTAAGATAGCGTATAAAAATAAGTTTAGCTAAGCAAGGGGGCAAAAATCCGAGTTTAGACTATAAAAATGACACAGGGTTGTGTAGTCTTTTATTAAAATACAATAGTGTTTGTTAGATGGATAGTTTGTATCCATACATAAGGTCAATAACATGATTAAAAATGACGTTCTCATTTCTGAAGCAACAACTGGCATCATGACAACAGAATTCAACAAGCCTAACTCGACACAACTTCATTCCACAACTACGATTCTAAAACGAAGTGGATTAGCAATTTGTTATTTTACCCTAATGCTACAGTGTGCGGGCTGTGTTGCAGCAGCAGAAGTGACTGCACCTCCTCCTTTAGCTACGCCTATTCATAATTTACCCGCAACCCCTTCAACGGTTGAACAAGGTGAAGTTGTGCCCGTGCCGCCCCCGCCCGCCCGTGATAAACAAGCACAAGCTAAACAAAGCGAAGTGATGTATAAAATTTTGACGGCAGAAGTAGCAGCACAACGTCAGCAATATCCAGTTGCTATCGATTATTTATTGGATGCTGCAACTGAATTAAATGATGCTGAATTAGCACAGCGGGCAACCCGTTTATCTTTGTTTGCGCAAGAATTAGATATGGCAATTCAAGCTGCTACTTTATGGGTCAAAATTGAGCCTGATAATGCAGAAGCACGGCAATTATTAAGTAGCGTGTTAATTCAACAAGACCGTTTAGATGAAGCTGCCGAACAAATCGAAGCGATGCTTAGCCGTCTTGATGATAATACCGAGAAAAAAATCGATTTATTATCCGAATTGTTAGCCAATCATCAAGCTAAACAAGAAAGCGCATTATTTCTCTTAGAAAAATTGCTTAAAAAGCGTTCCAATGATGCAGTTATTTTAATCAGTTATGCCCGTTTTTTGATTATTGCGCAACAATTAGAAAAAGCAAAAGCGGTATTAGAGTCACTGCTTAAAATAGAACCTTATCACAAAATAGGGGTGGCTTTATATGTCGTCGTGCTTAATCGTTTAAATGAGCAAGAAGCGGCTTTAGACTTTTTAAAAGAAGTGATTGCACACGCGCCCCAAGTTGAAGACGATTGGCGATTTATGTATGCCCGTTCATTAGCTACGGCTGAGAAATTAGATGAAGCAATTGTGCAATTTCAAGCTTTATTAACGGTACATCCTGAAAATCCTGATGTTTTATATGCTTTGGGTTTATTATCCATTCAAAAACAAGCGTATGACCAAGCTGAAAAATATTTCAAAACCTTGTTAGATAAAACACAAAATACCGATTTAGCCAACTACTATTTAGGACAAGTTGCTGAATTAAAAAAACATCCTGATGTTGCGATTTCTTTCTATCGTCAAGTAGAAGAAGGTGAGCATTATTTAACAGCTCAAGCCCGCATTGCCATGTTATATGTAGAAAAAGGTGAAGTTGAACGCGCTTTAGCGCATATTCGCTCTGTCCCTGTGAGTGATGATGATGAAGCCGCAAAATTAATTCAATTTGAAGCAGAATTACTCATCAACCAAAAACGCTATGATGAAGCCGCCACCGTTTATGAAAAATCATTATCAGAAGACCCTGATAATATTGAATTATTATATGGGCGGGCAATGGTTTTAGAGAAAAAAGATGACCTTGCTGGCTTAGAACGCGATTTGCGGCGGGTATTAGAAATTGACCCCAATAATGTCGAAGCATTAAACGGTTTGGGCTATACCTTAGTTGATAGAACAGAACGCTATCAAGAAGGGTTAGAACTGATTGAACAAGCGTTAAAGCAAAAACCAGACAGCTATTATATTTTAGACAGTATGGGCTGGGCTTTATATCGTTTAAAACGCTATGATGAAGCAATAGAACATTTAGAAAAAGCGAATAAAATCAAATTTGATGCTGAAATTTCAGCGCATTTAGGCGAAGTTTACTGGGTTACTGGCAGACAACAACAAGCTAAAGCATTATGGGAAAAAGCCTTAAAAGAATTTCCCAAAGATGAATTATTGCGAGAAACACAACAAAAATGGTTAAAAACTGCGCCTAAAAGTCCCTAAGCATGATGAATTTGTCTTTTATTTCTTTTATTCGTTACCTTGGACTATTACTCCTTGTTTTAATTGCAGCTTGCGCGCCAGTACCGCCTAAATTATCGCCCGCTGTGGAGCAACAATGGCTACATCACCAGCAACAAATGCAACGCCTCAAGCAGTGGCAAATCAACGGGCGCATGGCAATTGTCAGCGGTGAAGAAGCATGGAATGCCAACGTGCGCTGGTTGCAAAATGCGGAAGATTATCAAATTTACTTAAATACACCGACGGGACAAGGCGCGATTTTATTAGCAGGTTCAGCGCAAGAAGTGACATTGACCACCGCTAACCATGAAACTTATCGCGCTGAAGACCCTGATAAATTAATTGCCCAAGCGTTAAATGTGCCTTTACCCGTCAGTGGTTTATATTATTGGATTCGCGGCTTAAGCGATGAATCACCGATTTGGGACTGGGAAGTACACAACAATGGATATTTAAAACGGCTGGTACAACAAGGCTGGAATATCAGTTTTGATAACTATCAAGTCGTTGCAGGCTTCAGTGTACCTATGCGTATTTTTATGAATAACGATGATTTAAAAGTGAAAGTTGCTATTTCTCAATGGCAACCTAAACCGTAAGGCAGGATTTAATGACTGACAATGTTGCCGAAACTCAAGAAACAGTGATTGAAGTGCGCGATTTACGCACCCAATTTGGCACGATGGTCATTCATGATGGCGTACACTTTTCTGTGCGCAAAGGCGAAATTTTAGGCATTATCGGCGGGAGCGGCACGGGGAAATCGGTACTAATGCGCGAAGTGATTGGGCTGATTTCGCCCGTAAAAGGCTCAATTCAAGTATTGGGACAAGAAATTGTCGGCTGTAGCGAGCAAAAAAAAATGTGGTTGCGACGACAATGCGGCATGATGTTTCAAAATGGCGCATTATTCAGCTCGCTAACCGTCGCGGAAAATGTCGCCATGCCTTTGCGTGAACACAGCAATTTAAGCGACCGCATGATTCGTGAATTAGCCGCCTATAAAATTGCTTTGGTAGGTTTACCGATGACAGCCGCCGATAAATATCCCGCCCAACTCAGCGGCGGCATGATAAAACGGGCTTCTGTGGCGCGGGCGTTGGCGTTGGATGCCAATATTCTTTTTTTAGACGAACCAACCGCAGGGCTTGACCCTGTGGGCGCGGATGCGTTAGACAGTCTGATTTTACAACTGCGCGAGTTATTAGGGTTAACAGTGCTGTTAGTGACCCACGATTTAGATTCATTGTGGAAAGTGACCGATAGAATCGCGGTTTTAGCAGAAAAAAAAGTATTAGCAGTCGCGCCTATTCAACAACTTATCCATTTTTCGCATCCTTGGTTAATAGAATATTTCCAAGGAGCGCGGGGACGACAAGTCACGAATGAATATCAAGCCCTGAAGTTGAAGGATTGATGATGGAAAATAAAATTAGTTATGCCCTAGTGGGTTTTTTTGTGATTGCCATGAGTGCGTTATTAATCGCCACGGGCTTATGGTTGGCTTTTAAAACAGAAGAAAAACAATATGATACCTATATTGTTGACATGAAAGAATCTGTTTCAGGTCTCAACATCAATGCGCTAGTGAAATATCAAGGAGTTCAAGTGGGTAAAGTTGCCCGTATTGAATTTATCCCTAATCAAGCCGATGTTATACGGCTTTATTTAGATATTGCTGATGGTACGCCTTTACGCGAAGATGCAACCGCAAAATTGGCTTCACAAGGTTTAACGGGTTTAGCCTACATTGAATTAGAAGGCGGTAAAAGTGATAAACCGCTTCCCGTTAAAAAACCATTTTCAGAAATTCGTTTTAAGCCCTCTTTATTGGTGCGGGTTGATGCGGGCGTTTCCAATTTATTAGAAAAAGCCGACGGACTAACTGCTGATGCTGAAAAACTCATTGCAAATGTTATTACGTTATCAGAGCAAGCGAATAAAATTTTAGGCGAAGAAAATCAACAGACTTTTGCAAACACATTGAAAAATGTGGAAGTATTAAGCCAAGTTTTAGCGGAACGTAAAGATACGATTAATGCAAGCTTGATTAATTTAGAAAAAGTATTAAAAAACACTGCCCAAATTACTGCTGATGCCAGTAATCTCGCTCAAGATATTCATTTAGCCCTTGTGAGTGTGCAACAACTCACTCAAAAACTTACAAAAACCGTGGATAACGTCAATAGTATGGTAGATAACAACCGTACAGACGTACAAAAAACGACGGCGGCGTTAGCGCAATTATCGTTACAACTCAATAATGATTTAAAACGCGCTTCTAGTGAATTATTGCCCAATGTCAATTTAACCTTGAGCGAATTACGCAATTTAATCAATACATTAAATGCTTTCAGCCAAGATTTAAAACGTCAACCGAATATGATGATTTTTGGTAAAAAACCGCAAACTACCGCCCCCGGTGAATAAGTTTTTTTTTAAAACAGTGCCCGTTAAACTTTTTTCCACTTTAAGCGATTTTTAGTTAAATTATGTCTCCATTTCTTTCTAAAATACTTCTTGCTTGCAGTTTATGCAGTTTTCTGGCGGCTTGTAGCATGTTGCCTAGTAATAATGCTGAAGAAATTAGCACTTATACCTTAAGCTTGAGCAAATTAACGCAACCTGTTAGCAATGCCAAAGGTAAAACTTTATTAGTTTCATTACCGAATGCCGTGGCAGGACTGGATACTATTCAGCAGCTTTATGCTTATAATAACAATGATTTACGCGCATATAATAAAACCCAATGGATTGATACGCCCAGCAAAATGTTGTTACCGCTATTAGTGCAACGGCTGGAAAGTACAGGACAATTTAGTGCAGTTCTATCCGCTAATTCTACCGCAATTGGAGAATTGCGTTTAGAAAGTGATTTATTGAAGTTTCATCAAGATTTTTCAGTGAAACCCAGTCAATGGCGGATTGCTTTGCGCGTGCAACTGCTGGATGTATTACAACGGCAAGTGTTAAAAACGCATATTTTTGAAGTGTCAGCCCCTGCACCGACTGATAATTCAGAAGGCGGCGTGACGGCGGCAAATCAAGCAGTTGAACAATTATTAACACAAATAGCGGAAACTATTCAATAATTTTAAAGGAATGACATGTTTAAAATTGCAACTTGGAACGTGAATTCCTTAAAAGTCCGATTAACGCAGGTTGTGGATTGGTTAAAAACGCATCAGCCCGATGTTTTAGCTTTGCAAGAAATTAAATCAAAAGACTTTCCAAGCGATGTTTTTCAAGAGTTAGGCTATCACAGCCTATTTGCAGGACAAGCGACTTATAACGGCGTTGCACTGCTCAGTCGTCAACCTGCAAGTAACGAATTTATCACAGATTTTCCTACATTTGACGACCTACAACGCCGCATTTTAGCCGCCCGTTTCCCACTCAATGCGACGCAAAAAGTGCGGGTGTTAAATCTGTATGTGCCTAATGGTGAAGCTTTAGACTCTGAAAAATATGCTTATAAATTAACCTGGTTACAACACTGTCAACAATTTATTGCGCAGCATTTGCAGCAATTTCCAGAAGAACCTTTAATCGTTTTAGGCGACTTCAATATCGCGCCGCAAGATGAAGATGTGCATGATGTAAGTGCATGGACAAATTCGGTTTTAACCAGTCCCGCTGAGCGTCAAGCGTTGCAAGCTATTTTAGAATTAGGCTTACAAGATTGTTTTAGAAATTTTCCCCAAGCTGAAAAAAGTTTTAGCTGGTGGGATTATCGCGCTGCTGCCTTTAAACGCAATCGAGGTTTACGCATTGATTTAATTTTAGCCAGCACAAAATTAGCGGTAACCTGCGAAAGCTGCACAATTGACAAAGCCCCCCGCGCTTTAGAACGTCCCTCAGACCACACGCCTGTAGTTGCGGTTTTTAAATCATAAATAAAGACCTGCTAGGTTTTAAAAACCTAGCAGGTCTCTGTTTTAATAAGAATATCTCGCCAAATCCAGATAAAATTAATCAATCACAGGCGGCGTATAAATACCTTTTTTTATTGCCGTTTGCAAAACCATGCTACTATGTTCTCGGTTAGGATGTACCAAGCCCTCCTTATGGTTCGTTTGCCAAGTGCGTAAACCATTGACTAGCAAATTATTTTTTTGCTCTAAAAAGGGTAAATTTACGAAAGCTGAACTGAGGTTTAAAAGCACCGCTAAAATTGTGCAAAGCGTTATCCATTTTTTTCGCCAAACAGGCTCAAGTATTTCTACAAGTGCCAAATAAAGACAAGCCGCTAATAATAAAGAAACTATTTTATAACGTGATGACATTGCGGCATGTTCAATGCCTAATTCTGAACGGGCAACGGTTACCATTAATAAACTGCCCAATAAAAACAAAATAAAATAGAAATAAAAAGGATTTTGTAAGAAATAATTACGATAAACTAAAAATAAAATTGTAATAACTGTGATAATTCCTATTATAGTTGCTAAAGAACTGACATAAGTATATCCTCCTAATAATACTAAGAAATAATGAATAAATTTTACATTAAAAGTCGCAAGAGGATGTGCAACAGGAACAGTATAAACGTAAAAATAACTAAGAATAACTAAAACGAAAATAATTAAAAGAAGAGAGAATTTCATTAAAAATATTTTCTTATCTATTTTCTTAAATAAATAATCAACAGCTAACCAGCAAGAAAGCACACAAAAAGTTAAAAAACCATTACCACTACTATAAGTTGCTAAACTGGCAAAAACTAAACTTAATAAAAGTCCTAAAAGCGATTTATAAGAAAAAAAATAAAAGCTAAATAAAGCAAAAAGAATAACACTATAATTTTGTAAACCAGCCATTGCCCACGTCATATTTTCCCAATTTTGCAAATTGAAAACTAATAAAAGTAAGGGTAAAAAAGTAGCATTATTTTCCGTAGGAAATTTTTTAACTAAAAGAAATACAATTACCATTAAAATACAATTTGCTAAATAAATTAGAATTGAAAAATTAATCTGTTCGTTTAAAGTCAACATTAACCAAACAACAGCACGATTAAAAAACAAACGATGCTCATTATGTTGAGCAAATAACAATTGCCATTTATCTTTTGCATTTGCGAAAAATAAAAGGTTGTCAAAATCATCCATAAAAGGAATATTGACAGCAAAATAAATAACTGCTGCCCAATAGATTAAAATTGGCAAACTCACGACTCCATAAATTGCTATGCCTTGTTTATTCATTACCGCTCCTAAAGATATGGAAATTTTGCTTGCAGACGAATTAACTGCAATGGGAATTTCTGAATTAAAAACCGTACTCGGTGGCATCACTTGCGAAGTGACTTTAAAGCAAATGTATCATATTTGCTTATGGTCACGAATTGCCAATCGAGTTTTATTAGAATTGCATTCTTTTCATTTCCAAACAATTAATGAATTTTATGATGAAATTCAAACCATAGACTGGGAAGAACATTTAGCCCCACAAGGCAGTTTTATCGTTGAATTTAATGGACAACATCCAGCGATTAATCATACCCATTTTGGCGCATTAAAAGTCAAAGACGCGATTGTTGACCAATTTCGCCAGCGACATGGCACTCGTCCTGATATTGATACGGTGCGCCCTGATGTGCGGGTTGATGTGCGCGTGCATCGCGATAAAGCTTTAATTAGTCTTGATATTTCAGGCGAAAGCTTGCACCGTCGCAATTATCGTCTAAATGGGGTGTTAGCGTCCTTAAAAGAAAATTTAGCCGCTGCAATGTTATGGCGAGGTGGTTGGAAAACCATTGCACAACAAGGCGGTAGCTTAGTTGACCCCATGTGCGGCGCGGGGACTTTACTAATCGAAGCCGCTTGGATGGCAGCCGACATTGCCCCCCAATTGCAGCGTGATTATTTCGGCTTTAGCCGTTGGCAGCAGCATGTTCCCGCTGTTTGGAAAAGTTTGCGTGAAGAAGCTTTAGAAAAACAAGCCGTTGGTTTAGCTAATTTACCGCCGCTGTTTGGCTATGATATTGATGCAATGGCGTTAAAAACCGCTTCGCAAAATATTGAACGCGCTCAATTAACTGGCAAAATTCATTTAGAGAAACGGGCTTTAGCGCATTTAACTGCACCCGATACTACAAAAGGTTTATTGATTAGTAATCCGCCTTATGGTGAACGTTTGGGCGAATGGAACGAATTAAAAGGACTTTATAGTTGTTTAGGAGAGAAACTTAAGCAACATTTTCAAGGATGGCACGCAGCAATTTTAACTAACAATCTCGATTTAGCTAAAGAAATCGGTATGCGGGCGGATAAAATTTACTCGCTTTATAATGGCGCATTGAAATGTAAGTTGCTTACTTTTGAAATCTTTGAAAATGCACAACGCACTCCCAAAAATGAAACAAATGATTTAGAAGAAAATACCCAAGAAACTACAACTAATCCTTGGGCAAAAGCTAAGAAATTTGTTGAGCAACCAGAAGAAGAAAAAGCTCCTGTTGTTTTATCTAACGGTGCGCAAATGTTTGCGAATCGTTTGCGCAAAAATTTGAAAACCTTGGGCGAATGGGCGCAAAAAAATCATATCAGTTGTTATCGTTTGTATGATGCTGATATGCCAGAATATGCAGTGGCAGTCGATATTTATGAGCAATGGGTGCATGTGCAAGAATACGCGCCACCCAAAAGCATTGACCCCGAAAAAGCGCACGCCCGCTGGCTAGAGGCTTTAGACGGATTACAAGACGCTTTGCAATTGCCGCGTGAACGTTTATTTATCAAAGTGCGTCAGCGACAAAAAGGTAAAGCGCAATATCAGCGATTAGCCACTTCAGAGAAATTTTACGAAGTGCATGAAGGTAAAGCCGTTTTTCTAGTTAATTTTAGCGATTACTTAGACACGGGACTCTTTTTAGACCATCGCATTACCCGCGCCCGCATTGCTGAATTGAGCCAAGGCAAACGTTTTTTAAATTTATTTGCTTATACGGGAACAGCGACTGTTCACGCGGCACTCGGCGGCGCGACTTATACAACGACCGTCGACATGTCGCCGACTTATTTAAGTTGGGCGCGGAAAAATTTAATGCGCAACGGTTTTTCTGATTTACGTCATGAGTTTATTGAAGCGGATTGTATGCAATGGCTGCAACAACAAGCGGAAGCCTATAAACACAATCCGAAATTACCGCGTTATGATGTGATTTTTTTAGACCCGCCGACTTTCTCTAATTCTAAGAAAATGGAAAATGTGTTGGATGTTCAACGCGACCATTATTTTTTAATTGAAGATTGCTTAAGTTGTTTAAAACAAGATGGCGTGTTGATTTTCTCAAATAATCATCAAGGTTTTAAATTAGATGTAGAAAGTTTAGCGGGTTTAAATATTAAAGATTGCTCTAAAGCAACATTGCCTAAAGATTTTGAGCGTAATCCTAAAATTCATCAATGTTGGGAAATTCGCTTTAAGTAAGTAGTTTTATTTTTTTAAGGAACTGCTTTAATGAATATCGATGATATTTGGTATGGAAATCATCCTGCTAGTTTAGCATTAATGCCCTTATCTTGGCTCTATTGTGGCGTGGTGCGGGGGCGACAATGGGCATATCGGCAAGGTTGGTTAAAGCAGCATCGTTTACCCGTGCCCGTGATTATTGTCGGCAATGTGACGGTGGGCGGAACGGGTAAAACGCCGCTCGTTA
>CAZKST010000017.1:0-24508 GCA_964555395.1 uncultured Thiotrichaceae bacterium | reverse complement strand
CTGCCAACTTATCTATTGTTACTTAGTTTTTGTTGATAGTTTAATTATAATTAAGTTAATACAAGATAAAAATGAGTTGACTAGATGGGCGGTAAAAAAGAGAGGAAAAAGGTAAAGCTTACAAAAAGAAGGGAAAAAGAAATTGAATAGAGAAAAATAATGAAATGAATAAATAACACAAATTTTATAAGCGATTTAAATTAAAAAAAACCTGCTAGGTTTTAGAAACCTAGCAGGTCTGTTAGAACAAATTCGCAAGTCTACAGCTATTAAACTCTTTTTGACCGAGTAACGTCTGACTTAATCAAAAACGTATTCTAATACTTCAGCAAAAGTGACTCGTTTACGTTGTAAACGGCTTGGAATTGTAGAAGAAATCAACCATTGCAACACGGAAGGCGTGCGTGTGGATTTTAAGCGCGGAGAATTCCAATAATTTATAACAACGCGCCGAACATCAGGCGGCAATTGCCGTAATTGTGCACGCAAAAATCGCCATTGGGCAGCTTTTAACAAACGAGCAGCAGGGGCTTCACCCTGATATTTTTCGAATAACATAATAATCACCTCTTTCACAGCTTAAGGACACTATTGGCTTTTTAGAATGCCCTATGGGTTTTCAAAATAACTCATATCCACGTTGGTTATAGTCGCTATTAAGCAAGAGTGATGTCCTTATGCTACCGATGTAGCCTGTGCTAAATAGCTCCCCCATGCTGTCTATTCTGACAGTTATTTTCTAAGCTTATAAGTGACATAGGTCTCCTGCTCGCATCCTAATGTATGAGTATTAGTCTCAATATAAAGTAACTATATTCTTTATAGCACAAAAAATATTGCATTGCAGCAAAATTGCAGAGTAGTTATTTTAATATTTTGTAATATACTGTAAATAATAAGGTTTTTTAATAAAAAGAAGGAAGGAGGGGACAGGATAAAAAAGTGCAGGGGCTAGAAACTAAAAAGCCCTGTCACTGGAGGGAGGACAGGGCGAAAACACTTACTACGTTTAGCGATTAGATATATGCAGTAACAATGCCAATTTATATGTTTTAATTTCAATAAAAAATATATTTTTTATGTATGTAAAAATTAATATTAAACAATATTTTATTGTATTTTAATAAAAATTAAAATGTTATATATTTTATATAACGGCAACAAAAAACATATAAAAAAACATAGTAAAATTTTTTATTTGTAGAAATCAACTAAAAATAGTTAGTTAATAAACTTTAAAAAAATTTAAAATATTAGATAAATAAAAATTTTTTTAAATGAAAAATTATCACGCAATGAAAACATCTAAACTATTGTATAAAAACTATTTTTGAGTATGATGACAACATCCTTTCCAAATTTGTGAGCCATGAGCTTTAAAATTATGTCCTCCAAAGAAACTCCTCCCAAAACTACACGACGTGTTACCGAGCAAGTTGTCAAACAGGCAATTGTAGAACTTCAAGCACAAGGCAAAAAAATTTCGGTACGCACTTTATTGGCACATATTGGTTATGGAAGTATGGGAACAATTGCGAAATATAAACAGCGATGTGAAATGTTTTTGCATAATTCCCCCCTCAATAGCAAAACACATGAATTAGTCGCGGCGACTTTAACGGATGAAGTGTTACCTTTAATTGAACAACGCTTGACTAAATTATTGAACCGTTTAGATATTCCACTCAACGAAAATCCTGAATATCTTTCATTGCAAGCCCAATTAAATACACTAAACGAAGAATTGAAACACAAAGATTTAGAACTGCATGAATTAAAACAACTTTATAAAAGCGTGCTCGCTGACCGTGCTGAAAAAACCCGCACCGCTATTTCGCTTAAAAATCGTTTAACTAAAGTGAAAGAAGAGAGTCAACAAAAAGAACAACAATGGCAGCAGCAAAATCAACATTTACAAGCGCAAATCAATGCAATGACTGCGCTGCAAATAGATTATGAAAGCATTTTAAGTTGGAATTTCAAACAAGATTAAGGAGATGGCGTAACGACGCACTTAACGCCGCTCCGCAATTTGGACTGTGGATTATCCATTTGCACTTCAATTTTGACAGTATCGCTACTTGCATCAGTGATAGGCGAAATGGTTGAAATTTTGCCGCTCACATTGGGCAATTCCAAGCCCACAAAACGCACTTGCATACTTTGCCCCACTTTAAATTTAAGTGCTTCTGCGGTCGGCACATGAATCGTTGTTTTTAAAGGATTAATTCGCGCAATTGTCATAATGTGCGCATCATTGCCCCCTACTAATTCCGCCACTTCTTTTTTAACAACGGTCACAACGCCATCAATCGGACTGCGTAAAATCCGCCGTTCAACTTGGGCGCGAATTTGTTCATATTCCAAACTATCAATGCGCAAAGTTTCTTGTGCCGCTTTACTTTCCGCCGCCGCCGATTCTAATTCAATGCGCGCCTCAGTCACTTCATACTGCTGCGCATTGCCTGAAGCCAGTAACGGTACTAAACGGTTTAATTTTTCCTGCCGCAATTTCTCAATCGCCCGCGCCGCGTTAATACGAGAAGTCGCTTTGCGTTTAGCGTCAGCGACTTCTAAACCAGCAGCATAAACTCGATTATCTAATATTGCGACGGTTTCCCCTGCTTTAACCGTGTCGCCTGCTTTAACTTTGATGCTGGTTAATACATCAATTTCAGGCGCAGCTAATAAAATTTCTTTATCAGGTTCGGTAAAACTTTCGTATTCAGCAGCAAAACTTGTAACTGAAAAACAGCATAAACTAGCAACAATCAAAAAATAGCGCATTAGGAATTCCTACATTTAAAAATTAAGGCGTTTCATCTTTTGTTAGCAATTGTAACACTTTTGTTAACAATGGGTTATCAACTTGACCATTTTGTAAATGTTCTAAAGCAACCTGTAAAGCCGCTTCAACAATTAACTCCCGCGAAATTTTTTCTTTATTAGCATGATTGCCTAAATTTTTACGCAACTTATATAAAGATTCATTCAGAAAATCATCTGTATATTCAGATAATTGAATTGCATTTTTAACAGGTTTTTTGATACTGGGAGCTGCGAGTGCTTCAAATTGTCCTAACACTTCTTGCACTTTGCTTTCAACTAAGCGGGTAGTGATTTTGGGTTTTTCCAAAATAATCGGCGCATCTTCTAATACCCGCCCCCACACTTTAACTTGTTGTTCAGGCGTTAAAATTGTCATTGGACGAATTTGACGTTCATGAGTGGGCAGAAAATTGATCCCATTGGGATCACTTTTTAAATTATCCACTACACTAGAAGCCGCTTCTAATCGCCGCGCATGTCCTTGATGCAAATCCCACCGCTCAACACAATAATCTTCAAATCGCGAATAACCTAATAATTTATAAAGTTTTTTATCGTGGATGGTTTTGAGTGCTTTTCCCACTTCATAAAAAGCGGCTAAATTTTCATCGATAATGTGCTCTAATTTTTGCAATTCTTCTTGGTCTGACAGGGAAATATTCACAGTCAACGCTTGATTAGAAACAGGCGAGAGTATTTCTACGGATTTAGCATTTTCTACAGGCGTATCAATTTGCTGAACGGCTTCAATTGCGCGTTCTTTAGCCGTTGAGGGACGACCCGCACGCGGAAGTTTAGACATAAAATTTCCTTATTAACTGTTCGCCAATTGCATGACTTCTTGCATTAAAGCCCGAATTTCATTTGCTGCTTCTCCCTTCGTTTCAACATCTAATACACTTTGTCCCGAAGAAGCACTGCTGACATAGACAACCCGTTGAGTTGTAACGCTATTAAAGACAGGAAGTTGATATTCTTCTAAAATTTCGCGGATTTCGCGTCCAACTTGAGTATTTTTAATTAAACGAGAAATCACAAAAGCGGCTTTCGGTTTTCCATCCGTCACTTGTTGACGGGCTTTAATAATTTCCACCAAATCAGCACATGCCCAAATATCATAGGGGCTGGGTTGCACTGGAATTAAAATAACATCTGCACATTTAATGGCGGCAATGGCAATATTTTCAATTTGGGGTGCGCCATCAATGATTAACCATTGATGTTGTCCTGTGATGGCTTTGATGTCTTTGTCCAAAGTTGGACGGTCTAAGCCAATGACGGATAAATAAGCCCCTTCGCTGGCGGCGTGCCAATCACGGGCACTGCCTTGAGGGTCAGAATCAATGAGGAGCACAGATTGCCCCGCCATTTGTAAAGCACGGGCAAGATTAGTTGCGATGGTGGTTTTACCTGAACCGCCTTTTTGATTAAGGACAGCAATGATTTTACTCATGATAGCGTGTAAACCGTCATAAAAAGAGAAAGGATGACGCTAGAGTATAAAAAATCAAGGTTTTTGAAAAGAGTAAGACGGGATAATATAAGGCTAAACGTAAAAAGTGCTTTCATTTTTTGAGGGTGGAAAACATATCCCACCCTGAATTATTACCATTAATGTAATAATTGCTGTTCTAAAGCTATCATCGCACCAATTAGTGTAGGTGTCTCATTAGTAATAATATAAGTGGGGATTTCTGTCAGATAATCGGTAAAGCGTCCTTTAGCTTCAAACCGTTTACGGAATTCTGATTGTTTTAAATAGCCTAAAATATGCGGCACAATTCCGCCGCCAATATACATTCCGCCTTTTGCGCCCAAGGTTAATGCGAGATTCCCCGCAATTGAGCCCAAACCAGCGCAGAAAATGTCGAGCGTTTCTACACAACGAGGACAGGAGTGATTTACCGCTCGTTGACAAATGTCAGCCGTGGTTAAATTATCGGCTACCATGCCATCTAATTCACATAAAGCTTGGTAAACACTGATTAAGCCCATGCCTGATACAACTCGCTCAAACGAAACATGTCCAAATTTTTGATTTAAAACTTGGGTCATTGCCCATTCCCGTTCTGTTAATGGGGTATAACTGGTGTGTCCACCTTCGCTCATCAGGGGATGCCATTCATTGTCTGCGCCCCACACTAAACCTGAAACACCGAGCCCTGTTCCGGGACCAACTACGCCAATCGCATAGTTAACCCGCCCTGCTTTGCCGCCCACTTGTAAATAATCTTGGGGCTGTAAATGCGGAACTGCCATTGCAAGTGCCGTAAAATCATTTAAAACGCGTAATTTTTCTAAATGTAATTGTCGCCGCAAACATTCAATGGAAAATTGCCAAGTGTGATTTGTCATTTTTACTTGGTCGCCCAAAATAGGATTGGGCATGGCAACAGCGGCAATCGTAGGTTTTTGCGTTAATGCTGAATAGTAATCGTCAATGACTGCTTTTAAGCTATTGTAACTTTTACATTCAAAAATTTGTTCTTGCTGCAAATGCCGACTGTCGCCTTCAACCAGTGCAAGCCGTACATTGGTCGCGCCTACATCGGCAACGAGTCCCAGTGTTTTATGGTTGATATGTGTGTTCATTATAGAAACTCCTCCTTTTTTAAACTGAATATGGAGTTTTAACCAAGTGGTTTGCTTTCCATGTTTCGTTTGTGATAAGTCATATTCAGTATAAAACAAGCATAGGAGGCTAAATGGGCATTTACTTTGGCATAAGTTAAAAAATCAGAATATTTTTATGGTGCAAAGCAATAAAAAATAAGAAAAATCTGTTCTCAAATTAACTTTGAGAACAGAAAAAAAGAGGGGATATATTAGAAACTTAATGCTAAGCGTTGCATAATGGCTCTAAATAAATTTTTAGCTTTGGGTTTCAATGGTTTATTCGGAACAATCACGCGGGTTTCTTCTGCTAATTGCGCTAAACCTGTGGTAAGGCAAGCATTGCAAAAATCAATCACCGCGCTGGGGTGAACTTGGGTTTTTTCAGCAATCGCACTGATGGACAGTGTGTTTTTGCTCATAAAAGCCGACAAAGTTAATAAGTTGGGGTTTATCGGCATGGCTGTAATATTGGGCCAACTTAATAATTTGATGGGGGTTGTCATGCTTAAACTGGGTAATAAACGCCCTTTAGAAGCATAAAAAGTGGCTAACCATAAAATGGTTTCTACTGCATAGTGTTGCAGTTTATCTTGATGAATTGCTTGTTTTAATTGATAGTCATCAATTAATTCAGATTTAAATAAATCTTTACGATACGATAAGAAATTGATTTGGCTTTGCGTAATTTGTCGCTCTAAACGTGGCAAATAAAAAGCGTGGGTTTCTGGGTCGTAATATAGGGTTTGATTATGTAACAAACTGACTTTACTGGGTTTGCCTTGCTCTACAATATTTTTTAATAAATCAGCAAGATAAAGTTTAAAATTAAAAGACTCAGAGGATAAACAATCTGTGCTTAAAGTGGGTTGCGGTAATTTTCTTGTGGAATAACCGTTTTCCACCTGAGTAGATGGAGAATTGGTAGCCAGTACAGAAGGGCTCATTTGTGTTGTTGTTACGGGCGTTTTTGCAGGTTTGTGATTAAATAAAATATCACATAAAGAATAATGGCGATGTTTTAAGAAACATAAAGAATGAAATTCTTGCTTGCTCATTTGCGCAATTTTATTTAATAAATTACATAAATGGATTGGGCGTACGGGTTTGCCTAAAAAATATTCACAAGATAATTTATTTTCTTCGGAAAAAGGAATTAATAAATAATGCATCGGGGCTTCACCCCAAAATTTTTGTCCTGCTTCTGTATCAATATCGACTACAACACATAAAAACGGATATTTTTGTGTACCTTCAAAAGAAACGAGATGCCAAGCAGATTCTAAGCGTGAATGAATCACTTCTAGCATCATTGCAACATATTTATCATCATGTGCTTTTAAAGCAAACGTACTAAGGTAAAAACTATTCATAGAAACCTCATCAACTAGAACGATTTTTTTAGCGTTATATTATGTTCGAGAGGGAGATAAGACGAATATGCTAAGAAATAAAGAGAGATGCAAAATAAAACTTGTCTTAAACGCCCGTAAAAATCGCCTATTTAGGATATGCTAACAAAAATGTAATTGCTAATAATGATAGTTTTTTTATTGCAACGCAATAGAATTAAGTTAATTTTTTATTTTATTTTCAGTGCTTAGTTAAGTTTTTTGTACGCAGTCTATCAATAAAGCAGATAAATAAAACAGGTTTTAACAAGATAGCTATTTTGCAGGCAATGATGCTGGAGAAATTGTGGGAATTTCTAAATTAAAACAACTTCCTTGATGTAATTTACTTTCTACGGTAATAGAACCACCCATCATTTCTGCAAACCATTTAGTAATGCTGAGACCCAAGCCAGTGCCCCCAAATTTTGTTTTCAAGGTATTGTTAGCTTGTACATAGGGTTGGAAAATATGCTCTAATTGATCATGCTCCATTCCTACGCCAGTATCTTGAATTGAGAAACAGACAAATTGTCCTTGTTCTGTCTCTTTGAGGGTGACACTAAAACGAATCAAGCCCTTTTCTGTAAATTTAGCAGCATTACTCAATAAGTTAAGTAAAATTTGTTTTAAGCGAAGTAAATCGGTTTGCATTGCTATTTTAGCCATTGGAACATCCCAATCTAATTGATTATCATGGGCTTTTACTAAAGGCGAAACAGTATAATAAACATCGTCTAATACTTCATTTAATACAAATTTATCATGGCTGAGTTCCATCCGCCCTGCTTCAATTTTAGAAATATCTAATACATCATTAATCAGACCTAATAAATGTTTACCCGCTTTATAAATTTTACTGAGGTCTTCTACAAAATCATTCATTGCTAAATCTTTAGCTTCTTCAGTCAACAATTCACTATAACCAATAATCGCATTCAGCGGCGTGCGCAATTCGTGGCTCATATTCGCCACAAATTGGCTTTTTGCCTGATTTGCTTCTTCTGCCATTTTGCGCGCAATTTCTGCTCGTTGATTGGCTTGCTGCAAGGCTTGATTGGTTTGCAGTAATTGCTCTGTGCGTTGTTGCACTTTTAATTCTAATTCATCGCGGGCTTTTTGTAATTCTGCTGTACGTTGTTGTACTTTTAATTCTAATTCTGCGTTATGTAAATGTTCTTGCTCAATAAAGCGTAAATAAGTTTGAATTCGGCTAATTAATAAAGTAGCGTCAATGGGTTTAGTTAAATAATCTGCTGCGCCAACGTCAAATCCACGTTGTTTAAATTCATCAGATTTATACGCAGCAGTTAAAAACACAATGGGAATATGTTGGGTTTTTTTACGCGAGCGAATTAGTTTCGCTGTTTCAAAGCCATCCATTTCTGGCATTTGAACATCTAGCAAAATCAAATCAACTTTTTCTTTTAAAAGAATTTGTAAAGCTGTAATGCCAGAATCAGCTTGAATAACTTCAGCTTGTATATGTTCTCCAAGCAAATTGTTTAACGTAAATAAATTATTTTTATTATCGTCAACAATTAAAATGCGTGGTAATTCGATGCCAACAACGTTCACAAGAAATGTTCCGCCAATCGCCAGAATTAAAATGCCAAAAATTTACTCTTCAGAAGAAGAACTCTCATCGTTACCATCAGTTTCAATTTTACGCCGTTTTTTCAATTTAATCACGGGACGTTGCTGCTGCTGACGAGCCGCTTGAGCCTCATTAATTAACAATGGTTCTCTATTATTCGGTTTAAAGGGCGCGCGAAAGCGATTTTCTTGCTGAGGAGAGCTAAAAGTATTGTTAGTAGGGTTAAAACTGACTCCACTGCTAAAATCAGGTGCATTTGGGTTGGGATAACGTGGACGTGGGGGACGCGGTGGGCGACCTTCCTGATTGTTGGCATTAAAACGTTCACGCGGTTGAAAATTGCCACTGGGTTGCTGATATTGGCTTGGCGGATATTGATGTTGTCCCTGTCCTTGCCCTTCAGCAGGGGGAGTTCCTGTTTCTGCTTGTGGTGTAAAAGTGCGCCGTTGCCCAAATTGTCCCCGCCGTTGCCCAAATTGCCCTTTAGGATTGGGTGGACGTTTCCCTGCCCCCGCTGCCATTGGTTTTTTGCCTTTGCCTTTAATGGGAGCTTTGAGCTTTTTGGTTTTCTTAGTTTTACGCGGATATTCTTGATAGGGTTCTTCAATAACCCCACAGACTTTACCTTCTAAATCAATCCGTTCAGCACCTGGTTGAATACAAGGTTTATAGGCTGGAGATTGAGTATAAAGTGCTAATGCCCCGCGAATTGACATGCGGGTAATTTTTCCCTCTAAAGCATCAAATAAATCTTTATGAATACCGACTTTAAGTGGCTTAATCTCTTTTTCATCGATGAAAAAGGTTTGGGGAAATAATTCTCTTAATAACGCTAAGGTAGGTTCTGCGTTTTGATTGATTTTGGTATAAATTGCCGTCACTGTATAAACACCTTAAAAAAGCCAACAACGATGGAGGAGGAGGGGAGCTAATCGCCTCAAATCATGAGGAGCTATAAGGATGAGCGCGTCCATTCGTAATTGTTGATTCGGTTTATATAAATTTAAGAACTTAATTCCTGATTTAAATAGCGAGTTAAATACTCGTCAAAATTCATCTGAGAAGCTGTCTCTAAATCCGCTTGTTGTTGTAAAGAAAGTTGCGCTAATTCATCAAAATATTGTAAACGATTGATAGCGAGTGGGTGTTGCCGAAAATAAGCTGCGCTTTGCTGAGATTGATACATGGCAAAATCAAAAAAACTACCGTGTTGAGTAATTGCAGCAACTGCTTGTGCTGAAAGCGTATTTTCCACCTGTTCAATCAATGAATGATAGGCTGCGACAGCCTGTAAAGGTTGCATATTGCCAGTAGATGCGACCGTTTTAGCTAAGAGCTGTAATTGTTCAAACAACTCTGATGCCCAATGTCTCATTTGAATTGTCCTACCTTGACGCAACAAGGTCAATCCCAAATCACGCCCACGCGTTGCAATCGCTTGTGCATTGTGATCAATTTCTCGTTGCTCTGTTGAATCAATGGGCGGACTCTCATGCAAAAGACAAAAAGTAAGGAACAATTCTAAAAAATGCAATTGCTGTGCCGAAACACCCATATATTCAAAGGGATTAAGGTCTAGCAAGCGCAATTCTATATAACCTACTCCCCGTTGTTGTAACGCTGTACTGGCTTTTTCATGGGGATAAGTCACTTGTTTAGGGCGTACGGTAGAATAATATTCGTTTTCCACTTGTAAAACATAGGCGTTAAGCTGTTTATATTGTCCATCAACTTTTACGCCAATCTTCTCATAGTCTGGATAAGAAGTATGGGTTGCAGTGTATAGACTATCAAGATAGCTCTGCAAACTATCAGAAGAAATTATTAAATCAGCATTTCGATTTTGATAGCCTAAATCACTCATACGCAAAGAAGTTGCATAATGCCCATAACTCGTGTGATGATTAAGCGTATCGAGCTGGAAAGAAGGCGGTTTATTCAGGAAAGAGCGGCACAATGCCGGCGATGCGCCAAATAAATAGACCAATAACCAGCCAAAGCGTTGTAAATTGCGTAATACCCTAAAATAACTGTCATTAGCAAAATCAGACAGTGATTGAGACGATTTTTCAAAACTATGCAAACGTGCTAATAGAGCGGGTGCAAACGAATAATTAAAATGCACGCCCGCAATAACTTGCATAATGCGTCCGTAACGATGCCCAAGACCCCGTCGATAAATATGTTTCAATAATCCTAAATTGGATGAACCATAATTAGCAATGGGAATATTATCATCGCCATAAACCACGCATGGCATACTATTAAGCCACAAAACTTCATCTTCTAAGTATTGATATACAAATTGATGGACTTCATGCAAATATTGAATAACTTCTTCTACATGTAAAAAAGGAGGCGTAATTAATTCTAATAAAGCCTCTGAATAATCTGTAGTAATTGCTGGATGCGTTAACGCTGAACCTAAAGCCCGTGGGTGCGGAGTTGTAGCATAACAGCCGCGTGTATTGACTCGCAGACTTTCTTTTTCTAACCCTTTTAACCCTTGACTTAACAAAAGAATATCAGCAGGCGTAAAACATCCTAAACGTTGTTGAAAGCAGGTATACAAATTAAAGTCTCGGCAAGGTTAAAATACGATTGAAATGTATAAAACGATTTGAAACATGAATGGCAAAAATAAAAATTGATAGCGACTGATTATTTAACTATGACTGAAGAAAAACGTCAATTTCCACGTCATCCTGCTTCAATTCCCATTGAAATTGTGAAATATGGGGATAATGAGGATATTTTATATGTAAAAAATATAAGTTACGGTGGATTAGCCTTTATTTCTCAATATGCTTACCCCCCAAACACGCTACTAAAGATTCGCGTTTTAACCCACTCACCTTTTGAACTTATTTGTAAAGTCGCGTGGTGTCGTCCTGAACAGCAGCAGGGATTTGAAATTGGTGTAGAGTTTACGGCAAGACGTTCAATGTGGGCAGATCAATTAGCATTAGTAGAGATATATAAAAAATTATTAGCTGAAAATCAAGTCATTCCTTAAAAATAACTGATTGCCTAGTTAAATCAAGCTTTAAACTAGGCAACTGAGTTTATGCCGCTGGCAATTCTAACACTTCACGCAAAATCGCTTCAGCAGTTTGACGTGTACCCGTCAGGGTTTTTTGTCCTAACGCATTTTTTAAAACTTCATTTGTATCTGTTTTACGCACAGTTACAAACCAATTTTCTAATAAACTTTCTCGTTCTAATATCACTTCATAGCGTGTGCCATCAACGCTAAAGTGAAACTCAAATTTTTCACTGACGAATTTAAATGACATTATTTTTCCTTTGTCGTAATTCTTATTTATTATTTTAACCTAAAAACGACATACTGTTATTTCTTTTATAACAAAAATCTTTAAATGACTTTAATTATCCATCATTCTGCTTCAGAAAAGAAAGAATTGCATAACACCTAATTTAATTCAATTAGCTAAACAACTATAAATCTTTTAAATTTATCCTATTTAATTTTTAATAAAAATTAAAGACCTATAGAAATATAAACCCTGATTAGAAGCAAAAATTATAAAGCCTTTATAGCAGCTTGATGAAGCTTAAAACTATTTATTACAATTTTTTGTTTATAATTCAAATAATTAAATTAATCATTATTTTATTAATGGTTAGTTAAATGACTTTGCATTCTTTGAATATTATTTAAACTAATATAAATGTCAATAACTTAACCTAAAAAGCAAAAAATAATATTAAAAAGTCCTTAATTAACTGTATTCTGTTTTAGTATGTCTTTAGAAAAAATCACTATTTAAGTTGCAACGTCTCCCTGTTTTATAGTGCATTCTGTCAATAACCATTTCAATAACAAGAGGCGTTTTCTAATGACTATCCCCAATTTATCCGAACAAATTAACCAATGGGCGGGCGAATATGAAAGCCAATCCCCCCAAAGTCTTTTAAAATTAGCGTTTGCCCAATTTAAAGAAATTGCAATTTCTTTTAGTGGCGCAGAAGATGTTGTTTTAATTGATATGGCGCACCGTTTACAATTACCTTTGCGGGTTTTTTCTTTAGATACAGGTAGATTACATTCACAAACTTATCGCTATTTAGAAACTGTTCGCACCCATTACAACATTCAAATTGAAGTATTATCTCCCCAAGCTCCTGCTTTAGAAAAATTCACCAAAGAAAAAGGCTTTTTCAGTTTCTATCAAGATGGACATGAAGAATGCTGCCAAGTACGCAAAGTTGAACCTTTACGCCGCCAATTAGCCACTTTAGACGCATGGGTAACTGGTCAACGCAAAGATCAAGCAAAAACACGGGTACATGTTCCTGTTGTACAATTAGATACAGGTTTTGGCAGTGCAGAAAAACCCTTAGTTAAATTCAATCCTTTAGCTAACTGGAGTTCTGCGCAAGTGTGGGATTATATTCGTGGTTTTGAAGTGCCTTACAACGCATTACACGAACAAGGCTTTGTCAGTATCGGCTGCGAACCTTGCACCCGCCCAGTGTTACCTACCCAACATGAACGCGATGGGCGTTGGTGGTGGGAAAGTGCCGCGAAGAAAGAATGTGGTTTACACGCCGTTAATTTACAAACCGCAAAATAATGTGAAACGTTAATTCATAAATTCACGCCAGCAACAGAAAACAAAAATAAATCTATTAATAAGACTCCCCTGCAAAATCTTGTTAAAGTGTTGTTATTGAGATTTTCTGTTGCCAAACTTCTTTATAAACGTAACGAATTCGCATCTACTTTAAGGTATTTTAATTATGATTAAACCCTACGGCTCTGACGAGCTGAATCCTTTATTTGTTTATAATCCAGAACAACATCACGCCTTACAACACGAAGCCCACCAATTACCGACTTTATTAGTCTCTTCCGCAACAGCCGCTAATTTAGCCATGTTAGGCAGTGGTTATTTTAACCCATTGACTGGCTTAATGAATAAAGCTGACACTTTATCCATTGCCAATAATTTCACGACCAGCAGCGGTTTATTTTGGCCTGTGCCCATTGTGAATTTAGTGGCTGATATTAGTGCGATTAAAAACGCTACACGCATCACATTATTAGACCCCAATGTAGAAGGCAATCCTGCTTTAGCGATTCAACACGTTGAAGCGATTGAAGAATTAACTGATGCAGAATTAAAACTGATTGCTGAAAATGTATTCGGCACAACTGACCCTAAACATCCAGGTGTTGAAGCGTTTTTAGCCCAAGGACGTTATTTAGTTTCGGGTAAAGTACAAGTTTTAAATTTCAGCTATTTCCAATCAGATTTCCCCGATACTTTCCGTACTGCGGTTGAAATTCGTAACGAAATCCAAGAGCGCGGCTGGCAAAAAGTGGTTGCATTCCAAACCCGCAACCCAATGCACTTAGCCCATGAAGAATTATGTCGGATGGCAAAAGATGCGGTACAAGCCGATGGCATTTTAATTCACATGTTGCTTGGACGCTTAAAAGAAGGCGATATTCCTGCACCCGTACGCGATGCCGCCATTCGGAAAATGGTAGAATTATATTTCCCTGCCAATACCGTGATGATTACGGGTTACGGCTTTGATATGTTATATGCAGGCCCTCGCGAAGCAGTATTACATGCTATTTTCCGCCAAAATGCAGGCTGTACGCACTTCATCGTTGGGCGCGACCACGCAGGCGTAGGCAGTTACTACGGCGCATTTGATGCCCAAACGATTTTTGATGATAAAGTGCCTGCTAATACCTTACAAATTGAAATCTTCAAAGCTGACCACACAGCGTACTCTAAGAAATTAAATCGCGTGGTCATGATGCGCGATGTACCCGACCATAAACCCGAAGATTTTATTTTATTATCAGGTACAAAAGTTCGTGAATTGCTTTCTAATGGACAATTGCCGCCGCCTGAGTTTACCCGCCCAGAAGTCGCAAAAATTCTGATGGCATACTATCAAGAAAATAATTAATCCCAAAAAGTGATCCCAATGGGATCACTTTTTTCCCCATTATAGTAAACGCATCTTAAATTGCGTAAATTGGAGTGCAATAGCTTTAGCTATTGCTTTTTTAACCAGTTGATTAAACAGTATTTTAGCTGTTACGATACAGGCAATAGCTGAAGCGATTGCACTCCAGTTAAAGTACGTTTGCTATAGTCCCAATTTTTGCTATTCCAAACTTGGCAATTTTGCCGCCATGACTTGATTTGCTTGCGTTTTAGTATTTGAAGCTTGCAACGCCTGATTTAACAAATCCATCAATGTCCGCGCCCCCTGCGGAGAAATCGCAATTCGCGAATGAATCGGCAATAATACTTCTCCCGTTGTCGGGTCTGGTAAACTCCCCGAAGAAAAGTTAATAATAATCTCATCACCTGTTGCGTTTAATACAAATTGCGAGGCGTACAATGCACTCGTTTGCTCATAACGAACATTGATTTGTGCAGTTTTTTCAACTTTTTTATTCATTATTATCCTTGTTTTTTGTAGTCTAAATAGCATCGATAAATGCAAAGCAAGTTCCATCTTTTAGAAAATCTAAACAGAGAAAATAAAAAGAATTTAAGGTTCTCTACTTTTAGATTAGAATAAGAAAGCTTACGCTTTTCTAATTCTGAGAATTTTAATTTCAACTCAATCTAACCATCAAACTGCTACTAAAGCTCTGTGTACTCTATTAACTGGTTGAATATTATGTCATTTAAGTTGCTTAAAATTCGAGCCAAAATCTTATTGGCATCTTTTTTTATTGGTTTCTTACCCATTATCATCTTGGGCGGTTTTGCGCTTACTAACATCCAACATACTTTAGAAACGCAAATTTTTAAACAATTAAGTAGTTTATTAGAACAAAAAGCAGAACAATTGAGAGAACTCAATAGTAACTTACTAGAAGATTCACAAGAATTATTACAAGTAACCACTGCTTTTAAACAAAATGCTATCGACAAATTTAAAAGTCTGCATTTAGTACAACAACAACAATTGAACAATTATATTGATGAGCGGATGTCAGATGTTAAAATTCTTGCCGCTAGTCCATTGTTAAAAAATGCTTTAACTTTCTATGAAAAAGAAAGTAAAAACCCTAACCCAAATATTAATTGGCAAGAACTTATTGCTAAAGAATATGATGTCGGTTTTAGTAAATATACAAGTTATTACGGCTATCAAGATATTGCTATTTTAAATAAAAAGGGTGAAATTTTATTTGCAAGCAATAAAACTGAATATATAGGTAGAAGTGTTTTTAGTGAAGAAATTAAAGATACTTCTTATAAAAGAGCTTTTGAAAAAGGTCTAAAAGCCCCCATACTTGAAGATTTTGAGTATTATCCTAAAGCTAAAAGCACTTTAGCATTTTTAGCTTCCCCTATTTTAGATGAAAAACAAGAGGTTTTAGGGGTTTTAACTTTAAGTTTGCCCATTGAAAAAATTGTACTGCTCCTCCAAAACAATGCTGTTTCTGGCAATACAGGACATACTTATTTAGTGGCTAAAGATAAAAATGGTTTTAGCCTGCGTAGCTATCGCCGTTTTGATAAAAATACAGAATCTCCGCTCAATATCAATATTGATAACGCGCTGATACCAAAATATGCAGAACGGGCATTAAATGGAGAGCAAGTAATTGATATTGATTCTGCTAATAATAATAACGACAAAGAATTGCGGCTTAGAGTTGCAAGCTCATTAGGCAATAAATATTTACCATGGGTCATTTTTTCTTCTGTTCAATTAGAAGAAGTGATTACCCAAAGCTTGCAAGAAAGCTCACAAAACTATTTCTCAAAATTTATTGATATTAAAAAATTTCATGATTTGCTACTTATTGACGCACAAGGTAAAATTTTTTACACCGTGCGTAAAGAAAAAGATTATCGCACTAATATTCTAACCGACAATCAAGCAGACAAAACCTTATCTAATTTAGTACAAAATGTTTTAAACACCAAACATTTTGAAATCAGCGATATTACTCTATACGCTCCTAGCAATTATGCTCCCGCCCAATTTATTGCCCAGCCCATTATGCACGGTGATAAAGTTGCTCTAATTGTAGTTTTACAACTTGCAGGTAAACAATTAGAAGAATCGGTTAATTTGCGCGGCTTTGGTAAAACAGGTGAAGTTTATTTAGTCGGTAACGATTTTTTAATGCGTTCAAACAGTTCTTTAGACCCTGAATATCATGGTTTACAAACCTCTTTAGACAACCCCCGCAAAGGACGTTTAGATACGACAAGTGTGCGTGAAGCCCTTGCTGATAAAACAGGAACACACATTATTCAAGGCTATCTTGGCTATTCTGTTTTATCTGCTTATACACCGCATAAAGTTGGCAATGAAACTTGGGCATTAATCGCTGAAATCTCACAAGAAGAGGCTTTTTCAGCAATGAATGCGCTACAAACAGGGATTGTAATCATTAGCGCAATTGCTTTATTTATCAGCTTATTGCTAGTCAATCGCTTTACTCATCAATTTGTGACACCTTTACTTGATATTCGTACCCATCTCAACGCCCTTGCGAAAGGAAAAATTATTAAGCGTGATTTAACCTATCATGCTCAAGATGAAATCAGCGATATTATTGAATCTACTCGCTTATTAAAAAGTGCGATTGAAGCCACTATCGAGCAAACGAAAGCTATTGCAGCGGGTAACTATGAACGCCCCATTGTTATGCTATCAGGTGAAGACCAATTAGGCATTGCACTGTCTGATATGACCAGCACCTTGCGACAAGCTGTAGCACAAACCCGCCGCCAAGATTGGCTTAAAACAGGACAAGCGCAATTAAATGAAGTGATTCGCGGTGACCAAGAATTGGTTACACTTGCCCGCGCAACTATCAATTTCTTATGTAATTATGTAAAAGCTTATGTCGGCACGTTTTACATGTTGCATCATCCTGATATTAAACACGAAAACCTCTATTTAAAACTGATTGCTAGCTACGCTTTCCAAAAACGTAAAAATATGAGCAATGAGTTTGAGATTGGCGAGGGTTTAGTCGGACAAGCCGCGTTAGAACGACAAAGTATTCTTGTTAATCAACTACCTAGTGACTATTTACACGTTTCATCAAGTTTGGGAGAAACACATCCAGAAGCATTACTCGTTATGCCGTTTATGTTTGAAGAACATTTAAAAGGTGTAATTGAAATGGGTTTTTTACAAGAACCCGATGAAATACAATTTGAATTCTTAATGCAAGCAATGAGCACCATTGGCATTGTTGTGCAAACAGCCGAATCTCGTACCCAGTTACAAATACTGCTGCAACAAAGCCAACAACAAGCTGAAGAATTACAAACCCAAACAGAAGAATTGCAAAGTCAACAAGAAGAGTTGCGCCAAGCTAACGAAGAATTGCAAGTCCGCACTTTAGAATTAGAGCGGCAAAAAGAAGAAGTGCGAGCCAAAAATGCGCAATTAGAAATTAGCCAACAAGCGATTGAACAAAAAGCGCGTGAATTGGAATTGACCAGTAAATACAAATCGGAATTCTTGGCAAATATGAGCCATGAATTACGCACACCATTGAATAGCTTGTTGATTTTAGCGCAATTATTGAAAGAAAATAGCTCAGGCTCAATGAGTGACAAACAAGTTGAATATGCGCGCACCATTCACAGCGCAGGTACAGATTTATTGAGTTTAATCAATGATATTCTGGATTTAGCCAAAGTGGAAGCAGGCAAATTAGAAGCGCATCCAGAATTAATTCCGCTCAATACCATGATTGATAGTATTGAACAACGTTTTAGACATGTAGCGGAAGATAAAGGTTTGCAATTCTCCATTAAACAAGCCCCACAAATTCCAACGCAATTATTTACGGATTCGCAACGCCTCAAACAAATTTTAACCAATTTGCTGTCTAATGCGATTAAATTCACCGAAAAAGGCGCGGTGACTTTAAACATTACCCGCCCTGATGCGGCGATTGTGCAACATTTGAATGCTAAACAAAAACTGACTTTAAATCCTGAAACAACTTTAGCTTTTGAAGTGCATGATAGCGGCATTGGTATTGCGCCTGAAAATCAGCAATTAATTTTTGAGGCTTTTCAACAAGCTGATGGCACAACCAGCCGGCGTTTTGGCGGTACAGGCTTAGGTTTATCTATTTCGCGGCAATTATCACGCTTATTAGGCGGGGATTTACGGGTTGACAGTGAATTAAACAAAGGCAGCACTTTTACCTTATATTTGCCCGATAAATTGCAAAATAATAGAGAAAACAAGGCTAAAACGGAAAACAAAGTAGTATATGGTGCGCCTGAAGAAAATAGTAAACCGACCTTAACCCTCATCAAACCTGCGCCCATCGTAGAAGTCGTTGAGGAAGAAGTGGCAGCAGAACCGCCTCCTTCCTCCCCATCGCTGACGCAAAGCAAAGAAAGCCCGCCGCCCTCTAGCAGCATGGTCGCTTTTGAGCGCGGAAATGATGACCGTGATAATTTACAAGCCAATGATAAAGTTTTATTAATTGTTGAAGATGAACAAAATTTTGCCAATTTACTGCTAGATTTATCACACGAAAAAGGCTTTAAATGCCTGATGGCTGCTGATGGACAAGAAGGCTTATACTTAGCGCAAAAATATAAACCCAACGCCATTATTTTAGACGTTGGTTTGCCTTTATTAGATGGTTGGTCAGTCATGGAACGCTTAAAAGACGACCCCGACACGCGGCATATCCCAGTACATTTCATGTCTGCTGCCGACCACACCATTGACGCACGGCGCATGGGCGCGATTGGTTATTTAATTAAACCCGTGAATATTGAAGAATTAAGTCTTGCTTTCCGCACAATTGAGCAATTCATTAGCAAACAAGTTAAACAAGTATTAATGGTGGTTTCCGACCGTGAGCGGCAAGTGAAAATGCTGCAAATGGTTGAAAACAAGGATAATACAATAGAAGTGGTTGCTGACTTAGACACCGCGCAAAAAAATCTCCTGACTGAGCAATATGATTGTTTAATCATCGACGTGGACATTGAACAAGGGCAAGGGATTAAATTCCTTGAACAATTAAGCGAATTAGATAATTTCAAAACAACGCCTGTCATTGTTTATGCTGAACGTGAATTGCGTCATGAGGAAATTGTAGAATTGCAACATTGCGAAGAACGATTGACCATTAAACCTGTGCAATCGCCTGAGCGGTTATTAGATGAAACAACTTTGTTTTTACATCAAATTGCCGCCAGTCTTTCCAAAGATAAGCGAAAGACTTTGCAACGTTTACACGATAAAGAAAGCTTGCTAAACGGGCGCAAAATTTTGTTAGTAGATGATGATATTCGCAATACTTATGCGTTAGCGACCTTTTTAGAAGGCAAAAATATGGAGGTTTTAGTGGCTAACGAAGGGCAAGAAGCCTTGAATTTACTACGCGAACAACCTGATATTAATATCGTTTTAATGGATATTATGATGCCGGGCATGGATGGTTATGAAACCATGCAAGCCATTCGCCAGCAGCTCAAATTACAGAATCTTCCGATTATTGCTTTAACTGCCAAAGCAATGAAAGGTGATAAAACCAAATGTATTGAAGCAGGGGCAAATGATTATTTAAGCAAACCCGTAGATACAGATAAATTATTGTCTTTAATGCGGGTTTGGTTATATAAATAAAAATAGACCTGCTAGGTTTTTAAAACCTAGCAGGTCTTTGTTTTAATCTAAATTATCTCGTCAAATTTGGGTTAACTAAACTCTGTATCTGTTTCTAGTTTTTCTATCGCTTCTTTTAAAGAAGTTTTTAATTTACGCATTTCAAAATTTTTCGCTAATAACAATAATGCTTGTAAAAATTCATTATTAGTTTGGCTATATTCTTTAAGCAATTGTTCTGCACGTTGTAAAAAGAAACGTAAATTACCCGCTTCTACAATATGCAATAATTCCCATAAATGTTCTAAAGTTGGTAAAGGTAATAATTCAATATTTGGCAATGACACTTCTGCTGAATAATTTTCTACTTTTACTTCTTTTGCATATTTCCATTGCAAATGACAATATTTCTCCAACACCTCAAATAATTCTCTAAATTGCACTGGTTTTCCTAAGAAATAATTGCACCCTGCGGCTAAATAACTCTTTTGTTCAGCAATAAAAGTGCTAGCAGAAACTGCAATAATTGGCAAATGAAGAAAACGGTTATCAGTGCGTAACTGTCGTGTACAAGTAATCCCGTCCATTACAGGCATTTTCATATCCATCAATATAATATCAGGGATTGTTCTTGTTTGATAACATTCCTCTAATAAACTAATCGTAGTTTCTCCATTATCTGCTTCTAATAAGATAAAACCGATATGACTTAACCAATTATGCAATAAAATACGATTTTCTAAAGAATCATCCACAATCAAAATGCGGCGTGGCTCTCCCTCATAACCAACAATTTTTTGTCGTTGTTCTATAGTCGTTGCAGCGTTGGGCTGTCCTATTTTCTTATCTAAAACAATATTCAAAGGAATTTCAAAATGAAAACAACTTCCTTCACCCAATTGACTAATAACTTTTAATTCTCCCCCCAATTTACGCACTAAACGCTGCGTAATTGCCAAACCTAATCCTGTTCCTTCTGTTTGATAAGCTTTATTACCGACTTGTTGAAAAGCAATAAATATTTTCTCTAAATCATTCTCCGCAATTCCAATGCCTGTATCTTGAATTTTACACCGCAAGTTCATATTTTGCCGTTCTAAAATTAAACCGACTTTTCCTTGTTGCGTAAATTTAATCGCATTGCTCAATAAATTAAAGAAAATTTGCCGTAACCGCTTTTCATCCATTTGCACCATCATTGGCAAATCACTCAAACGTGCAATTTTGCCTTCATTTAATACTTGAAAAGAAAATTCTAAATTTTTTTGGCGAGTATTTATTTTGAATAAGTCAACAATTTCTTTAAAGAAATCTTGTAAGTTAAACTCATTAGCGACTATTTCTAATTTGCCTGCTTCAATTTTTGCTAAATCTAATACATCATTAATCAAAGTGAGTAAATGATGTCCACTCCGTTGAATAATTTTTACTTCTTCTAATTGTTTTTCATTTAACTGACTATCATTACCTAAAATTTGTGCATAACCTAAAATTCCATTTAAAGGAGTACGCAATTCATGACTCATCGTTGCTAAGAAAGAACTCTTGGCTTGATTGGCATTTTCAGCAGATTTTTGGGCTAATTCCGCTTGTTCTTTTGCAAATTTTAAATTTTCTTGGATTGAATGACTGTCAGTCATATCCACTAAAATTCCATTAAAAAATATATCTTCTTGCGAATTCAAATTTAAACGAGCAACACAACGATACCAACGTAATTTTGATTTAATATCATATAATTGTACTTCATATTGCCATTCATCTACTTTGTATTGGTCAAGGTTTTCTATTAAATGGTTTGCCGCTTGGCGTAAGCTTTGTTCAAACTCTATTCTTTTATCTTCGGGTAAAGGAAATTTTTTCCAATCTCTAATTAATTCATCTGGTAGATAACCAAAATAATCATAACAACGTGCACTTAAATAATTAAAGCCTAATGTGCCATCCCGCAAACAATAAATTTGAAATAAAACCTCTGGTATATTTTCCGCCATATCATGAAATTTTAAAGCATCTAATTCACGGAGTTGCATTAATTCTTCATTTTTATTTTGTAGTTGTTCAAAAGAAGAACGTAATTGTAACGCCATTTCATTAATAGAGCGGCTTAAACGTCCTAATTCATCTTGACGGCTAAAATTGGGTAAAACATCAAAACGTCCTTGCGCAATACGCCGTGTTGTAGTTTCTAAAATGGTAATTGGGCGGACAATCCAATTAACTAACCTTAAACCTAATGCAATGGCAATAATTAAAGCTAATAAAGAAAGTAGTAAAGTATATTGTGTATTTTTATAAATCTGTCCCATTAAACTAGCTTCTGGAACAACT
The DNA here is from genome assembly GCA_964555395.1 of uncultured Thiotrichaceae bacterium. Lineage (GTDB taxonomy): Bacteria > Pseudomonadota > Gammaproteobacteria > Beggiatoales > Beggiatoaceae > CAZKST01. The sequence continues at coordinate 2,128 of CAZKST010000017.1, read as the reverse complement.
ACCCCAATTAACCATTCTAAACCCGCTGTACTATAAGGCGTAAATTGTATTAAATAACGTTGATTTCCTGCTTTATAACTAAATTGCAAAGGGGTTTTGATTTGTGTTAAATCTTCATTTTTTTGTTGTAATTGCTTTACTGCTTCTTTAATTAGGAAATTAGAACTTTCAATGGCAGAAAGACGTTTAATTTTTCTACCCACAGTATAAGGAATTTCTTGGGAAGAGGTTGCAACTAATAATCCATTAGGTTCAATAATAAAAATAGAACTGGTTTCTTCAACATTTAATTGAGCTAAGAAATGGCTTAATGCAGATAAATTTAATTGCGTTGAAAACACACCTTGAACTTTTTCGCATTTTTTGGATATGCACGAGTTAGTAGTAATTGCTTGATTAAAGCTCAAAATAAAGCTATCACTTGCATTATATTGCGCAATAGGACTCCATTGTGCTTTCAGATTTTGCATTGCTTGTTTATACCAAATTTCTTCTTTTACATCATAATCATTTGCTATTTTTTCAAATTGTTCTGCAACTAAATTACTTTTATATAATTGATTAGGTTTATCGATTTCAGCGTGCATTATCCATTCATCTTTTACATTTACGCCGACAAACTCACCCTTTAAACCACCATAATAAATAGAATCTACTGTCTGAAATTGCAATAATTGGGATTTGAAATGTCGTTCTAATTCTCGTAAATGAGTTAAATCCAATTGTTCATTATTAACTGCATCTAAATTCAAACGATTAATAAGTTGTGGTTTTTCTAAATAACCCGATAAATATTGTTCAATGCGTGCTGAAACTTGTTTATGAATTTGACCCGATAAATTATAAATGGCTTGTTCGCTATTGCGCGAGGACAAATAAATAACCAGACCGACAGTTACAACTAAATGTAAAATAATCGGCACGATAAGAATAGTATATAAAGAAAATTGATTGAAATAACGGCGGAATGTAATCAATTCGGGTAGCATTATCAATAAAAAATTAATGTATAAAAAACTTTGTTCTTTTGAATATAGGGTATCTACAAAAGAATTAAAGTTGTTACTTATAGCAAAATGCTTAAATAGAGTACATCTAGTTGATTACTGAGAGCAAGAAAAATAATAATGAAAAGATAAAGAGCAGACTAGCAGAGATGCTAGTCTGAACAAGAAGGGAAAATGTGATTATTCTAAAGTATTTTTTGGCATTTTAGCCGCGAGTTCTTTCACGGTCAGGAAATTATCGCTATTGCTATCCATTTTCTTAAACCATTCTTGTCGGCTTTGCCAAAATTCATCTTGACCAATTTTACCATCTTTATTGCTATCCAGTTTTTGAAATACGGCAGTTCTGGTTTTTTGAGGACGTAATACTTGCCATTCGGTCAAACTGATGGCGTTATCGCGGTCACTATCCGCTTGCGCAAAAGCAGGCAAATTGTGTTGAATGGCTCGCCCTTTACCCATTTGGCTCACTGCCTGATATTCGCCATTGTCTAATTTACCATCACTATTTTTGTCAAACCGCAAAAATTGGTGTTGTACTACTTTACTCTGCAATTGTTGATGATACTCGCTAAACTCTACATTACTAATGATACCATCATGATTTACATCCATTTTGTTAAAGCGGTCGGTTTGTACCTTTTGCAATTCATCAATGGAAATTTTGCCATCATCATTGCTGTCTAAACGTTGCAAGCGTTTTTCAACAGCATCGTTACCATTATTATTGTCCTCTAACAGTTCTGTTTCATTATTCGCCAGTTGCGCGTATGCCATTGGCGAATAAATTGTCTGTGTCATCAAAAGCGAAGTGGTTAAAAAGAAGTGAAAAATCAGGTTATGCAATTTCATGAAAGCCTCAAAACGTTATGCAATTAAAAAATGTTCTATAACGACTGTTGTTATAGTGCATTAACACTTTAGCGTGCTGTGCTTGTAATAGGGTTGCGAGCAACACGCGCTATTTGTCAATGACTCCATTTTTCATTTTGGCAAAAAGCTGTCCAACAATTTACGCTACGATTTCTGTTTTAGGGAGATTACGCTTTGCGTTTAAATCCCTTTGTTTTTTATATTTATTAGGAATTACGCAGTTGAATAAAAAAACTGTGTAGGATGGG
>CAZKST010000016.1:0-24791 GCA_964555395.1 uncultured Thiotrichaceae bacterium | reverse complement strand
AGCAAACTCCACGCACGATACAACTGCTCAGCAACCATCACCCGTACCAATCCATGTGGCAAAGTCGCATTCGATAAACTCCAACGCTGCTGTGCAAGCTGCAAACAATTTGGCGCAAGCCCATCCGCGCCGCCAATCAACAAACTCACATGCGGATAATGTGTCAGCCAATGCTGCAATTGTTGCGCAACTTCCACACTCGACCACTGCTTGCCGCGCTCATCCAACGCAATGACATGCGTCCCTTGTCGCAATGCCGCCCGCATTTTATCGCCTTCTTCTTGCATCAAACGCGCAGTATCCGCATTTTTCCCCCGCTTTGGCGCGGCGATTTCTATCAGCTTTAACTGACAATGCGGCGGCAATCGTTTAGCATACTCATTAAAACCGGTATTAATCCAATCAGGTTGTTTATGTGAAATAACGAGTAATTCAATATCCATAATTTAAGTACATCAATAAATGCTTTTATTTATAAAAAGTATAAAAAAATAAATTAAAGTTGCTTTAAGAAACTTCTATCTTCAGTTAAAGTTTAGTAAAAAGAAATCTCATTTTATTTGTAAAAACGACGATATTCAACTTTTTAAAAAATATGCTAAAAATCATCACTCTTTCAGGACACGCAATTACGCCTTATTTACCGCAAATTGCCGCTTTACGCATTGAAGTATTTAATGAATTTCCTTATTTATACGAAGGAACTTTAGAATATGAGCAACATTATCTATTGCGTTATATCAACAGTGAAAAAAGCATTGTTGTTTTAATTGCGGATGATGAAAAAATAGTCGGCGCATCAACCGCGTTACCATTAGCTGATGAAGTTCACGACTTTCAACAACCTTTTTTACAATGTCACTTTGACATTCAAAAAATTTTTTATTTCGGCGAATCGGTTTTGCAAAAAAACTATCGGGGTTTAGGTTTAGGTAAACGCTTTTTTGAAGAACGCGAACGCCACGCCCGTACCGTTGGTAAATTTGACTATCTCGCGTTTTGCGCCGTTGATCGCCCTGCCAATCATCCGCGCCGCCCGCTCGACTATCGTCCTTTAAACAGTTTTTGGCAACAACAAGGCTTTGTTTTCCATCCAGAATTACATACAACTTTTATCTGGAAAGAGTGCGATGAAAATCAAGAATCGCCTAAACCTATGTCTTTCTGGTTAAAAACCATTGTCTAAAAAACAAGGATTAAACAAAATGAGTTCTTTAGCAACTTTAACCGTTGCCAGCGCACAATATTCAATTGATGCGTTGCCTGACTGGGCAGCTTTTAGCGCGAAAATTCAGCAATGGGTTGCAGAAGCCGCTCAAAATAATGCGCAATTATTGGTTTTTCCTGAATATTTATGTTTTGAATTAACGCATTTCACCAATCAAAGCACAGACAGCATTCCCGTACATTTCGCACAATTACAAACATTATTACCCCAATTTACTGAATTATTTAAACAACTTGCGATTCAATATCAAGTTCACATTGTGGCAGGCACATTTATAACGGCTTTAGACAATGGTAAATATGCAAATCGCGCTTACTTGTTTTATCCCGATGGACACATGGCAAGCCAAGATAAACGCCGTTTAACCCGCTTTGAGCGCGAACAATGCCAAGTTTTGCAAGCCGCAGAAACTACGCAAGTGTTCCCCACACCATGGGGATTACTCGGGATTGCCATTTGTTATGATAGCGAATTTCCCTTACTTATCCGTGAATTAGCCGAAAAAGGCGCGACGTTAATCGCAATTCCAAGTTGTACAGACACTTTAGCAGGTTATCATCGCGTGCAGCTCGGCTGTCGGGCGCGTGCTTTGGAAAATCAATGCTTTGTAATGCAATCGGTCACTGTCGGCAATGCGGAATGGTCAGCAACTATTGATATTAATCGCGGACGGGCGGGCATTTTTAGCCCAGTTGATATTGGATTTCCCGATGATGGTATATTAGCACTAGGTGAATTAGATACAGGCGGCTGGGTATATGCGCAACTCATACTCAAACGGATTGAGCAAGTGCGAACAAAAGGACAAGTATTAAACTTTAAAGACTGGTAGTAAAAAATACTATTTTTTTCGCTCTTGTGCCCATGCTAAACTACGCGGAAAAAATAGGCGGTCATTTTTTTCAATAAATTCATATAATTGTGCGGGACGATTTGAGCCTAAACGCATTTTTCCCTCAATTGGACGCACCATACAAGCCCGCTCAACGCGTAAACGAAATGAACTTTTATTGAGTTTTTCCTGCATGATGATTTCATAAACATGCTGTAATTCACTCAACGTAAATTCTTGTGGCAAAAAATGTACAGCAATGTCGGTGTAATCTAACTTAGAACGTAAACGGGTGATGGCATCTTGCAAAATTTTGGCATGGTCAAAAGCTAAAGACAACTCCACTTTATCACCATAAATAGGATGCCATTGTGCTGCTTTTGCATCTGTGCCCGCTGTTAAATGCGCGACATCTACAGGAACAAGGGCAAAATAGGCAATAGAAACAGTCCAGCCACGCGGGTCACGGCGCGGATTGCCATAGGTAGAAAGTTGTTCTAAATAATGACGCGGTGAACCATTGGCATCAACCGCTTGCGGGTCTAGTCCAGTTTCTTCGCGCAATTCACGCATTGCCGCTGCTTCTAAGCTGTCATCTATTTCGATATGAATTGCGCCTCCCGGTAATGCCCAATCATTTTCGAAAGGCGGAATCGCACGCTTTATCAATAAAACTTTTAAGGTATCTTGTTGAATCGTAAAAATAACGACATCAACCATGACATTGGGGCGGGCATAATGCTCAAAAGGATTATTCATAACTTGCACAGGTATCGTTATTTTGCATTAACGTACAATACCACGTTCAGAATTTTGTAAAAATTCAACCAATAAATTAACAGCATCACATTCTTGAGTAAGCTGTTTTAATTGCTCTAAAGCTTGTTGCGTTGTTAAATTATTTTTGTAAATAATTTTATAGGCATGGTGTAATTGATTAATTGCTTCTGGGCTAAAACCCCGTCGCTTTAATCCTTCTTTATTAATGCCATACGCTTCTGCACGATTTCCCCACACGGTTACATAAGGAGGCACATCTTTAAAAATAATAGAGCCGCCGCCCGTGAAACAATGCGCGCCTAAACGACAGAATTGGTGCACTCCCGTAAAACCACCAAGAATGGCATAATCGCCAACTTGTACATGTCCAGCAATTGACGCACCGTTAGCAAAAATCGTGTGATTGCCCACAATGCAATCATGCGCAAAATGCGTGTATGCCATAATCCAATTATCATCACCGACTTTGGTTAAACCGCCGCCTTGAATCGTGCCACGATTCATTGTGCAATATTCGCGGATTTCGTTACGGTCGCCAATTTCTAAATAGGTTTCAACTTCGCCAGCATACTTTTTATCTTGTGGATTTTCGCCTAAAGAAGCAAATTGATAGATGCGATTTTCACATCCGATTCGTGTCGGCCCTTTAATCACCACATGAGGCGCAATTTTGGTATTTGCCCCAATTTGCACTGTGCCTTCAATAATTGAATATGCACCAACTTCAACGCTGGAATCCAGTTCGGCACGGGGGTCAATAATAGCAGTTGGATGTATCAGCATGGACGCAATTAGGTGGGAATATCCCGTTTCATACACATTAAATCAGCACTAGAAACTAATTTACCCTCTACATGAGCAGTGGCACTATATTTCCAGACCCCTTGTGCACGTTTGATTAATTTAACCTCGATGAGCAATTGGTCACCAGGTTCAACAGGTTGTTTAAAACGTGCGTTATCAATACCTACTAAATAATATAATGATTTATCATCAGGTTGGGCTTCGCTAGTTTTAAACGCGAGCACTCCTGTGGCTTGCGCCATTGCTTCAATAATTAAAACACCAGGCATAACCCGACGGTGCGGAAAATGTCCTTGGAAAAATGGTTCGTTATACGTTACATTTTTAATCGCCGTCAACGATTCACCCAAGGTATAATTTAATACTCTATCAATGAGTAAAAAAGGATAACGATGAGGTAAATGTTGCAGGATTTGGTGAATATCCATACTATTCATAAGTTTAAAAACAATAGGCGTAATCGCCTGCTATCGTTGTAGTCAATAGGCTTTAAAACATGATTGTACTTGAAAGCGGTAATACTTTGTTTTTTGTTTAACAATCCGCTTACCAGTAAGCCCCTGTGGTTTTGTTCAAAAAATTTCTGAAATCTATTCAGCTTTTTTCTTGTTTAATTGTTCTAAAATTTGAATTCGTTTATGCAATTCATCCAATTGTTTAAAACGAATAAAATTACGATGCCATTGTGCGTTAAGTTGTAAGGGCGTTCCTGAGGAGTACAAACCAGCTTCAGTAATAGATTGTAAAATGACTGAGCCACCTGTTACATAGACATTATCAGCTATTTGTAAATGTCCTGAAATACCCACTCCACCGCCAATCATACAGCCTTTGCCAATATGCGTACTGCCAGCAATACCAACGCATCCCGCGATGGCAGTATTTTCGCCAATTTGTACATTGTGCGCGACTTGGATTTGATTATCTAATTTTGCACCCCGCCCAATCCAAGTATCTTCTAATGCCCCTTTATCAATCGTTGTATTTGCGCCGATTTCTACATCATCTTCGATAATAACGCCGCCTAATTGGGGAATTTTAACCCATTGTCCAGCATCATTAGCTAAACCAAAACCATCAGAACCAATGACTGCCCCTGGATGAATAATGACCCGTTGCCCTAAACGTGTACTTGTACACAAGGTAACATTTGCAACTAAACGGCAATCGTCAGCAATTTCTACGCCTGCACCAATGACACAACCCGCGCCAATATAGACGCGTTCGCCAATGCGCGCACCCGCTTCAATGACTACATTTGCACCTATAGTAGCACTTTCTGCAACCTCAGCACGACTATCAATAATAGCACTAGGATGTCGTCCTGCGGGATAGCGCGGTGTAGGATGAAATAACTGTGCTACTTTGGCATAGCCTAAATAGGGATTTGCCATAATTAAACAACAAACTGGGCATTCTACCTTATCTTGTGCTGATAAGATAACAGCAGCGGCTTGTGTCTGACGTAAATCATCACGGTATATACGATTGCTAAAAAAACTAATTTCGTGCGTTTGTGCTTTGCGTAAAGTCGAAATGCCTGAAATACGGCGGGTATTTAAGAAGTGTTCAGAATCGCCCGTTTGCTTTGGTATTTCTAAGACGGCACCAAGATAATCAGCTAATTCAATCAGCGAAAAAGTAGGTAACATAACGGGCGATAAAAGACAAAGTAAATAGACAACAGAACGAAAGTTTAGCGGTTTAAACGACCTAAAACCGTATCAGTAATATCAACGCGGTCACTCGCCCAAACGACACCATCACTTAAGACAAAATCATAATTTTCTTCTTTAGCAATTTTTTGAATTACTTCTAAAATGCTTTTTTGCAATTTATCTAATTCTTCATTGCGGCGAAAATTATAATCTTCACGAAATTCATCTTGTTCGCGTTTTAAATCCCGTTTTTTGGAAATTAAATCGCGGCTTTGACGTTGACTTTCGTCTTCACTCATAATGGCAGAGTCTTTAGATAATTTCTCTTCCATTTTACGAATTTCTTGTTGAGCACTGACTAAGCGTTTTTGCCGTGAAGAAAATTCATCTTGTAAACGTTTGTCTGCTAACTGAACTTGTTTTGAGGATTCCATCACTTTGACGGGATTAACAAAACCAATTTTTAAATCTGCTGCATGAGCAGAAGAAAAACCTAACACACTAAGTAAGCCTAAAGTAATAATCGATTTTGATAGAAGTTTCATAAACGCAACCAAACAAATAAAATTAAGTAGTTAAGAAATAATCCGTGCTGGATTACTTCTCAATTTGCATCATCTTAACAAAAATATCGAATAAAAAAACTATTCAAGCCATAAAAACTCATTAGAACGGAGTTCCTATAGAGAATTGGAACGATTGAACTTGGTCATAATCTTCCTTAATCAGTGGTTTTGCGACGCTGATGGTTAATAAACCTAAAGGAGAAGCCCAAATAGCTGATAAACCTGTAGAAACACGGATAAAATCAACATCAAAATCTTCGTTATAACCAAACACATTGCCCGCATCTAAGAAGGCAGAGAGGCGAAAAGATTTTACATTCGTTGCAAAAGGAACAGGTAACAACACTTCGGCTGAGCCTACGACTTTTAAATTGCCTCCGTATGGTCTCCGCTCGCGTGTAGCATCGGTAGGGGTATCTAAAGGACCCAACGTATTTTCTTCAAAACCACGCACACTGCGTGGACCGCCTGCTGTAAAGTTTTCAAAGAAGGGTAAGTCATTTGTATCGCCATATCCGTCTCCATACCCAACTTCACCTTCTAATAATAGCGTATAGTCGTCACTTAATGGGTAAAACCATTGATGGCGATAACGCAATTTATAATACGCCAAGTCACTGAAAGGTAATGCAACTTCTCCAGTAAGCGATTGTAATGTGCCTTTTGTAGGTAATAGAGGGTTATTTCGTGTATCGCGTGACCATCCTAGAGAGACGCGATAAGAATCATAATTGTCTCCATGGTCTTTGATAAAATTGAAAATTTCTTGAGGACTATATTCAGTCGTCTTTAAACGGGTATGGTCATATTCAAAACCTAAACGGACACTATTATATTCACTAATCGGAATGCCATAAGTTAATCCCCCTCCATAAACATCGGTTGCATAGCGACTTAAATTCGCTTCTTCAGCATCCGTTTTACGATAAGATAAGTTAAAACCACGACTTACCCCATCAATATCAGAATAGGGATTGATATAGGAGAAACTATAAACAGTGTTGACTTGGCTATTGTTAAAGGAAAGCCCGACGTTTTTACCAGAGCCTAAGAAATTATCTTCTTGTACGCTAAAGTTAAATAAAATCCCTTGGTTTTGTGAAAAACCTACACCTGCCATAAAGTTGCCAAATCGCCGCTCTTCTACGCCGATATTAATATCAACTAAATCATCATGATTAGGAACGAGTGGGGTTTCTATGTTGATATTATCAAAATAGTTTAACCGTTCTAAACGTTCTTTAGAGCGTTTTACGGCTTTGGTAGAAATCCAGCCCGATTCCATTTGCCGCATTTCACGACGCATCACTTCATCGCGGGTGCGATTGTTGCCCGTAAAGTTAATCCGTCGTACATAAACACGCTTACCTGGGTCAATGAAAAAAGTAAGCGCGACCGTTTTATTGGCATTATCCACATCAGGCACAGGATTAACGTTTGCAAAAGCATAACCTTCATCACCGACGCGCTCTAAAATCGCTTCTGTCGTGGATGCTACAGTTTTGCGTGAGAATAAATCATCGGTTTTAATTGTAATTTTTTCGCGCAATTCTGGCTCAGGCACAATTAAATTACCAGCTAATTTGACTTCGCGAACAGTGTATTTATCCCCTTCGGTAATATTGATGGTGATATACACATTTTCTTTGTCTGGACTAATAGAAACGCTGGTGGAATCTACCGAAAAATTAATATAACCACGGTCTAAATAATAGGCGCGTAAACTTTCTAAGTCAGCCGTTAATTTTTGCCGTGAATATTGATTGTCGTTAAAAATGAACGATAACCAATTCCCCGTTGTCAGTTGCAATTGGTCTAATAAGTCGCTATCACTAAAACTCTTATTGCCAATAATATTAATTTGCCGAATGCGGGCAACTTCCCCTTCAGCGACATTAATTTTTAATCCTACCCGATTAGAATCTAACGGGGTCACTGTTGATTCAATTTTAACGCCATATTTGCCTTGCGCAAAATATTGACGTTGTAATTCTAATTCTACCCGCTCTAAAATTGCGCGGTCAAAGATTCGTCCTTCAGCAAAACCAATATTTTTAAGGGCTTTAGTTAAATCTTCGCTTTTTAAATCACTATTGCCTTCAAATTGAATGGAAGCAATAACAGGACGCTCTTCTAGTGTAATAATTAAAATATTACCTTCACGACTAAATTGGATATTTTTAAATAATCCCGATTTAAATAAACTCGTCATGGCAATAGAAGATTTATCATCATCAAAGCGGTCGCCTGTTTTAACAGGCAAATAATTAAATACCGTACCGATGGCGGTACGTTTAAGTCCATCAATCCGAATATCATCTATTGTAAACGCAGGAAAAGCAAAGGCAGCCGTATGAAATAACCCTGCGAACAGCCCAAAACACAGCGATGGAAGGATTCGTGAATAATAACGGGAAAGAGGTTTGATATTGGGTAAATAGTGATGGCAACAGGTTAAACGCATTCAACTATCCAAAATTATAAGGCTATGTTTACGATGCTGATGTTGAGATAAAATGAGTAATATACTCGTAGAATATTGTTTATAGACTGACTTTTTCAGCCGATACGCATCGCAAACGAAAGAGATGACGGATAAAAACGTTGTCTAATGTAAAGAAAAATTCTAACTAAATAAACGGTCTAAATCATTAAAAATTGCTAATCCCATCAGACTTATTACAAAAACAAAACCAACTTTTTGTAACCACAATTGGGTTTCTGCGGATGCGGGACTGCCTTTTAATAGTTCGATACTGTACAACATTAAATGCCCCCCGTCTAATGGCGGGAGTGGGAATAAGTTAATTACACCTAAACTTAAGCTTACAAGAGCCAAAAATAACAAATAAGGCACAACACCGCTTTCAGCAGATTGTCCCGCAAATTGGGCAATGCTAATGGGACCGCTAATATGTTCAGTTGATAATTGTAAAGTTAACATTTTTCCCATGACTTCTATAGTCATGAAACTTAAATCCCATGTTTTTTGCATACTTGCCCATACCGCTTGGAAAAAACCATAGCTTTTTACAGTAAAATACTGCTCAGGTAAAGGCGGAGGAGCTTGCATCGCAATGCCTAATTTACCTTGTCCTGCTTCATTTTTAGGCGTAGTAATGACATTGAGTGTTTTACCAGCTCTTTCAATCGTTAACGTAAGTTTATGCTCAGGATTTTTGGTAATTTTTTGCACAAATTGATACCAATCATCAATCTGTTGCCCATCAATTGCCAATACTTTATCGCCTGCTTGTAATCCATCTCGTGCTGCCGCACTGTTATCCATTACTTTATTAATCACGGCGGGGGCGTGGGGACGAATGGGAAACATGCCTACTTTATCAAAAAATTGCCCACGACCTAAGTTATCCAACGATAAATGTCGCAAATCAAGTTCAATTTCTTGCTCATAACCCCGAGGATGTTGCACGGTATAATGCACAACTTCTTGCGATAAAATGTGGGGTAATGTGTCTTCAATCACTTCTTGCCAAAGAGATACTGCTTGTCCTTCCACTGCGATAATTTGTTGTTCTGCTTGCAATCCTGCTTGCGCGGCGGGGCTATTGGGGGTTACTTCACCAATAATCGGTTTAAGCCCAGAAACCCCTATCATATAAATTAAACTATAGGCGGCGATGGCAAAAAGAAAATTAGCCAGAGGTCCTGCTAACACCACCGCAGAACGAACCGCTAAAGATTGGCGATTAAATGCGCGATGTTGTTCTTCAGGAGCGATTTGTCCCTCTTGTTCATCCAACATCTGTACATATCCACCTAAAGGAATGGCAGCAATGATAAATTCTGTTTGGTCAGCACCGTAACGCCGTGACCACAAAGTTTGTCCAAAACCAACGGAAAACTTGAGGATTTTGATACCACATTTCTTTGCTACCCAGTAATGTCCAAATTCGTGAATAGTCACTAAAATACTGATGGCAATAATAAAAGAAAGAAGAGTTAACATAAGCAGCTCAGATAATCAATAAATTAAGAAGCAAATGCAGTGACTAAACGTGTCGCTGTTTGCCGTGCTAACTGGTCTGTTTCTAAAATGATATTTAGACTTGCCGCCGCTTGTACGGGTAATTGCGCAAGCGTTTGTTCGATAACGCTCGCAATTTGGGTAAATTTCAAACGACGCTCTAAAAATGCCGCCACTGCAATTTCATTGGCAGCATTTAAAATAGTGGTTGCTGTTCCACCCGTGCGCAAGGCTTGATACGCCAAAGTTAAACAGGGGAAACGTTTAAAATCCATTTCCATAAATTCTAGCTTAGCAATTTCTACTAAATTAAGCGGTTTTACACCCGAGCTGATACGTTGCGGATACGCCAAAGCGTGCGCAATAGGGGTACGCATATCGGGATTGCCTAATTGGGCTAAGACAGAACCATCCACATAAGCCACCATAGAATGAATAACGCTTTGTGGATGTAAAATCACTTCTACTTGCTCAGGATACGCCGCAAATAACCAACACGCTTCAATGACTTCTAAACCTTTATTCATCATTGTAGCGGAATCGACGGAAATTTTACGCCCCATATTCCAAGTGGGATGTGCACACGCTTGTTCTGGTGTCACGGTGGATAACTGGTCTAAAGGATAATTGCGGAAAGGGCCGCCCGACGCAGTTAATAAAATCTTTTGCACACCGCTAGCATTTAAATGAAAATTGGGAGAATGCTGTAGATTAGGCGCAGGTAAACACTGGAAAATAGCATTATGTTCACTGTCAATGGGCAACAATTCAGCATGATGTTGATGTACCGCATCCATAAATAGCTGTCCAGACATCACTAACGCTTCTTTATTGGCTAACAACACCCGTTTTCCCGCCTGCGCAGCGGCTAATGTGGGGACTAATCCCGCCCCGCCGACGATTGCCGCCATCACTACGCCGACTTCACTTAATTGCGCAACGGTGGATAAATGTTCTGCACCTGCTAAAACTTCGGTTTTACTGCCAACGGCTTGTAAACGTTGCTGCAACTGTTGCGCCGCCTGTTGTTCTACCATAACCGCGTAACAAGGCTGATATTGCAAACATTGTTGAAACAGCACTTCAACATTACGCTGCGCGGTCAAAGCGATGACGGTGTATTGTTCAGGATGTTGTTGTAAGACAGAAAGGGTATTTATCCCAATTGTGCCTGTCGCGCCAAGAATTGTTACACCAATCATAAGTCAACCTGTTTAAAAAAACGGAGAAAGTAAAATAAGCCCTAATACAAAAATCGGAGCAGCCGCAGTCATGCTGTCAATTCTATCTAAAATGCCCCCATGCCCTGGCAAAATGCGACTACTGTCTTTTAAGCCCGCTTTGCGTTTAAACAAGCTTTCTAATAAGTCGCCGACAATTGAAGCAATGACAGTGATTAAACACAGAAATAGAAAAGCATAACAGGCAAGCAATGACATTTTGGTGAACCACAAAACATAGAGCAATGCGACCACAAAACTCATTAATAACGCCCCAAACACCCCTTCCCATGTTTTACCTGGACTGATTTTATCGGCAAGTTTTTGTTTACCAAAACGTTTACCCGATAAATACGCGCCGCTGTCTGCTGTCCAGATTAAGATAAACAAAAATAAAACCCATTGCCCACCATAATAATAATGCAGAATAAACAAAGCATTCCATGCAGGCACAAGAATTAAGCCGCCAATCAAAGCTTTTTCTACTGTGGAACTGGGTAAATTATCATAACCTAACTGATAACGCGCTAACCAAAGCGTAGCAAATAGCCACCACGCCAGTGTTATCAATAGCATAGAAAGCAAAATTGTTGGAAAATACTCTAACAACCATTGACTTGCAATCAGACATAAAACAATGCTACCACTGTATAACCAGCGTTTATGCTGTTCATTCCAGCCACAAATACCGCCCCATTCCCATGCTGCAATCAGAATGACTAACGCAAATAATACTGCCAGACTATGCGAATCTGCTTGTATTACTTCCCAAGTGAAGATGGGGATGAGAACACTCGCAGTCAGCAAGCGTTCCTTAAACATTTTTTTCAACCTGTTCGCTGGTTTGCCCAAATCGCCGTTGTCGCTGTGCAAATTCCTGCAAAGCCTTGTCTAAAGTGGCGCGGTCAAAATCTGGCCATAAGATGTCGGTAAAATATAACTCAGTATAAGCCAATTGCCATAATAAAAAATTGCTAATGCGTTGCTCATTACCCGTGCGAATAAATAAATCGGGCGGCGGTAAATCAGCAGAGCAGACATAGCGTCCAAAAACCTCGGCGGTAATTTCTTCACTGCGTAATTGCCCCGCTTCTACTTGTGCCGCTACTTGCCGCGCTGCTTGGGCAATATCCCATTGTCCACCGTAATTGGCGGCAATGACCAGTTTTAAACCTGAATTCTCTTTAGTTTTATGCTCGGCTTTTTCAATTAAAGTTTGTAATTGCGGCATAAAAGCTGTTCGGTCACCAATCACCCGAACACAAACTTGATTTTTATGCAAGTTTTCAATTTCATGCTCTAATAACCACATGAATAATTGCATTAATACACTAACTTCCTCTGTAGGTCGTCGCCAATTTTCACTGCTGAACGCAAATAAAGTCAGTGCTTCAATTTTCAATTCCCCGCAATAATTAACAATCCGTTTGACGCTTTCAACGCCAACTTTATGTCCGGCAGTGCGAGGTAATAGACGTTTTTTTGCCCATCGTCCATTTCCATCCATAATAATGGCGATATGACGAGGAAGGCGTGACAAAGGGAGGGTGGTCATGAGTGATTAAGACAATGCTACAGAGGTGAAAACTAAGATATTCAATTGTCAAACAATTTAAGACAGCCGCTGTCCAATTGAAAATGGCTAGACCTACTATAACGCAAAAATGGTTAAGTAGGTCTAAAGTGATAAAAAACTATTTTAACTGACAGTGTAAAACAAACAATGTTGCTTGCATTAAACTTCCATTAATTCATGTTCTTTTTCGCTAAAATGCGTATCAACTTCGGCAATATATTTATCCGTCAGTTTTTGAATGACTTCTTCTGCCCGCTTTTCTTCGTCTTCAGAAATAGATTTATCTTTAACTAAGGCTTTTAATTCGCTATTTGCATCGCGCCGCACATTGCGAATCGCAATTTTAGCTGTCTCTGCTTCATGTTTAACAACTTTAACTAATTCTTTACGCCGTTCTTCAGTCATTGGGGGTAAAGGAACACGCAACACGCCGCCCGCGTTAGTAGGGTTCAAACCTAAATCAGAATCACGAATGGCTTTTTCTACTGTACTCACCGTATTTTTATCGTAAGGAGAAACGCCTAAAGTACGATTGTCTAAAACTGTAATCGTTGCCACTTGATTAATAGGCATTTCAGAGCCATAGCAGGTTACTTTTACATGGTCTAATAAACTGGTATGTGCCCGTCCAGTACGAATTTTAATAAATTCTGACTTTAGTGCATCAATACTTTTTTTCATGCGGGTTTCCGCATTTTTTTTCGTGGTTTCTACTGTCATCTTTAAATCGTCCTCAACATTTTTTAAAATTTATTTTTTGTTGTCAAAGGTCTAAAAAATGGCTATTCATTTCCATGCACTAATGTGCCTTCATCTTGTCCTGTCACAGCGCGCAATAATGCGCCTGATTTGCCCATGTCTAAGACACGCAAGGGCATACGGTGATCACGACACAATACCACAGCGGTGGTATCCATCACGCCTAATTGTCGTGCTAACACTTCATTATAAGTTAATTGGGTAAACCGTTTAGCATCAGGATTTTTTACGGGGTCGGCTGTATATACACCGTCCACTTTCGTGGCTTTAATCATAATATCAGCATTAATTTCAATGGCTCGCAAACTTGCTGCTGAATCCGTGGTAAAAAAAGGATTCCCTGTTCCCGCTGCAAAAATAACCACTCTACCTTTTTCTAAATGATTGACTGCCCGCCGACGGGTGTAATCTTCACAAACGGCATCAATCCGAATCGCAGACATCACGCGTGCATCTAATTTCAAACGTAACAACGCATCTTGCATCGCTAAAGCATTGATGACGGTGGCTAACATTCCCATGTGATCGCCAGTAACTCGGTCAATCCCACTCGCAGTTAGCCCCGCCCCGCGAAAAATATTACCGCCTCCAATCACTAAACCGACTTGTACGCCTAATTGCACGATGGTATTAACTTCATCTGCCATCCGCAATAAAACATTGGTATCTAAACCGTAGTCTAAATCCCCCATCAGGGCTTCGCCACTGAGTTTTAGCAGAACACGACGGTAAGTGGGAGTAGTCATAAATTACGCGTTTCCTTTCACTTGTTGCATTACTTCTTCAACGAAATTATCTACTTTCTTTTCAATCCCTTCGCCGACTTCAAAACGCTCAAAACGAATTGCAGTTGCTTTTTTAGCATTGAGCAATTTTTCTACGCTTTGGTCTGGGTCTTTAATGAAAGGTTGACCTAATAAAGTGATTTCGCCAATGAATTTCTTCACTTTGCCCATCACCATTTTTTCAATAATTTCTTGAGGTTTACCTTTGCCTGTCTCAGCCGCTTGTGCTAAATAAATTTCTTTTTCTTTAGCCAATAATGCTGGGTCAATTTCTTTTTCGCTGACGCAAACAGGACGGCTAGCAGCAACGTGCATAGCAACATCGCGGGCTAACTCAGGTGTACCACCTTCTAATTCGGTTAATACGCCAATCCGTGCGCCGTGTAAGTACACGCCAACGGAGCGACCTTCAACGATAGGGAATAAAATCACACGACGAACGCTGATATTTTCCCCAATTTTAGCAACCGCCGCCGCGCGCAATTCTTCAACGGTTTTACCGTCGCAATTAGCCGCTAATAAAGCTTCTAAAGAACCCGCTTTGCTTGCTAATGCAGTTTTAACAACAACATCGCAGAATATTTTGAAATCGTCATTTTTAGTAACGAAGTCTGTTTCACAGTTAACTTCTGCCATAACAGCATTTTCAGCATCTTGGCTTACTAAAATTAAACCTTCAGCAGCAATCCGTCCGGCTTTTTTCGCAGCTTTAGCTTGCCCAGTTTTGCGCATTAATTCAATCGCAGCTTCGATATCGCCTTGGGTTTCAGAAAGTGCTTTTTTACATTCCATCATGCCTGCGCCAGTACGTTCGCGCAGTTCTTTGACGAGGGATGCAGAAATTTCTGCCATATAATTCACCTTTTGTTAATTCTGACCTATCCAATTTTACGCTTCATCTGCCGCACTGTCAGATTCAGTGGTTGTAGTTTCTGGCTCATCTACAACTTCAACAAATTCATCTTCACGAATTTGTAAACTGGCTTGTTTGCCTTCTAATACAGCATCAGCTAATCCGTTAGCATATAAGCTAATTGCACGGATTGCGTCGTCGTTACCAGGAACGACGTAATCAATTCCTAATGGACTGTTGTTAGTATCTACGATACCGATGACAGGAATGCCTAATTTATTGGCTTCTTTCACCGCGATTTTTTCGTGACCAACGTCCACAATGAATAAGGCATCAGGTAAGCTGCCCATATTTTTAATGCCGCCTAAGCTGCGCTCTAATTTTTCTAATTCGCGACTGCGGACTAAGGCTTCTTTTTTAGACAACTTGTTCCATGTTCCATCATTCGCTTCAATTTCAAGGTCTTTTAAGCGTTTGATAGAAGATTTAACCGTTTTATAGTTAGTTAACATACCGCCTAACCAACGACGGTTAACATAAGGCATACCGCATTGAATTGCAGCTTGCTTAACAGCTTCTTGCGCCGAACGTTTAGTACCGACAAATAACACCGTGCCACGACGTGCAACTAATTTACCAATGAAGTTCAACGCATCGTTGTACATTGGTAAAGTATTTTCCAAGTTAATAATATGGATTTTATTGCGTTCGCCGAAGATGTAAGGTGACATCATCGGATTCCAGTAGCGAGTTTGGTGACCAAAGTGAACACCCGCTTCCAACATTTGACGCATAGAGATATTAGGCATAATGACTCCAAAAAATAAAGGGTTATTCCTCCATATACCCCATAGTTTGACTTTAAAGGCAGGCGGATTATTGGCTAATGACAAATCTTTGCTAGACTTGTTGAGAAGCTTACCGTTGCTTAAAAGCACCCCAAACCATGTGACGATATATGTGTGGTGTTTAAAAAAAATGTTGCTTGTAAAGCCTGTGCTTTATACCATAGAAGACTTTTGACAACAATCTATTTATCAGAATTTCTTGAGTAGATTCTAATTTTTTGCTAGATAATTCTGCTCCACTCACTTAAATTAAGTTCCTGTATGAAAAACGCTAATCCTGTGAAATCTAATTCAGTGACGATTAAAAGCCCTGAAGAAGTTGAAAAAATGCGTGTCGCTGGGCAGTTAGCGATGGAAGTTTTATTAATGATAGAACCTCATGTAAAAGCAGGAGTTTCTACCGAAGAGTTAGATAAAATTTGTCACAATTATATTGTTGATGTGCAACAAGCCATCCCTGCCCCTTTAAATTATCACGGCTTTCCAAAATCTATTTGTACTTCAATAAATTATCAAGTTTGTCATGGTATTCCGAATGAGCGTCGTTTAAAAGACGGTGACATTGTAAACGTAGATATTACTGTGATTAAAGACGGTTATCACGGCGATACTAGCCAAATGTTTATGATAGGACAGCCCAGCATTCGGGCTAAACGCTTAGTAGAAATTACTTATGAAGCCATGTGTCGTGGCATTGAGCAAGTCAAATCTGGCGTGCATTTAGGCACGATTGGACATGCGATTCAGGCTTATGCAGAAGGGTTAGGCTGTTCAATTGTAAGAGAATATTGCGGACATGGGATTGGTTTAAAATTCCATGAAGAGCCGCAAGTATTGCATTATGGTTTGCCCACAGACGGGATTGTATTGCAAAAAGGCATGATTTTTACCATTGAGCCGATGATTAATGCAGGTAAACGTCACATTCGCTTATTGCCAGATGGTTGGACAGTAGTTACTAAAGACCATAGTTTGTCCGCGCAGTGGGAACACATGGTATTAGTGACTGATGATGGATGCGAGATTTTGACGCTGCGCCCCAATGAAGAGCGTTTGAAACCTGTTTCTAAACGCTATGTAGCGTAACAGTAGCCATTAAAGAAAAGGATTTGAAGGAAGGATTTGCACGGGGAGGAAACCCCGTGCAATAACTTGATGCAGTTTTTTATTCGTCGTGCATTGTATAACCTGCACCGCGTACCGTATGCAGTAAAGGACGGGCAAATTCTTTATCAATTTTGCCCCGCAAGCGGCTAATATGCACATCAATCACATTCGTTTGAGGGTCAAAATGATAATCCCATACATTTTCTAGTAACATCGTACGGGTGACAACTTGCCCAGCATGACGCATTAAATATTCTAATAAACGAAATTCGCGTGGTTGTAAATCAATTTCTTGTCCAGCACGTTTTACGGTGCGCGCTAACATATCAAGCTCTAAATCACCCACGCGCAAAACAGTTTCAATATTGGCTGTTTTAGCGCGCCGAATCAGGGCTTCAATCCGCGCTAACAATTCACTTAAAGCAAAAGGTTTAGTTAAATAATCATCGCCGCCTGCTTGTAAGCCTTTAACGCGGTCATCGACTTCAGCTAACGCACTTAAAATGAGAACAGGGGTTTTCTTGCCTGCTTCACGGAAGCTTTGCACGATTGTCAGTCCATCAATCGCAGGTAACATTCTATCGATGATAAGAACATCGAATTCTTCATTCATCGCAATTTGTTGACCTGTGTCACCTTCACTAGCATGAGTGACTTGATAGCCATTTTCTTGTAACCCAGTGGCTAAATAACTAGCTACACTTTTATCGTCTTCAATGATCAATACACGCATAGTTTATTTTAATATCCAATAGAGAAATATTACATTGCATTTTAAAGATAAATCCCATTTTGCAAAGTAGTTAGTAAATTAAACTTTAGTTACTATCGGCTATGCGTTGACGAGATTTCTATAAAACGGGTTAAAGGGTTAAGCTATAAAAGCTAATAACTAAAAAGACGAAAACTATTAAATGGTTTTAGAAGTAATCTTAAGGGTTAATGGAGATGATTTAAAGATTGCAATTCAATTTAAAATTCATTATCTTACAAAAAACGCATAACATATATCAGTTATATGTTTAAAAAATTTCATTAAGTATTTGAATAAACTTTACTAAAAAATACAAATAAAAAATGATTCATGTTGACATTATAAAAGCAAATATAACGCATTGTTCATCTATCGCCCAGTTGTTAGCACAATTAGGACAAGAAGTTAGTCAGCATACAGGGGCGCAAATTCAACGTGATAAACAACAAGTTCAATGTTTATGTGAACAATTTATCAATCAATGTTTTGAGGCGTATGTGGCGTTGTATGAAAACAAAGTTATTGGTTATATTAGTTTTTATGAAAGTTTTGCACTTTATGCCAATGGGCGATTTATGACTGTCACAGAATTATTTGTATCTGAATCTTATAGAAGTCAAAATATTGGACAACAATTGTTGTCAATTGCCAAACATATTGCTAATCAACGTAACTATAATCGAATTGAATTAACCACGCCACCGCTGCCTGCTTATCAACGTAGCGTGTTATTTTACCAGCGAGAAGGTTTTGAAGTGACAGGGGGACGCAAAATGAAATTTGATTGTCTGCCAAAAGTGATATAACCATGGGACGACGTATTGCTATTGTAGAAGATGAGCCAGCTATTCGGGAAAATTATGCTGCCGTATTACGCCGTCAAGGGTATGAGGTCAGCTTATACAGCAATCGCCGCACGGCAATGGCAGCCTTTCATCAACGTTTGCCAGAATTAGTATTGTTAGACATTGGTTTAGAAGATGAAGTGGAAGGCGGATTTGATTTATGCCGCGAATTGCGCTCATTGTCTGATTATTTGCCCATTATTTTTTTAACGGCGCGTGATAGTGAATTTGATACAGTGCTGGGTTTACGCTTAGGCGCAGATGATTATTTGACTAAAGACATGAGTTTGCCGCATTTATTGGCACGAATTGCTGCCTTGTTTAGACGCATGGACGCGCTACGCTCGCCTCCCTCTGCGGAAAACGTCATGGAGCGCGGCTCGTTACGCATTGATAGTCATCGCTTAACGGCAACATGGAAAGGCGAATTAGTCGAACTTACTTTAACCGAATTTTGGATTATTTATGCGTTAGCAAAATATCCGGGTCATGTTAAAAATCGTGACCAATTAATGCAAGAAGCCAATGTAGTGGTTGATGACAGCACAATTACTTCACATATTAAACGTATACGCAAAAAATTTGCGGCGGTCGATGTACAATTTGACGCGATAGAAACGGTGTATGGTATGGGGTATCGTTGGCGACTCTCATAATTTAAATTCCTTTTTAACTACAGGGTATTAGCGTGTATTTTTTACGTTTTATGCTATTGTTGATTTGCTGGGAAGGAGGCAATGGTATTAGTTTGGCAATGGCACAAACCACTGGAAAAGTGGATAACAGTCAAAAACTTGAACAATTAGATAATAAAATTCAGCGTTTGTCTGAGCAAATGCGCGACACACAAAGCGAATATGGCGCGTTACAAGAAGCCTTGCGTCATCAAGAGCAAGCCATTGCTGAAGCGACGGCAACCTTGTTACTGCTTAAATCAGGACAAGAAGATAAAGAAGTGGCATTACGCACTTTAAATCAACGTAAAAGCGTGCAAGTTAATCAATTAACCGAACTGCGACAAACTTTAGCCAAGCAAATTCGTGCAACTTATGTCGTTGGACAACAAGACTATTTAAAACTTTGGTTAAATCAACAAGACCCAACAACGGTAGGACGCTTGCTCACTTACTATGATTATTTTAATCAGGCGCGTTTACAGCAAATTCTCCGCTTGCGTCAAGCTATGCAAGAATTAGCCAATATCGAACATGCGTTGACGGCTGAAAATGATGAATTGCAACAATTATTAAACGAGCAACAAGCTAAAAAAACGCTATTAGAAACAGCGCAACAACAACGCCAGCAAACTTTAGTACAAGTCAGTCGAACCCTTTCTAATCAAAAGCAATTACTGAAAGCTTTGCAAGATGAGCGTGACCGTTTAACTTTATTAGTAGATGATTTAAATCAAGCCACTAAAAAACTCGAGTTTCCGCCACAAACGCGCCCGTTTAACCAACTTAAAGGACAATTGACTCAGCCAGCAGTGGGAAAAATTATTCATCAATTTGGTGAAAAGCGCGTTGGTAAACTACAATGGCAAGGCATTGGAATTGCAGCTTCATTGGGTGACAATGTTTATGCGGTTGCAGATGGGCGTGTCGTATTTGCAGAATGGTTTAGAACACTAGGATTACTGGTCATTGTTGACCATGGTGATGGTTTTATGAGTTTATATGGCTATAATCAATTGCTAAAAGTTAAACAAGGCGACTGGATTAAAGCGGGCGCAATCTTAGCGACAGTTGGCAATAGCGGTGGTTTAACAGAACCAATGTTATATTTTGAAATTCGGCAACAAGGGAATCCTGTTAATCCCGCACAATGGTTAGCTAAAGTCAATTCTCCTGAAAAAAACTAACTGTTGTTAGCTATTATTTAGCAACTTCCTTTACACTATAAAAAACTAAAATTTGGCAGAACAGGTTATGTTCACAAAGGAGAATTAACGTTATGAAATTAATTGCACGACATTTACCCACTTTTTTAATTGGAACACTATTAGGTTCACTAATTGCGTTAGGGGCAAGTGTGTTTGCAGGACGCGATAGTAATGCACCTGCATCGGCTGAAATCTCAAAAATCATTCCTTATGATGAATTGCGCACTTTTGCAGAAGTTTTTCAACGGATTAAGAATGATTATGTAGAACCCGTTGAAGATAAAGTGTTATTAGAACATGCTATTCAAGGCATGTTATCTGGTTTAGACCCGCACTCAAGTTATTTAAATACTGAAGCTTATCAAGAATTACAAATTGGTACGACTGGCGAATTTGGCGGTTTAGGGATTGAAGTCGGGATGGAAAATGGCTTTGTCAAGGTTATTGCACCGATTGACGATACTCCCGCTTTTAGAGCAGGCATTAAAGCGGGCGATATGATTATTCGTTTAGATGATAAAGCCGTGAAAGGTTTAAGTTTAAATGATGCCGTTAAAGTGATGCGCGGCAAACCAGGCACACCGATTAAATTAACGATTGTGCGAGAAAATGAAGATAAACCGCTACAAATTGAAATTATTCGTGATGTTATTCAAGTAAAAAGTGTAAAAAGTCGCTTATTAGAATCAGGTTATGGTTATGTGCGCATTAGCCAATTCCAAGCACATACAGGTGAAGATTTAAATGCTGCCTTGGAAGAATTGAAAAAAAGCAATGGTGGCAATAATTTAAAAGGTTTAGTGTTAGATATTCGTAATAATCCAGGTGGTGTATTACAAGCAGCGGTTGCGGTTTCTGATATTTTTTTAACCGATGGTTTAATTGTTTATACAGAAGGTCGAGTTGAAGACGCGCATTTGAAATTTAAAGCCCGTCCTAAAGATGCGTTAGAAGGTGCACCGATTGTAGTATTAGTCAATTCAGGTTCAGCTTCTGCTTCTGAAATTGTTGCGGGTGCATTACAAGACCAAAAACGCGCCATTATCATGGGTGAAAAAACCTTCGGTAAAGGTTCTGTGCAAACGATTGTCGGCATGAACAATAACACGGCGTTAAAATTAACAACCGCCCGTTATTTCACGCCATCAGGTCGTTCTATTCAAGCAGAAGGAATTGAGCCAGACATTGCCTTAACTAAAGTCGACTTGAGCAAGGCAGAAAAAGAAGATGATGCCGACCGCGTAAAAGAAGCCGATTTAGAAGGTCACTTAGAAAACGGCAATAACAAAAAGCCTTCTGTTGCCGCTGAAAAAGCGGATAAAGTTGACCAACAATTGCGTCAAGAATCAACAAAAGACGGAAAAGATACAAAAGAGAATAAAGCCTCTGCTAAAGAAGACGAAAAACCTTTAGCAAAAACTGATTATGCCGTACATGAAGCGTTAAATCTGTTAAAAGGCTTAAACATTATGAATAATGTCAAGAAAAATTAATCTCTTAGCTTTCTTGTTATTCTTCGTTTAATTGTTAAAACCTGATAGTTTTCAAAAAACTATCGGGTTTTTTATTACTGATTGCATAAACGGTATATTTTCAAACCAATTGTAAAAAAAACGTGACAAGTACAATTTTATTCACTATAATTCCCGCTTCAAATCAAAACGGGGCGTAGCGCAGCCTGGTAGCGCACTTGAATGGGGTTCAAGTGGTCGGAGGTTCAAATCCTCTCGCCCCGACCAGTTTTTAAAATTTCCTTTCTTAAATATTTCTCTTTTTATTTCCTACTTCTTTGATTAATTTAGCAAAACGATAACTTGCATTGAGAGTTTGCACGTTTGGTGTTATTGTTTTACGCCTATATCATCGTTTTTTGCTTCATTGCCTTATTAGTCACACTTTAAATCATGCGCTTTTTTCGCCGTTTTTTTCGTTTATTAAATATTTATCGCATCATCGTTCGCTATGGCTTAGATGAATTATTGTTATCTATTGAAGCCTTTCGTCCTGTACAATTATTGCTTTACATTACCCCTGGTTATTGGTTGCGCGATAAAGCATTGAATCGCGGTGCACGGATGCGCATGGCATTAGAAGATTTAGGGCCTATTTTCGTTAAATTTGGACAAATTCTATCAACGCGGCGCGACTTATTACCTGATGACATCGCTTTAGAATTAGCAAAATTACAAGACCGCGTCAAACCGTTTGCAGGAGAAATCGCCCGAACACGGATTGAAGAAGCTTTAGATTGTCCGATAGAAACTATTTTTGCTGAATTTTCTACTTTACCTATGGCTTCCGCTTCTATTGCCCAAGTGCACGCTGCTCGCTTACACAATGGGCGCGATGTAGTTGTCAAAGTTTTACGCCCCAATTTAGAACAGCAAATTCGCAAAGATATTGAATTGCTGTATTTAGTCGCAGAGTTAGCACATCGTTATTGGAAAGATGGTCGCCGCTTACGTCCTTTAGAAGTGGTGAGTGAATTTGAAAAAAATTTACAAGACGAATTAGATTTAATGAAAGAAGCAGCTAATTGTGGTTTGTTAGGACGCAACTTTAAAGAATCCGATTTATTGTATGTGCCTGCAATTGAATGGGATTATACCCGCTCTACTATGTTAGTAATGGAGCGAATTTATGGAATTCCTATTGGTGATTTAGAAACTTTACGCAAATTAGGCGTGGATTTTAAATATTTAGCGGGTATTGGTGTAGAAATCTTTTTTACACAAGTCTTTAGAGATAATTTTTTCCATGCAGATATGCACCCTGGTAATATTTTTGTTAACGCTACAAATCCACTGAAACCTCATTATATTGCTGTTGATTTTGGCATTATGGGCACATTAAGCACGGATGACCAACATTATTTAGCCGCTAATTTCCTTGCTTTTTTCCGTCGAGATTATCGTAAAGTTGCAGAATTACATCTTTATTCTGGTTGGATTCCACCTGGAACGCGGGTTGAAGAGTTTGAAGGGGCGATTCGTAGTGTATGTGAACCCATGTTTGACCGTCCATTAAAAGAAATTTCTTTTGGTTTAGTGCTGTTACGTTTATTTCAAACTGCGCGCCGTTTTCAAATTGAAGTACAACCGCAATTGGTTTTATTGCAAAAAACTTTGTTAAATATTGAAGGCTTAGGACGGCAGTTATATCCCGATTTAGATTTGTGGAAAACTGCAAAACCTTATTTAGAACGTTGGATGGATGAGCGCATGGGCTGGCGGGCATTTATTCAAAGTGTGCGGGCAAATTTACCGCAATGGGCAGAAAAATTACCAAACGTACCAACTTTGCTGCATGATGCGTTGTTATCGCAACAAGTACATAACGAGCAATTGAAAAAATTACGGCAAGAAATGGTATTAATTCGTCAAGAATCACAGCAACGTTATGAAAATCATTCATTAATTTTGTCAGGTGCGGGAATTTTAATCAGCGGTAGCATTGTTTTATCGCTAGAATCTGAAATTTCATGGAATATGCCGATTATTGGGACAATTTTAGCGGTTACTGGCACAACATTGTTGTTATTAGCGTGGTTACGTTTATAAACCATTGAAAAGTAGTTTTTTATTCTGTAGCTAAATGAGGGAACACGAACATGATTCAAGATAAAGTGAAAATCGGTAAGTTTTTCAGTTATATCTTGCGCCACGCGCCCGACCAAGTTGGTATTGCTATGGATTCAAAGGGTTGGGTTGCAGTTGATGAACTCATCACTTTAGCCGTGAATAACGGTTATCTAGTCACCCGCGAAATTTTAGACGATATTGTTAAAAATAATCCTAAACAACGTTATGAGCTGTCACAAGATGGTGCGCAAATCCGCGCTGTTCAAGGACATTCTATTGAAGTAGATGTTCAATTAACTGAAAAAATCCCGCCTGAAAAATTGTATCATGGCACGGCTGAGCAATTTATTGATTCAATTTTTGCCAAAGGTTTATTGCCACAGTCGCGCTTATACGTTCACTTATCTGCTGACTCACAAACCGCCATACAAGTAGGACAACGACACGGTAAACCTGTTGTTTTAATTGTAAATGCGCAACAAATGAATCAAGAAGGCATTCCATTTTACCAATCAAAAAATGGTGTTTGGCTAGTTAAAACCGTAGAAGCGAAATATCTTTCACGAATTTAAAAAGCTGGCAAACAGCTAATTGCTTGGTTTTTAAGGAAGAAAACTAAGGAAATAAAAAAGTGATGAAGAAAATTTTTGAGAAAATTGAATAAAACGAGATGGCGTCCCTTAGGGGATTCGAACCCCTGTTACCGCCGTGAAAGGGCGATGTCC
>CAZKST010000015.1:0-26691 GCA_964555395.1 uncultured Thiotrichaceae bacterium | reverse complement strand
GGGTTAAGACGACGTTTTAGTGAAAACAATACTTTAGAAATTCCCGATTATTCACCTGAAACGCTGTATTCTATTTTTATGCAGCAAGCCAGCAAAGAAGGGCGGAGTTTTACCGCCGAATTGCAAGCGAAATTACCTGATTTTTTCCAGCGATGGCACGCCAATCGTGACCCGCGCACTTTTGGTAACGCGGGCGAAGTATTGAATTTATATCAAGAAATGGATGAACATCGCGTCATGCGTAGTTGGGGAATGGATGAAAAAAGCCGCTTTTTATTAACCGAAGCGGATTTTCCAGAGCGGTTGCTTCCGATGTTAAATATTTGAATTTATTGCGCTTCAATATACACTTCTGTTTTTACAGAATTAGCAATCATACAGGCTTTATGCGCTTTTTCGTGCAATTCCCAAACTTGCTCCATACTGGGAATATTATCGCCCGCAAATTCAATATGAGGTTTTAGGGTGACTTTGGTCACTGCCATTTTGCCATCACTATTTTTTTCTAAAATGCCGACTGCATGGTCTAAGTAGCGGGCAATTTTGATTTTTTGTTTATTCGCGACCGCTAAAAATGTCAACATGTGACAGTTGGATAATGCCGCGACTAACAAAGATTCGGGGTCAACACATTCAGGATTGCCCAAAAAAGCAGGCGCAGCAGAGCCTTGTATTTCTACGCCATTTTCAAAACGAATGAGATGGTCACGTCGATAAGATTCCACAGTAAAACCTTCAAAATCATTCGCTTGTGCTACCCATTCAATGATTGCACGATGTTCTGACATGTTTTTTCTCCTTGTGGTGTAAAAACCGAAAGTTGCCACGCGCCTGATTATTGTAGGGTGGAATAGCGCAGCGTATTCCACCATGAAATTCTGCTAAAGCTGAGCAAAAACCGATGATAAACCGCAAGGTGGAATACGCTTCGCTATTCCACCCTACACTACATTTTTTAAGACTCGCTCGCTAATTCAAAACACACATCCCCTTCTTCATTATGACAAACACAAATTTTATAGCCCCCTGTTTCTTTAATTTGTTTAGCTAATTGATATAAACCAATTCCAAAACCATCACGCGATGGCACTGGCTGACTAAACAATGAACTTGCGATGTCGGGCGCAATTTGGCTGCCACTATCACAAATAGTAAAGCGTAATTGCCCTTTTTGAATTTCTAAACCCGCTTGTAGTTGAATTTCGGGTTCGCGTTTACGTTTTG
Organism: uncultured Thiotrichaceae bacterium; assembly: GCA_964555395.1. GTDB lineage: Bacteria > Pseudomonadota > Gammaproteobacteria > Beggiatoales > Beggiatoaceae > CAZKST01. The sequence goes on along the minus strand of CAZKST010000015.1, from coordinate 25,467 downwards.
CAATTGCATTTTGCAACAAATTTTCGGCGACATTATCAAACAAATCTTCTGGAATCAGCACATTTTCTGTTTCTGTATGGCTATGAAAAATAATATTTTGCTTGTGATAACGCGATTTTAAATTGCTCCACCATAAACTGACAGGAATATGGGTATAAGAAAACTCGGCGGGTTTTTGTAATTTATCCAAGGTTCGTTTTAGCCGCTGAGTTAACAATGGCATTTGTCCTTGTAAAAGCCGCTGCGTATCTTCAAATTGAGAAGGGCGACAACTTTCAATCGCTGAACTAATCGCATGTAAAGATTGTAGTAAATTCTTGATGTCGTGTGTTAACTTCGCGCCCGTTTCATAAATCGCTTGTAAATGCGCTTGTTGGGCAAAGGCTGCCTCTCGTCGTTTTGCTTGATGAAAAGCTTCTAATAATTGGATTAAAAACTTAATGTGTAAGTAATGACGATTACTAATTCTATGCTGTGCAAAAACGGTCACTTCTAAACTCTGAATACTAAAATTTGCAAAATGTTGGGAATTTAAAGTCCCGATTGTGCCTTCACCGTATAAAGAATTCCATTGCAACCCACTCACCCATGGTAAACGCGCAATTTTATCTAAACCGTGTAATAAAAATTGTTGGGGCGTTAAGTTTTTATAAATGCTAGGCTGGGCTAATTCTTGCAACCATTGCTCCATCGTACTTTCAAAATGTACTAAATGCCGCATCCATAAGTGATTTGCATTCATTTCTCCAGTCAACAGTGCCCATAACCAACTGACGGTAAATAAACACAACGCCATAATTAACGCCATTTGAAAAATGGCAACCGGATACGGTGTATTGTTGTGATATAAAATGACTAAACTACCCAGCAGTAAAATTAAAGTAATTAATGCGACTGTTAAACCATGAAAAAAATCAACATAATAACGATATTCCTCACTTTCTTCAGGGGGAATGAGTACAATAACCGTCATTAATACAATCAACAAATAACTTAAAGTAGAATCAAAACCTAAATTAAATAGCAGATGAGGCACGGCAAGCTGTAACACAAATTGTTGATGTACATTTACCATAAACAAATTTAATAGCAAAATGAGAATGGCAAGCACATTGACTAATTGGTCGCGTGGTTTAACTAAATCCCGTCCGCCTAAAATTGCAATTAAAATAATTTGCCATAACATTAACAGCCAATGGTTTAACACAATCGCGAATAACAATGTACCGCCTGCCCAAAAAGCAAAGAAATAATGTCGATGCCATTCTTTGCGCTCTAAAGGTTGCCAGAGTTGAAAACATAAGCAATGGGCAGCTGCTAATCCCCATAAAAGCAAAAAGCCTAACCCTGTCCCCCCTGAAACGGATGACCCAACCCAATGACTTAAGCTAAATTGAGTTAAATAACTCTGTAAAATACTTAAGCAATGCAAAAAAAACAGCAACCCCCCTAAATAATAATGCTCATAGGCAGATTGACTGAGACGTGTTAACACAGAAGATGGTGAAATTGCTTGAAAGGATGTGGACATAGATAGAAACAAGGCTTGTGGCTAGTTGACACTCAGGCTTAATGTTTTTTGCGTATTATAAGGATAATCTGTCAGAGTGTGTGTTTTTTTTCAAAACAATGTTGTACTTGAGTAAACCGATAATATTCATACTGAGTGCTATCTGTTAAACTCATTATATCGCTTGCCAACGCCCTAGTTATAGCAATTTTTCTTTTAAGCATTAACGCTAATGAAAATATTTCAATTTTTAAAACCCTATCTTCCCTTATTTTTGTTATCCATGATTGGGATAGCTCTTTCTTTATTAGCACATCATTACGTTAATCAATGGGAACAAGATAAAATTGCACAAAAGAAGAAAGAACAAATTAATTATTACATCCGTTCTTTACGTCAGCATTTTCTCACTTTTCAAGATGCGTTTGCCGCAACCAGTAAGCTATATGAAGTAAAACATCAATTTGTTGAAGAAGATTTTAAACATTTTATGGAGGATTTTATTCAACGCCGTGAGTTAGCAGCGCATTGGATTGCTTGGTCACCTAAAGAAACGCAAGTTAATAATATTTGGGAAACTAATAATGCAGGCACAGCGCACATTGCCGCCCCGCGTGCAGAATATTTTCCAATTCGTTTATTTGTGGGTGAAGGCTCTAAAATTAAAGATTTTGATTTAAATAGTTTGAATGCGTTACAAACAACACTTAATCAAGCTCGTGCTGACCATCAAATGTATATCAGTCCAGTTATTGCTACTTCAGCAATACAGGATGAAGCGGGTTTTTTCTTTATTTCACCTGTTTATAAAAATGATGACAATCATCTATTAACTGATACTTTCATTGGTTATCTCGTTGCTTATTTTCCTTTAAAAAATTATTTTGAAACTGTTTTACGTTTACCCAAATATAAAGCAGGTAATTTTCTTAGAGTTTTAGATTTAAAAAATCTTGACGTTAATAGACTTTTATATGTGCCTGATTGGTATAACTCTTTTATTCATGAAGATAAAGAAAATATTGATTCACATCAAAGTATTGATATTGGTGGGCATCTTTGGCAATTAGAAATCCATGATTTACCTGATTATAGTTTAACTGCTTATTTGCCTTCTTATTCCAATGTTATTTTAATGGTTGGTATTTGTTTAACTTTTAGTATTATTGCTTATTTAAATTTGACTTTAAATTATGTGCGTTTAACTGAGGATTTAGTAACAAAACGTACTTTAAAATTGCATGAAACTAATTTAGCACTCAATCAAGAAATGCAAATCACGCGACAAATGACTGAAGAACTAGAAATCAGTCGGCAACGATTTAGAGCAATTTTTGATGAAGCTGCTATTGGGATTTTGCAAACAAAACTAACGGGGGAAATTGTAGAAAATAATAAAGCAATTCAACAATTATTAGGTTATAGTGAACAAGAGTTACATCAATTATGTTTTGAGCAATTAGTGCATCCTGAAGACCGTCATCTAAATGAGCAATTCTTTCAAAAAATTATTCAAAGTGAAATTAACAGTTATAGAATGGGTAAACGCTTATTTACTAAAAATCGGCGGATGATTTGGGCGCATATTAATTGTTCTATTTTAAGAAATAAGCACGAATCTTTTTTAATTTACATGATAGAAGATGTTACTGAACATCATTATGCTGAAATTGCACGTTTAGAAGCAGAGTTAAAATATCGGCAAATTTACGAAAATGCGATTGAAGGGATTTTTCAATGTATGATTACAGGACAATTTTTAAATGTTAATCCTGCATTTCTTAAAATTTTTGGGTATGATTCTTTAAATGAATTAAATAAACTTGACCGTGATGTAAAACGGCAAATTCATTATAACCCTGACCGTTATGATGAGTTTATGCAATTACTGATGTTAAAATCAGAAGTGCAAAGTTTTGAGTATCAAGCTTATAGAAAAAATAATGAAATTATTTGGGTCGCGGAAACTGTGCGTGTAGTGCATAACGATGCAAAACAAATTACTTATTATGAAGGTTTTTTAGAAAATATTACTGAACGTAAGCAAGCCGAAGAAAAGTTACGTTATGATGCTTCACACGACCAATTAACAGGTTTATTAAATCGTACAGAGTTTACCCAACGGGCTAATCGTAAATTAAAGAAACTTCATCAAACCAATAATAATTATGAAAGTTGGGGAGAAATTCCTTTTGCAATTCTATTTGTAGATTTAGACCATTTTAAAATTGTTAACGATAGCATGGGACATTTAGCAGGTGATAAATTATTAAGAGAAGTTGCTCAACGTTTACGGCGCGAAATTCGCGGATATGATGTTGTGGCACGCTTTGGTGGTGATGAATTTGCAATTATGTTAGAGAATTTAAATTCACAATTGGCATTAAAACATTGTATTGAACGTTTAACGAATCAATTAACCGAAGCCTATCATTTAGACAATGAAATCTTTAATATTTCTTTTAGTATTGGAATTGCTATTGCTTCACGGCAATATTTAAGTGTAGAAGAAATGTTGCGTGATGCAGATATTGCAATGTATGAAGCGAAAAAACAAGGACGCGGCAAAGCAGTTTTCTACGAACAAAAGATGCACAATCAAGTGGTTGCAATTATGCGAATGCAATCTGATTTGCGTAAAGCTTTTGAGAATGAAGAATTCTGTTTATTCTATCAACCGATTATTTCTTTAGAAAATCGTCATACGGTCAGTTTAGAAGCGTTGTTACGTTGGCAGCATCCGCAAAAAGGCTTAATTAGTCCCGATAAATTTATTCCAGTCGCAGAAGAAATGGGATTAATTAATGAATTGGGGTTATGGGTTTTTAAGAAAGCCTGTTCTCAATTGAAAGTGTGGCAGCAACAATTTGAACATCATCAAAACTTAGGCATGAATATTAATGTTTCAATGCTACAATTACGACAACCGCGTTTAGTGCGAGAAATTTCTGATATTTTGCAAAAAACGGGTATTAATCCACATAATTGTAGAGTTGAAATCACTGAAAGTGCAATGATGCAAGACCCTGAGTTAATGATGCGAGTGTTGCATGATTTAAAATGTTTAGAAGTGCAATTATATGTAGATGATTTTGGAACGGGCTATTCTTCTTTAAGTTACTTACAAAAATTTCCTTTAGATGCTTTAAAAATTGATAAAAGTTTTATTCAAGAAATTGATAGTTCGGAGAAATCAAAACAAATTACGCGGGCTATTATTGCACTAGGTAAAGCCTTTGATTTGCGCGTAGTCGCAGAAGGGGTGGAAAATGAAACCCAAATTGATATTTTACAATCGGCTCAATGTCATCATGTGCAAGGTTATTATTTCTCACGTCCTAAACCTGAAGAAGATTTAGAAAATTATTTACAACTTGTAATTCATTAAATTAGTTTATAAATATGATAATTCCTCCAGAATTTTTAGCACAAATTGAAGTTGCCCGCAGTTTTGCCAAAGCGGCGCAGCAGTATGACCAACATGCGCATTTGCAGCGGTTAGTCGGTGAACGTTTATTAGAGCGTTTAGACATTATCAAAATGCAGCCACAAACGATTGCAGATGTGGGATGTGGAACGGGTGGCTTGATGCGCGCTGTTGGCGAGCGGTTTAAACAAGCGCGTTTGTATGCGCTTGATATTGCTGTGCCGATGTTGCATCAGGCGCGGGCGCAAGCTCCTCGCGGATTTTGGTTATTTAGTCAGTCGCGGCATTTTTTCGTAGCCGCAGCGGCGCAAGCTTTGCCTTTTGCGAATCAGTCCGTTGATTTATTGATTTCTAATTTAATGTTGCAATGGTGTAATGATTTTCATAAGGTTTTTCAGGAGTTTGCGCGAGTATTAAAACCTGATGGCGTGTTGTTATTTTCTACTTTGGGCCCAGATAGTTTGAAACAATTACGGCAAGCGTGGGCAAGTGTAGATGATTATAGCCATGTCAATCGTTTTTTAGATATGCACGAATTGGGCGATGGTTTGTTAGCGGCGGGTTTTAGCAATCCTGTGATGGATGTAGATTGGCTTACTTATCATTATCCTGATGTGAAAAGTGTGGTGAAAGATATTCGCGGCATTGGTGGGCATAATGTGCTGGCGGGGCGGTCGCGGGGTTTGACGGGTAAAAATAAATGGCAGCAAATGACAGCGGCGTATGAAGCTTTACGGCAAAATGAAGGTTTACCGTTAAGTTATGAAGTGGTTTATGGTCATGCTTTGGGCTGTCAATTAAATGCAGTAATGCCTTCTCATTCAAAGAGTAATGGCGCGACTGTGATTCCTATCAGTGCGATTAAAGGACGTAAGGTGGGTAGTGAGTAACTACAGTTCCCACGCTCCCGCGTCGTTGCCATTAGGTTTAAGTATTGTAGGGTGGAATAGCAAAGCGTATTCCACCACGACGTTCCGCAAAAGCTGGGCAAAACAAATTATTATCGCTAAGGACGAATATAGTAACCGCATCTTAAATTGCGTAAATTGGAGTGCAATCGCTTTAGCTATTGCTTTTTAACCATTTGATTGAACGGTATTTTACCTGTTACGACACAGGCAATAGCTGAAGCTATTGCACTCCAATTAAAGTGCGTTTACTATACTTATTCGCTCCTACACTGCAGGGTCGAATAAATCCGTATTCCACCGTTTGTTTTATCCTCTGTTTTACGCAACTTTGGCAGAGCTTCATGGTGGAATACGCTTTGCTATTCCACCCTACAAATGACGCGCCTGCGTAGGAACGAAATAAACGGTGAACTGCGTAACTCCTACAACTTAAGAAGCGGTTACTCTCTCATTTGTTCAGCTTAATATAAAATTCAAACGAATTTATTGCTGTGCAGTTGGAAAATAAGTTGTCCAATAAGAAGTTACATCAATCCCTTGCAATTTAAAACTAATCCCAAAACGGGATTCTGAGCGCGTGCCTTCTACTTGAATTTGCTGACTAAAGGTTACATCGGTAAAAAACTTTTCTTGCGATAAATTTTCTACTAATTTGGGTGGGTCGGGACTGTAACCAATGATTTCTACACCCCCTTTTTCTATTTTTACGCTGGTAATCCAACTATTTTTAGGAATCAAATCATTTAAAGCTTGCAAAACTTTGATGATTTTTTGATTTGGAAAGTTAGCAATCGGCGCATTTTCTTCTTCAATAGCAACCACTTCCGCTTGCAAAGCACTAATTTCTTTAGTTTTTGACTTTAAATCATCCACTTGTTTCTGTAACGCATTTTGATAATACCAAGCAATTGCAAGTGTTATAGCAATGATAATGACTATCGCAGATAAAATAATGCTTAAACGCTGTCTTTGTGCGCGTACTTTTTCCTGATTCATGCGAATCAGTGCGCTTGGGGGGGTGAAAGCATAGCCATAGACTTCCAACTCTGGCATGGCTAAACCTTCCCATTCAATGACTTTGGTTTTCCAAATTTGGGTTATTTCAAGTTGCGCCTCTTGTTTAGGCATTAAGTCGTTGACTTGCTGCTTAAATTCAGGCATATCAAAATCAATTTTAGGAAAATGTAACCAACGCTGTAATGTGCCATGTTGCCATTCAACATACGTCATTGTATTTTCATCTTCATCAAAAATTTGACACAGCCCGTTTGTCTTACGATGAGCAACTAACACACGCGGAATCACGGTTGTTAAAAATAAACCTTCTTTAGCAAAGGCATGAAAAAGTTCCTCAGCCCGCTTGGCGGCTAACCATAACGCAATTGTCGGCGCATTTGCTTGTGTTTGGGGACGCACGGCAAGCAGCAAAGGTTCCATAATACCCGGTAATAATGTCGGTAATTGTAAACTAACGGCACTGCGCAAATTTTGAGCATCAATGCTGGGCGGGAGTTGTAACTGCGTTGCGACAAAATCGCTGTTAGGTAAAGCGAGCGTAATTCGCACATCTTTATCAGTATTCGGTAATAAACGCCGCGCTGCTTCGGCTAATTCAGAAGGTGATAAAGTGAGAATTGACTCATCATGTTGGGCAACAAGGTCTTGTTGTTCAACATGTAACAACACATTGTCATGGACAATTAAACAAACATCGCCAACAAGAGCAGCAGAACTGGGAGATGATGAACGTGTTGACCAGCGCGATTTCAAAAAAGGAAGATTCATATAAGCGTAAACAATCGTGACTCGGCGTTGTTAAGGTAAAATATCAGATAAGCGACTGTTTTGTGCATTTAGCGCGTGTCCATTGACGGCGCGGCTGTCTTTGCCCATCAAATATAAATATAACGGCATAATATCCGCTGCTGTAGTCAATAAATTGGGGTCTTCGGCTGGATAAGCGGCTGCCCGCATTGCGGTGCGCGTTGCACCAGGATTGATGCTATTTACCCGAATCGCCGTATTTTCTAATTCATCCGCTAATACTTGCATTAATCCTTCAGTAGCAAATTTAGATACAGAATACGCGCCCCAATAAGCCCGTCCTTTACGTCCCACCGCTGAAGAAGTGAACACAATAGAAGCTTGTTCAGCTTGTTTTAATAAAGGTAAACAGTATTTTGTCAAAATAAAAGGAGCATTTAAGTTGACTTGCAGCACTTGATACCATTGTGTAATGTCATAATGCTCTAAAGGGGATAATGTGCCCAAAATACTAGCATTATGTAATAAACCATCCAAACGTCCGAATTCAGTTTGCAAAGTTTTAGCCAAATCTTCGTAATCTTTAGGGCTTGCGCCTTCTAAATTCATGGGATAAATCGCGGCTTGAGGATAACCTGCCCGTTCAATTTCATCATAAACCGCTTCTAATTTACGAATAGTGCGACCTAATAAAATAACCGTCGCGCCATGGGCAGCGTAAGCGACAGCGGCAGCATGTCCAATGCCATCCCCAGCCCCTGTGACTAAAATTGTATGATTAGCAAGTAAATTTGCTGGCGCAGTATAATCAAATACGCTTTCATTAACGTGCATGAACCGAATCCTATCCTTAAGTGTAAATGTGTCTATTATAAACGTGCTTTGGATTTTTGCCCAATTTAACAAAGCTTTAAAGTGTTTATTTTATTTAAAATTTGTTAAGTAGTAGGGTGTAAGTATTTATAGTAACCGCACTATTATCTGAATCTTAATTCACTGTGTTTCCTGATTAACTCAATGAAAAAAATTAAGAAAATTAAATTAATTAAGTAAATTAGGGTTCAGACAAAGATATTTATTTTATAGCGCGTTTGCTATAACAAGCAGCGTATTTTACGAGATTTTTTCTAGGGAAAGGATACTGTATTTAAGGTATAGAGTGAAGTGTTAAGCGTTTGTCGCTTATTGGGGGGTGGGGGATTTTTGTCGCGGGCGTTTAAAAAAACTTGTCATTCTTTGAAAGGATTGGCAGATTTTTGAACTTGTACTGACAGACCTGCTAGGTTTTTGAAACCTAGCAGGTCTTTGCTTTAACTAAAAAATTCGCAAAATTTTAGTTAATTACACATCCAAATAATTCAAAATCCCTTCAGCAGCTTTGCGTCCTTCAAAAACCGCAGTCACAACTAAATCTGAACCGCGCACCATGTCGCCGCCTGCAAAAACTTTGGGATTAGTCGTTTGGAACATGAATTCGCTATTTTCGCTGGCTTGAATCCGACCATTCGCCGTAATTTCAATTCCAAAATCCGCAAACCAAGGCGCGGGGCTAGGACGGAAACCAAAAGCTAACACGACGGCATCGGCTTTAATCACTTCTTCACTGCCTACCACCACTTGTGGGCTACGACGACCTTTTGCATCTGCGGGCCCTAATTCAGTCCGCACGACTTTTACCCCTTCCGCATGGTGTTCGCCTACAATGCCAATCGGTTGGCGATTCCATAAGAACTGCACACCCTCTTCTTTAGCATTCGCAACTTCTCGTTTTGAGCCCGGCATGTTGGCTTCGTCACGGCGATAAGCACAAGTCACACTTTTCGCGCCTTGCCGAATAGCAGTACGGTTGCAATCCATCGCGGTATCACCGCCGCCTAACACGACAACCGTTTTACCTTTTAAATTAATGAATTCATCAGCTTCTACTTGCCAATTTTCATTGTGCTTAATATTGCCAATTAAATAAGGTAAAGCTTTATAAACCCCTGCTAAATCTTCACCAGGGAAACCGCCTTCCATGTAAGTATATGTTCCCATGCCTAAAAAGACGGCATCATATTTGTCTAATAAAGTTTGGAAAGGAATATCTTTACCAATTTCAGTATTTAAGACAAACTCAACGCCCATACTTTCCAATAATTTACGGCGAACACGAATGACCTCTTTTTCTAATTTAAAAGAAGGAATGCCGAATGTTAATAAACCACCAATTTCACAGTTACGGTCATACACCACCGCTTTAACACCATTACGCGCTAAAATATCAGCACAGGCTAAACCCGCAGGACCCGCGCCAATAATCGCGACTTTTTTATCTGTTGCAATAACTTTAGATAAATCAGGTTTCCAGCCTTGTTTAACAGCTTCATCAGTGATGTATTTTTCAATTGAACCAATAGTCACCGCGCCAAAACCATCATTTAAAGTACAAGCCCCTTCACATAAACGGTCTTGTGGACAAACCCGCCCGCAAATTTCAGGCAAAGAATTCGTTTGATGTGATAATTCAGCCGCTTCAAATAAATTTCCTTCTGCCACTAACTTCAACCAGTTAGGAATATAGTTGTGAACAGGACATTTCCATTCACAATAAGGATTACCACACGCTAAACAACGGTCAGCTTGATGGGGCGCAGTTTCACTGTCAAATTGCCCGTAAATTTCTTTCCAGTGACTAATCCGTATGCGACTCTCAGTTTTTGGGGGGTCAATGCGTGGAAGTTCAATAAATTGAAAATTGTTACTCATCGGAACTAAACCTAATTTTTAAAATACAGTCGGAAAATGGGCATTCAACCTTTAATCCCGCAGGATTAAAAAGGTTGAAATATGTTTTATGCTGCCTCGTTGACCAGCTTGTCAAATAAAGCACCAATATCCATCGCTTTAGGTTTGACAAACCAGAATTTACTGAGATATTCGCTGAAATTCTCTAATAAATGACGACCCCATGCGCTGCCAGTTTCTTTAACGTGTGCTTCAATCATGTTGCGCAAATGTTGACTATGTGCTTGCATGTGTTCAGGGGATAAACGATGAACATCAATTAATTCATGGTTATACTTATCAACAAAAGTATTATCTTCGTCTAACACGAATGCAAAACCGCCAGTCATCCCAGCACCAAAGTTTACACCCGCTTCACCTAACACAGCGACGATACCACCCGTCATGTATTCACAACCATGGTCACCAATCCCTTCAACAACCGCTTGCGCCCCTGAGTTACGCACTGCAAAACGTTGACCCGCAACCCCTGCCGCAAATAACTGTCCGCCCGTCGCGCCGTATAAACAAGTATTGCCCATAATTGCCGCTGTTTGGCTTTCAAATTGGCTTTGGCGTGAAGGATAAATCACAATTTTGCCGCCTGCCATGCCTTTACCAACGTAATCGTTTGCATCCCCTTCTAAATACAAGTGCAAGCCGCCCGCATTCCATACCCCTAAACTTTGTCCAGCGGTTCCGCTTAAACGTAATACTAAGGGATTATCTGCCATGCCTAAATTGCCATGACGTTTAGCAATTTCACCCGATAAACGCGCACCAATGGAGCGGTTAACGTTTTGTACTGCATAGCTAAATTCGCCCCCTTTCCCGCTTTCAATCACAGTTAAAGCATCTTTAACCATTTTCTCAGCTAATTCACCTTTATCAAAAGGCGCGTTCGAGGGATGGACACAGAATTGTGGTTTATGCGCATCTACGCCCGCATCGCTTAAAATCGGGCTTAAATCTAAGCGTTTTTGTTTAGAAGTATGTCCCTCTAAATGTTCGAGCAAATCCGTCCGACCAATTAAATCCGTCAATTTGCGCACGCCTAATTTTGCCATCCATTCACGGGTTTCTTGCGCAACGAATTTAAAGTAATTCATCGCCATTTCAGGCAAGCCGATGAAATGCTCACGGCGTAACACTTTGTTTTGCGTAGCAACGCCCGTCGCACAGTTGTTTAAATGGCAAATCCGCAAATATTTACAGCCTAAAGCCACCATCGGCGCAGTGCCGAAGCCAAAACTTTCAGCCCCTAAAATTGCGGCTTTAATAACATCTAAGCCTGTTTTTAATCCACCATCTACTTGAATACGGACTTTGTCGCGTAAATTATTGGCGCGTAAAATTTGATGCGTTTCAGATAAACCCAATTCCCAAGGACTACCCGCATATTTAACGGAAGTAATTGGACTTGCGCCTGTACCGCCGTCATAACCCGCAATGGTAATTAAATCCGCATAGGCTTTAGCCACCCCCGCCGCGATTGTGCCCACGCCTGCGCCCGACACTAATTTTACTGAAACTAAAGCCTTAGGATTGACTTGTTTTAAGTCAAAAATCAACTGGGCTAAATCTTCAATAGAATAAATATCATGGTGCGGTGGTGGAGAAATCAAGGTCACCCCAGGGATGGAATAACGCAAACGAGCGATTAACTCATTGACTTTATTACCGGGTAATTGTCCGCCTTCACCTGGTTTTGCTCCTTGTGCTACTTTAATTTGCAACACTTCAGCATTGACTAAGTAATGTGGAGTCACTCCAAAACGTCCAGAAGCGACTTGCTTAATTTTGGACATTTTTTCTGTGCCGTAACGGGCTGGGTCTTCGCCGCCTTCGCCTGAGTTGGAACGACCGCCTAAACGGTTCATTGCAATCGCTAACGCTTCATGCGCTTCAGGTGATAACGCGCCTAATGACATTGCCGCGCTGTCAAAGCGTTTAGTGATTTCTTCAATAGATTCAACATCATTTAAAGAAATTGAAACGGTATTTTCGCGAACTTGTAACAAATCGCGGAAATTGGTCGGGTCGCGTTTATTGACTAACTCAGCAAATAATTTGTATTTTTCATAATCACCACTTTTCACCGCTGCTTGTAAAGTTTGTACCACATCAGGGTTATAAGCGTGATATTCGCCGCCGTGCATGTATTTCAACAAACCGCCGACTTCTAAAGATTTGCGTGGATTCCATGCGGTTTTATGCAAGCTGCGTAAATCAGTTTCTAACTCTTCAAAGTGCGAGCCTGATAAACGGCACACTGTGCCAGCAAAACACAATTCGACTACATCTTTATGTAAGCCAACCGCTTCAAATAATTGCGCGCCGCGATAACTGGTAATCGTAGAAATCCCCATTTTGGAGATAATCTTGTATAAACCTTTATCAATCCCGTAGCGATAGTTAACTAAGGCTTTGCTGGTATCGGTGATTGTTGTTTCTTTATTCGCAATTAAATCTAAAACGCATTCATAGGCTAAGTATGGATAAATCGCCGTCGCGCCATAGCCAATTAAACAGGCGAAATGATGCGGGTCGCGGGCGGTCGCGGTTTCTACCAAAATATTGGCACAACAACGCAGACCTTCTTTAATTAAACGATGGTGTACCGCGCCAGTGGCTAATAAAGCATTGATAGGTAAACGGTCTTTGCTTAAATTGCGGTCAGACAATACCATTAACACCTTGCCCGCTTTAACGGCGGCAACAGCTTTATCGCATAAAGCAACAATTGCACTTTCCAAGTTTTGCGTTAATGGATAATTTAAGTCTAAAAACTCATGTGTATAAGCGTCTAATAAACCTTTAAATTTACCTTCTGATAATACAGGTGAATTGATTTCAATCCGTTTTGCATTGTCTTCAATTTCTTCAAATAAATTTTGCTCTTGTCCAAAACAAGTGCGTAAGGACATCACAATTTTTTCGCGCAAGGGGTCAATCGGTGGATTAGTAACTTGAGCGAATTGTTGACGGAAATAATCATACACCGAGCGGATTTTTTTAGATAAAACAGGGCTTGGCGTGTCATCGCCCATTGAGCCTGTGGCTTCTTGGCTGCTTTCCGCTAACACCCGCATTAACTGGTCACGCTCTTCAAAAGACACTTGGAATTGCTTTTGATAAATCGCTAATTCATCTTCATTTAATTGATTTTGATATTGTACAACCGTAGTTAAATCATCATCTAAGCGGCGTGAATGCTTTTGCATCCATTGCCGATAAGGATGGCGATTTTTTAACATCTCATCAATATCGTTGGATAATAATAATTGTCCCGTTTGGGTATCAACCGCTAACATTTCACCCGGTTTCAAGCGTCCTTTAGTCACAATCGTTTCAGGGGGACATTCATTAACGCCTGATTCAGAAGCTAAAGTGATGATACGGTCTTTGGTGATGGTATAACGAGCAGGACGTAAACCGTTACGGTCTAATACGCAAGCGGCATAGCGTCCATCGGTCAACACAATACCCGCGGGGCCGTCCCAAGGTTCCATGTGCATAGAATTATATTCGTAGAATGCCCGTAATTTGGGGTCCATGTTTTCTACGTTTTGCCATGCTGGCGGAATCAACAAGCGCATTGCGCGGAAAATGTCCATGCCGCCTGTTAATAACACTTCTAACATGTTATCTAAGGAGCTGGAATCTGAACCACTTAAAGACACTAAGGGGCGAATATCTTCCATATTGGGAATTAATGGGCTTTTAAACGTAAAGCCGCGTGCAACTGCCCAGTTACGATTGCCCTGAATGGTGTTAATTTCGCCGTTGTGCGCTAAATAGCGGAAAGGATGGGCTAAACGCCACTCAGGCCAAGTATTGGTTGAGAAACGTTGATGGAATACGCACAAAGAAGCCGCAAATAATTCATTATTTAAATCGGGATAAAAAACGGGCAATTGGTCAGGCATGACCAAGCCTTTATAACTAATGACCCGACTGGATAAACTGGGCACATAAAATACAGGATCATTAGATTCGAGCACTTTTTCAGCGCGCCGCCGTGCAATAAATAAATGCCGTTCAAAAGTTTCTTCGTCCATTCCCGCTTTAGGATTAACAAAGACTTGGGCAATTAAAGGTAAAGTTTTTAACGCTTCTTCACCGCAAGCTTCGCTATTCGTGGGAACAGCGCGCCACCCTGCGACGTTAAAACCTTCACGAGTGAGCTCTTGATTTAACTGTTGTTTAGCCCGCTCAGCCAATTCGGGAGCTGGATTTAAAAACACCATCCCGACCGCGTATAAGCTATTTAATTCAAAATGCTGTTCTTGAGCAACGGCGCGTAAAAATTCATCTGGTTTTTTGAATAATAATCCACACCCATCCCCCGTTTTGCCATCGGCGGCAACTGCGCCACGGTGGGTTAAACGATTTAAGGCTGTAATTGCTGTTTTTACGAGTGCGTGACTGGCTTTATTATCCATTTGTGCAATCAGACCGAAACCGCAACTATCTTTTTCAAAATCAGGTTGATAAAGTCCTGTCAACATAATAATTCACCGCAGTATTGATTAGGATAAAAAGGGGGGGTTGTGATTAGTTTCCAAGTCATGAGTTAATCATCTATTATTTTTAACCCATTTAACCCTATAATTTCGCTGTTTTTACTTAGTATTATAATTTTTAGAATGTACATCAAATTGATGGCAATACAGCCTGTCAATTATAGACAGTTTGCTTGCAACTGTCACGGCTAACACTGTCTAAAAGGGCGGGGCAAAATCACAAATAAGGGGTGTAAATTTTGACAAGAAAAACAAAAATTGCAAGAGATTAAATTAATATTTTAGAAAATAGCTTTAAAATATATCCTAAAATAATGTTTCACATTTTGTGAATTGCATAGTACAAAATTGTTTATTAGCTTAGTCTTTCCTGCCTCTCGTTTAGCTTGTTTTTATTTCCTGCATAAAAATAAGATAACTTCATAAATCAATTTATTTTTTTTATTTCTTGTTTTAAAAATTGAGAAATAAAAATAATTTTTCTATTGAGAGACTAAAAAATTGTCTAAAATACGGTGTAAAAACATAGAGTTTCTTAATATTGAGGACATAATATGCCAGCTATTTTACTTTCTGTAGTAATTCAGGCTTTTTTTATTATTCATGCGCATAAAACTGGGCGGCGGGATTGGATTTGGATTTTATTAATTATTCCAGTGGCAGGTTGTATTTTTTATTTTTTCTTAGAAATACTTCCCGAACTGCGCAATAGCCGCACAGGACGCGCCGCCGTTAAAAGTGTGTTGAAAAAAATAGACCCCGAGCGGGATTTAAAACGTTTAGCAACAGAATTAGCCATTTCTGATAATGTGCAAAATAAGCTTAATTTAGCAGAAGAATGCGTTAAACAATCCATGTATGAGGAAGCAGTTAATTTATATCGCAGTTGTCTCACAGGGATTTATAAAACTGACCCTAAGATTATGTTATCGCTGGCTGAAACTTTATTTTTGCAACAGTCTTATGCGCAAGCAAAAATCACTTTAGAGCAATTAATTGCGGCTAATCCTGAATTTAAATCACAAGAAGGACATTTGTTATATGCCCGTTGCTTAACTGAATTAGGTGAAAATGAAGCGGCACTGGCAGAATATAATGTACTTGCTGAATATTTTTCAGGTTATGAAGCAAAATGTCGTTATGCCTTATTGCAGCAAAAATTGGGCTATACCGAGCAAGCCCAAAGTATTTTTAAAGAAATGCTTAAACGTGCAGAAACGATGCCGCCCAATTTTCGCAAAGCACAACAAACATGGATTAAAATCGCGCAGCAACAACTTTCTTAAATGTATCCTTATTTCATAATTTACTGATACCTCCTTTAAAATGCGCCTGCATGTTTTTATATCAGTCCTTTTATTTGTCTTAAACTTTCCTAGAAATTTAAAACGGCACACGCTATGGAAAAATTAGTTAAAAATGTATTGGATACTTTAGCCAGTTTGGGCAATAGCGAACGCGTCGCCCTGCTGAGTTTATTAGAGGATAATCAAACGGCTGTAGTGGAAGGTGGATTTGCAGAGGGCGAATTTCTCCCAACAGGGCATTTAATTTCTTTAGAGAATACACCGCTGATTGAAGTGATTAGCAGTAAAGTAGCGCATACTTATCCGGGTAAATTGGAAGGAAATTTACCCTTTCCGTGTTTTCAGGCGGAAGAATGGAATATGTTTGATTGTTTATGCTTGCCGTTGATGAGCGAAGAGCAGCGCGTTATTGGCATTGCGTTAGTTGCACAAAAACAAGGGATAGAAGCAACGGATTATAGACAACAAACTTTAAACATGTTGCGGACTTTAATTGCGGCTGCAATGGAAAATGCCCGTTTATTTCAATTAGCCACAACGGATAGTTTAACGGGGCTGTATGTGCGGCGGTATTTTGATATTCGTTTGCATGAAGAATCTGTTCGTGTTCGGCGACATGGCGGCGTGCTATCAATTTTAATTTTGGATATCGATTATTTTAAACGGGTGAATGACCAATTAGGACATTTATGTGGTGATAAAGTCCTGCAAGAAATCGCGCAAATTATCTTGACAGGCACGCGCCAAGAATTAGATTTGCCTTGTCGTTATGGCGGCGAAGAATTTGTGATTTTATTACCCAATACCGACAGCGAAGGGGCATTTGTGGTGGCTGAACGTATTCGCAATGTGTGTGCACATCATGCTTTTCAAGGAACACATCACCCTTTGCCGTGGCAAATCACCCTAAGCGGCGGGATTGCCAGTTTTTCAAAAAGTGAGCCCATCAGTGTGGAAGAGTTATTACACCGTGCAGATTTAATGCTCTATGCTGCTAAAAATGCGGGACGTAACCGCATTATTGCTTATTCTCATGCGTTATCTGCTTAGAGAGCGTATCAATGGAACGTTTAATTAAACAAACTTTGCAAACTTTATCCAAAGTAGGACAATCTGAACGCCTTGCTTTACTCCATTTGCAAGATGAACATCATGCAACTTTATTAGGGGGGTTATTTTATGGCAATTTTGTGTTAAATCAAAAAAATATCCCGTTAAAAGGCACTCCGTTAGAGGCTTTTGTACAAAAAAAAATTACCAGCCGCTCTGAAGTTTTTCCAGCCGTTTTGGTAGAAGATTTACCTTTCCCCGTAGAAGATAATGATGGTGTTCCTTTACAATGCCTCTGTTTGCCTTGGCATGATTCCCAAGGGGTAATTTTAGGCTTTGTACTCATGGCGCAAGAATCAGGCAATTACAGTATGCCATTTTATAATTTGCATATTATTGAACGCCTAATTCCGCTCATTGCTGCTAGTTTTGAAATTGCTTTTGAAAATAATTTTTTAGAAAAATCAGTAATGATAGATAATCATACTGGTTTGCATACCCGCAATTATTTTGAAACGCGCTTACAAGAAGAATTTTCACGCACGCGCCGTCATGGTGGGTACTTTTCTTTATTACTGTTAGAAATTGATAATTTTAATAAATTAACTGAGCTAATTGGTTTAAATGCGGTTAAAAAACTCATTCAAGCGGTGGCTAAATTAATTGATAAATCCATTCGTAATGAAATTGATATTCCCTGTCGTTATAACACCTCTCAATTTATTCTATTGCTTCCTAATACTAACGCTGATGGTGCAATGATTGTTGCAGAACGGATTCGCGAAAAATGCGGGCAACACATCATCAAGTTACCGAATCAACGCCAAGTAAAATTGACTGTTAGTATTGGGATTGCGCATAACATGCCCAGTAATTTTGCAACGTCTGGCACATCTGAAGAAGAAAATACTTACGAAGGTTTAAGTGCGGAAGAATTAAGTGAAATTATCGAAGATTCAGAAATTTCTAAAGAAGATTTAGTCTATCGCGTTGATTTAATGCTTAATGCTGCCAAACAAGCGGGACACAACAAAGTGATGGTTTGGTGGTAAATGATTTGCGCGGTTATAGAATTCAAGCAACTTGTCACATTCTTGTTAAGCAATTCATATTACACTTGAGCATTTTGAATGCTGTGTAACCCGTACTGTACTCCCCAACTGATAAACTACCCCATTTTTTGCAACAACGAGAGACTGGCACATGAAGGAACGCAATTGGAATTATGAACACTCCCGCGCACTATATAATGTTGAGCATTGGGGAGGCGGTTATTTTGATATTAATGCCGATGGCGATATGGTGGCGTATCCGCTGCCCACTAAACAAGCGATTAATTTACGCGAATTAGCTCAAAGTTTTACCACACATGGTTTATCTTTACCTGTTTTAGTCCGTTTTTCTAATATTTTGCATCATCGGGTTCAAGTATTGTGTGATGCTTTTGATGGTGCAATGAAAAAACACGAATACAGCGGCACTTATAAAGCGGTTTATCCTATTAAAGTCAATCAACAACACCATGTTGTACAAGAGATTTTAAGAGGCTCGCGTGTAGGTTTAGAAGCGGGGAGTAAATCGGAATTAATGGCGGTTTTAGCCCTCGCGCCTGCTAATGGCGGCACGGTAATTTGTAACGGTTATAAAGATAGTGAATACATTCGTTTAGCCATGATTGGACAACAATTAGGCTTAAAACCTTGTATTGTGATTGAAAAATTATCCGAACTTGATTTAGTGATTCAAGAATCGCATAACTTGGGCGTGCGTCCACGTTTGGGCGTGCGCGTACGTTTAGCCGCAGTCGGTAAAGGTAAATGGGAAGATAGCGGCGGTGAAAAAGCCAAATTCGGTTTATCCGCAGCGCAATTATTAGAAGCGGTTAAACGGGTGAATGAAGCAGGTTTTCAAGATTGTTTGCAACTCATCCATTTCCATTTAGGCTCACAAATTGGCAACATTCGTGATATTCAAAAAGCCGTGCATGAAGTGGCGCGTTATTACGCAGAATTGCGCAGTTTAGGTGCAAATATCAACACTTTAGACGTAGGCGGCGGTTTAGGGATTGATTACGACGGCACGCGCTCACGACACAATTTTTCTATCAACTACACCGTTGATGAATACGCCAATACGATTATTACTGAAATTTGCAAAGTTTGCGAAGCGCATCAACTACCACAACCCAATTTAATTACTGAATCTGGGCGGGCGATGACCGCGCATCATGCCGTTTTAATTATGAGTGTAACCGATGTTGAACTCGCACCTGGTATGACTCCACCGCGTCCATTAGAAGAAGACGCACCCGAAATTTTACAAAATTTATGGCAATGTTTTAAAGGCAATGAGCAACGCTCTATTTTAGAAATTTATCATGATGCGTGTCATTGGATGGGCGAAGCCCACGCTGATTTTGCCATGGGCAATTTAAGTTTGGCACAACGCGCTCATGCTGAAGAAATTTATTTTGCCATTTGTGTACGCACGCGGACATTATTACCCGCCGCCGCCCGCACCCATCGCGAAGTATTAGACGAATTAAATGCTAAATTAGCGAATAAATTTTTCTGCAACTTCTCTTTATTCCAATCCGTGCCCGACGCATGGGGAATTAAACAATTATTCCCCATCATGCCATTACAACGTTTAAATGAATATCCCGACCACCGCGCTAAAATTCAAGATTTAACGTGCGATTCAGACGGACAATTCCGCACTTATGTGGATGGGGAAGGGGTAGAAACCAGTTTACCCGTACATTTACCCAAACAAGGCGAAGATTATTTACTCGGTATTTTCTTAGTCGGCGCATATCAAGAAATTTTAGGCGATATGCACAACTTATTTGGTGATACCTTCTCCGTGAACGTACACTTAACAGAAGATGGCGGTTACGAATTAGTTGAACCCGTTGAAGGTGACACCGTGCAAAAATTATTGCAATATGTCAATATTGATACCGACTTTTTGCGCAATACCTATCGTAAACGCTTGCAAGCGGCGGCGATTACCGTCGAACAACGGCAAGCCTATTCCCGTGAACTGGATGCAGGTTTAATGGGATATACCTATTTAGAAAGTTAATAAACCAAATTCAAGTGATTGTAAATCATGCAATCACTTGAATTAAAATAAAAAGCAAGCATTTATTGCTTTTTACTGTTATGCAGAGAAAAACCATGCCCCCGATTAAGATGTATAGCTCCCATTATTGTCCTTATTGCAGCCGCGCAGAATTGTTGTTAAAGCGCAAAGGCGTTCGACACATCGACAAAATTTTGATTGATGAAGAACCCGATGCTTTACACACAATGATTCAAATTACAGGACGGCGGACAGTACCCCAAATTTTTATTGGTAGTCAACATATCGGCGGATATGATGACTTAGCGGCGTTAGACCGCGCAGGAGAGTTAGACCCCCTCTTAACCGACTAAAGCTATATCTCCTTGTTTTAAAACAAACTTAAAGATGGAAATTAAACAGACAAAATCCGATTTTTGCCTTAGCCAAACTGTCTTTTAGGTTGATTATTTAAAATGCTAGACTCTCTACAGGCTTGTTGTTAGAATTCCACATGTTGTATTATCTACCGTTAGTGTAGCGGAGATGTCATATTTAAGTAGGCAAAGATACCACAAATACGATTCACTCCCCTGTTATGCTTTGTAACAAACATAACAAAGAATTTAATTTTGTGATTACTTCCCCCGCTTGTAGTCAATTTTCCACACACACAACTACAGTATGACGACTTCATGCCCTAACGGTGCGATGCCGTGAGATGCCCGTATCCAAACTCCAGTGGTGCTTGGTGGTCTAGTTTTACAGTTTTTTGGTATTAATCACAGCAAAGGAACGTTCCAAATGTTTGAAAATTCTGGTCGTAAAATTTTATTGGGGATGATGACGGGGATTTTATTTACCTCCTCATTATCCGTATTTGCCGCAGAAGAAGATAAAAAAACTTACTATCTGTTAGACTCAGCAGGTAAACCCGTTATGTCCGGGACCTCTACTTGCGTACAAACACCCCAAACACCTAACGATCAAAACTTAGCCTTTGAGCAATGCGGCGACAGTTTAGATAGCGATGGTGACGGTGTACCTAATGATAAAGACAAATGCCCAGGCACACCTAAAGGCGTTAAAGTGGATGCAGATGGTTGTCCTCTTGACACCGACGGTGACGGCGTACCTGACTACAAAGACAAATGTCCTAACAACACCAAGTTGGAAATCTCCAAAGGTGTTGATGCTGATGGTTGTCCTTTGGATAGCGATGGTGACGGCGTACCTGATTATAAAGACAAATGTCCTGATACACCGAAAGGCACTAAAGTTGATAGCAATGGTTGCCCATTCGCAGGTAAGATTACCGAATCTACTAAAGTTATCTTAGCAGGTGACGTGACTTTCGCCTTCGGTAAATACACATTGACCCCACAAGGTAAGAAGAGCTTAGATACTTTAGCTAAAGATATCGTCTCTAGCTTAGATAATATTTCTTCTATTACTGTAACAGGTCACACTGACAGCGTAGGTTCTGATAAAGATAACCAAACTTTATCTGAGCGTCGTGCTGCTAGCGTAATTACCTACTTGATTAGCAAAGGTGTTCCAAAATCTTTACTCGTCCAACGCGGCGCGGGTGAAACAACACCGATTGCTGATAACAAGACTAAAGAAGGTCGTGCAAGAAACCGTCGTGTAGAACTCGACATTCGTACCAAATAAACGGTAAATTGATAATACAACACTTCAAGTCGGGCTAAACAAGCTTGACTTGATTTTATCAAGTAACGAGAGCGGCATTCTCACGAGGGATGCCGTTTTTTTTGTGTCAATTTATCCCCTGCCTGCTCTGTTTGCAAAACTGAGCAGGTTTTTATTTTTCCCGCCATTTAAACCAAATTAAAAAACGCCCCTCTCTCATTTAAGTAACATGCTTTTTTGTGTAACACGGACTACACTGATTAAATCGATAATTCGCTTTATTTCACTATACCGAAAGAGGGACATGTTATGCGTTTTACACTAAGCACCAGTCTGTTATTAGTTATTGCAATTCAACAAGTTCATGCCGCTGAAAATCCTGTTACCCGTTTAAAATTACCGCCTGATTTTAAAATTTCAGTTTATGCCGATGTGCCAGAAGCGCGTTCGTTAGCGGTTGATGCGAATACAGGCGCGGTGTATGTCGGGATGCGTGAAGGGAACGCCGTGCGGGCAATTTTGGACGACAACAAAGATTTTATGAGCGATAAAGTTGTCACCGTCATGGACAATTTACATTCGCCCAATGGCGTTGCTGTGCATCCAACAACAGGCGATTTATACATTGCTGAACAAAACCAAGTGCGCAAAATTGCGGCAGCGCAATTGAAAACCTTAGCAGAAAAGCCTGTGAGCGATTCCACGATTGTGTTTAAAGATTTGCCAGACAAAAGTTGGCACGGCTGGCGATATGCGAAATTTAATCCTGAAGGGCAATTATTTGTTGCCGTTGGCGCGCCGTGCAATATTTGCGATGTTAAAGAATTTGAAGGGACGATTATTCGTTTAAATGCCGATGGCACACATGCGGAAATTTTTGCAAAAGGGGTGCGGAATTCGGTCGGTTTTGATTTTCATCCCAAAACGCACGAATTGTATTTTACTGATAACGGCGTAGATTACATGGGCGACACAATTCCGCCGTGTGAATTGAATCACGCGCCCAAAGCAGGTTTGCATTTTGGGTTTCCGTATGTGTGGGGTAAACAGCAAAAACCTTATCCCGACGCAGAAAAACGCACGCCTGCCGCGCCGCCCGTGGAGAGCATGAACCCGCCAATTGTGGAATTTGACGCACATTCTGCGCCATTGGGCGTGCATTTTATTCAAGGCAAAAATTATCCTAAAGCCTATCAAAACAGTGCATTAGTGGCGTTACATGGTTCTTGGAATCGCAGCCCTGACGACCTTTCAGGGTATAAAGTGATGCGGGTACAATTTGATGAGCAGGGAAATGTGATTGAAAGTAGTGTATTTATTGAAGGTTGGTTAAAGGATAAAAAACAAGCGTGGGGTCGTCCTGTGGACATTGCCCAATTAGCCGACGGTTCAATTTTAATTTCCGATGACCATGCGGGTTTGGTGTATAAAGTGGTTTATACGGGGAATGGGGGGGAGAAATAAGGGGTGATGATAGTCAAAGTGCTTTGATTTGGTTAGAATCGAGTCAATTTACTACTTTTTATAAGAGAAGCACTTATGATATCTTCCCATCAGCAACGTTTGATTGAAGAGTTGCAAGAAAATCTTGCGACGGTGAATATTTTATTAGTTCGTTTACAAAAAGCGCGGTCTTTGGCAGAACATCCAAAAGAACAATTAAGTTTGGATGATCAGATTAAAGAAGCAAAGACACACAAGTTAGAGTATGAAAATGCGTTGCGGGCGGTGGGCGTTGACCCCAATGAACAACAGATTGAAAGGGCTAATCCTTATAAAGGGTTAGCCTTTTTTCGTTTTGAGGATAGAGCGAATTTTTTTGGGCGCGAGCGAGTTTCACAAGCATTGCGGGAGTTGGTTGAAAAATTCCATTTTGTCGCATTGATTGGAGCCAGTGGTAGCGGTAAATCTTCAGTATTGCAAGCGGGATTACGGGGCGTGTTAGCGGGCGAGTGGTTAGTATTGAGTTGTCGTCCGAGTATGTGTCCATTTGCAGAGTTGAGTTATGCCATTGCGCCGCTGTGTTACGATGGTATGGAGCGCGAGGAAGCATTGGAAAAATTGCCTGAAAAGTTAGCATTAGGTGATATTGGGTTAGCAACTTTATTGGAATCGACACGACGTAAACAGGATAAAGCGCGGTTACTGTTAATCATCGACCAATTTGAAGAGTTATTTACGCAAAATACAGAAGCAGTGCAAAAGAAATTTACGGAGAGTTTGCAAAAGTTATTGTTGCAAGTTGATAGGCAACACTTGCCATTGACAGTGTTGTTGTCATATCGGGCAGATTTTACCGAATTTGTAATTCGCTTTTTTGGTGAACATTTAAATCAAACAGGGTCAGTTTTTTTATTGGGAAAAATGAGCCGCGCCGAGTTGCAAACGGCGATTGAGCAGCCTGCATATCAAGCGGGTGTTCAGTTGGAAGAGGGTTTATTAACACGCATTTTAGAAGATGTCAGCGAGAAAGAAGGCTTGTTACCACTTTTACAATTTGCGTTGGCTGCTTTGTGGGATAAACAAGAGGCGTTATGTTTGACACATCAGGCGTATGCGGCGATTGGTGGTATTGAGCAAGCTTTGGCAAATTATGCAGATAATGTATTAACCAAATTTGATAATAAGCAACAAGAGGATGTGCGACGGATTTTCATGCAGTTAGTGCGGTTTGGTGAAGGCACGGAGGACACACGCCAAGTTACAACGCAAGCGAGAATTCATGATTGGCAGTTGGTGGCAAAGTTAGCTGACGAGCGATTGGTAGTGACGCAACAAGCGGGTGAGCAGGGGACAGCGGAGTTGGTGCATGAAGCGTTAATTCGGCATTGGCAACCGTTGCGGCAGTGGATTGAGGCTGACCGTAAGTTTAGAGTGTGGCAAGAGAATTTGCGGCGATATATACAAGATAAGGTGTTGTTACAAGGAGTGCAGTTAGGTATTGCGCAGGAATGGTTAAAAGAGCGTGGTGTAGAGTTACTTGCGGAAGAACGGGCATTTATTGAAGCAAGTATTGCAGGAAAAGAACAGCGTGAAGCGAGACGGAAAAGACAGCAACGCCTTTGGACTCTGATGATTTTTACCTTTTTTGTGGTTGCGCTGGGTTTAAGTATTGTAGCGGGGTGGAAATGGGTAGAGTCTGAGAAAAATTTAGGACAAGCACAACAAAAATCAATTGAAGCTGAAGAGCGATTTAACCAATCAAAACGCAATCAATCAAGAATGTTAGCAGGATTTTCAGAGACTGAATTGAATAATAGCCGTCATGCAAAGGCAATGCGTTTAGCATTAGAAGGATTACCTAATATTTCAGAAACTTATCCAGACCGTCCTTTCGTTACAGAAACCTATAGTATTTTAATTCAAGCTATGAATGAACAATATCATGGTGTTTTTGAAGATGTTGCTGCTGTTGGAGAATATGTTTTTCATCCAAATAATAAGAACCTTTTAACAATCAATAGAAATGCTATTTATATTTGGGATA
>CAZKST010000014.1:649-26766 GCA_964555395.1 uncultured Thiotrichaceae bacterium | reverse complement strand
AAAAACTACAACCCTTGTTTCAAACTCGCTTCAATAAACTTATCTAAATCACCATCTAAAACCGCTTGCGGGTTGCCTGTTTCATATCCCGTGCGCAAATCTTTAATGCGCGATTGGTCAAGCACATAAGAACGAATTTGATTACCCCAGCCAATATCCGCCTTATTATCTTCTAAAACTTGTTGATTAGCATTGCGTTTTTGCACTTCCATTTCATACAACTTAGCTTTCAACTGTTTCATTGCCGTTGAGCGATTTTTATGTTGTGAACGGTCATTTTGACATTGCACAACAATATTGGTCGGTAAATGGGTAATTCGCACAGCGGATTCAGTACGGTTAACGTGCTGCCCACCCGCGCCGCTTGCCCGATAAACATCCACTCGTAAATCAGCAGGATTTATATCAATTTCAATATCATCATCAATTTCAGGCGAAATAAACACAGCGGCAAATGAAGTATGTCGCCGATTGCCTGAATCAAAAGGCGATTTACGCACTAAACGATGCACGCCCGTTTCTGTACGCAACCAACCATAGGCATATTCACCGATAATGCTCAAGGTCGCGCCTTTAATGCCCGCCACATCACCTGCTGAATAATCAATGATTTCCGTTTGAAAACCGCGCCGCTCCGCCCAGCGTAAATACATGCGCAACAGCATATCCGCCCAATCTTGCGCTTCTGTACCGCCCGAACCTGATTGAATGTCTAAGAACGCATTATGTGAATCCATTTTGCCTGAAAACATGCGATTGAATTCAAGTTGCTCTAATTGCGTTACTAAATTTGCAATATCGACTTGCACTAAAACAACGGTATTTTCATCATTTTCAGCTTCAGCAATTTCTAAAAATTCTTGAGCATCTTGAATGCCGTTGCTTAATTTATCTAAAGTCGTGACTATTTTTTCTAAAATAACCCGTTCTTTACCTAATTCTTGCGCCCGTTCTGGTGTATTCCATAATTGCGGGTCTTCTAATTCTCGACTGACTTCAATTAAACGCTCGGCTTTTACTTCGTAGTCAAAGATACCCCCTGAGTGCATCGGTGCGTTGTCGCATATCTTTGAGTTGCTCAAATATTAAATTTAATTCCATTGCTTCATTCCAAAAGTAAAATAGTCTCAATCTAGTTTAATTCAATGCTAAGCGTTGCTAAGTATTTGTAAGCTTTTCTGCTAATGCGTCGCTTGCATTTTGCGCAGCTTGCTCAGCTAA
This sequence comes from uncultured Thiotrichaceae bacterium, assembly GCA_964555395.1. Classification (GTDB taxonomy): domain Bacteria; phylum Pseudomonadota; class Gammaproteobacteria; order Beggiatoales; family Beggiatoaceae; genus CAZKST01. Next base: position 25,545 of record CAZKST010000014.1, on the reverse strand, counting down.
ATAAATCGCTTCTTTTTCTTTGTAATATTCCGTTGCGAAAGAAACTAAACGATGGGGATAAATTTGTCCGTCAATAATTTCACCAATGCCTAGAAAACGATTTTCAAACGCATCAAATAAACGCACAAAACCACTCGTTAAATTTTCTTTATCCCATTCTGTATTCCAAGTTTCTTGTCCATAACAAAGACGGCGCGTTGCAGTAATTGACAGTTGCAATGCAGGAAAGTGAGAAAGGGCGGTAGGAATATCAATTAATAAAGCTAAAAGTTGCTCATCATTTTCTTCTGAAAGTTGCTTAAGCAATTCTAAGCTGTAGAAATGGTTAAATTCCCCCACTTGCAAACGGCGTAAACCCGTTAACGATGCACCACAGCCTAAAACTTCTCCCATATCTTCTGCAATTGTGCGAATATAAGTGCCTTTTGAGCAATGTATTTTTATTTGAAAATGGCTGTCATTGTACCATTGTGCAATTTCTAATTCATAAACACTGACTTGTCGTTGTTGCCGCTCAACTTCTTCGCCGCGCCGCGCAAGTTCGTATAAGCGCACGCCTTGCTGTTTTACTGAGGAATACATGGGCGGAATTTGTTGAATTTCACCCATAAATTGCTGGCTCACTTTCTCAATTTCAGCGCGGCTGATATGGGCAGTAGGGCGTTGGCTGATAATATCGCCTTCAGCATCACCCGTGGTTGTTTTAATGCCTAATTGACAATCAGCAAGATAGGTTTTATCACTATCTATCAAAAATTGTGCAAATTTAGTGGCATCGCCTAAACAAATAGGCAATAAACCGCTAGCAGCAGGGTCTAAAGTGCCAGTATGTCCTGCTTTTTGGGCATTAAACAGCGTTTTTACTTGTTGTAAGACGGAATGAGAACTCATGCCCGTAGGTTTATCGACTAAAATAAAACCATCGAGCGGTCGTGCCTTGCGGGCACGACGTTTAGTTTTTTGACGAGAACTTGCCATAAACGTTTAAATCAATTTCCTTATGCTTTCTTTGTAGTTCTTTAATTAGTTGCTCTAAATATTTTCTTGCCATTTATTTAAAAATTCAAGAAAATGGGGTTTAGCTTCATGTTGTAATAGTTGCCGCACGCGCTCAACTTCTGTGTCATGCGTTTCTTGCGTAATATGCCCGCGAATTAATTCAAAACGTAAGAAAATGAGGTAGGTATTTAAAACATCGGTTTCACAATAATCACGGATTTGTTGCAAACCTTGTTGTCCTTGTTTTAAATAAGTGTCCCAGACTTTATCACCACTCATGCCCATTTTACCCGCAAAACCAAGCATCACCGCAATTTCATCCAGTTTAGCCGAGGCAGCACCGCTATAACCTGATAAAACATCCATCAAATCAGTATGGCGTTCATGGTAGCGACTGGTGTAGTTATTCCATTGAAAATGATAGACTTGTTGGTCAATGGTTTGTTGTTGACGTGTCCAATAACGGGGGGCTGGAATTCCATGTAACAAAGAGCGGTAATTTAACACGGGTAAATCAAATTGTGTGCCGTTCCATGAAATCAAAGTCGGCGTATATTTTTGAATAATCCCAAAAAATTGACGCACTAATTCATGTTCATCGCTGTTTAAATCACCTAAAGAGCGAACTTCTAATACGTCTTTTAATTCGCCTTTAAAATAGCCTTGAAAACGAAAAATAACGGAAATGGCAACCACTTTTTGTAAATGGTGACGTAAGATTTCAGTTTGTCCATCGCTGTCTTGATAACGTTGATAAGTCATGACTTTAGCGACATCTTCATCTGATAATTCTGCCATTTCTGCGGGATTACCATATAAACGCCGACCACTGCTGACATCGGGAATTGTTTCAATATCAAAAATTAAGAAATTCATATTAGTTTCTTTAAAAGCAGGGGGATAAGTTGCTTAATTTTTCTTAAAAAGACAGTCTGTCTTTTGCGTAAATTCTAAAAGACCTGTGCATTATTGAAAATTTCACAGGTCTTTAGCTTAATAATTATTTTGCCGAATTTACACCATTTAAGCAAATAGTAAAGAAGTTAAACAGGTTTAGGTAAAGTTAGGATAAAAACTGCGCCTTGTCCTAATTCGCTTTCTACCCAGATTTTACCACCATGATGCTCAATAATTGCCTGACAAATTGGCAAGCCTAAGCCTGTGCCTTTGGGTTTACCCGTTTGTTGGTCTTCGACTTGATAGAATTTGTCAAACACACTTTCTAATTTATCTGAGGGGATGCCTGAGCCATTATCTTGAATTTCAATCCATAATTCTGTGGTTTGTACAAATAATTTGACTTTTACCACACCTTCATCAGGTTCGCTAAATTTGCAGGCATTTGACAATAAATTAATAATCACTTGAATGAATCGGTCAGGGTCAACATTGGCGAATACAGGCGCGTCGGGTAATTGTTGTTCTAAGCGAATCAGCCGTTCACGGAATAATTGGCTGACGGCGTTACATGCGTCTTTGATTAAACCAGTAATATCGTTTTCGGTAATATGCCATTCCATGCGCCCAGATTCAATTTTAGCTAAATCTAATACTTCATTGATAAGACGGGTTAAACGTTCGGCTTCTTTCACTACAATTTCTAAAAAAGCTTGGCGTTGCTCAGTTTCCATATCAGGTGTATTTAAGAGAATTTCTGAGAAAGCTCGAATAGAAGTTAATGGTGTTCTTAACTCATGACTTACCGTTGCGACAAATTCATCTTTAAGCAAATCTAGTTCTTTGAGTCGTTCGTTAGCAGTGCGTAATTCGGTCGTTGCGGCTTCTAGTTCTTTAGATTTTTGCTCTAGTTGATAACTGTATTCTAAGACTTGTGAAGTTTCATCCAGAATTTTCATGACACCTTCCACGCTTAAAGCTTGTCCTTTAATGATGGAAGCAACCATAACGTGCGCCGAAGCGGAACCAATTGCGCCTGCTAATAGACGTTCGGCAAAAGCAATTAATTGGGGGTCAGTGGTTAAATTGCCTTTTTCTACATTACGGGCATTTGCATAATTCTCAAAAGCTTGTTTTGCTTTAGCTTCTCCTAAGAAACGGACGAGCAAAGCGCGTAATTCTTCAACCGTAATGCTGCCGCCCCAGTAATAGCTTTGTCCATCGCGGGGGTCGGTTCTGAAAACATCGACAAATAAAACCGCTTGTAAACGTTCTAAAGTAGATTGTTGAGAAAATAAAGAAATTCCAATTAAGCAACCAATATTAAAAAACATGCTCCAGAAAACAGAATGGCTTATCGGGTCAAATCCTGCTAATCCAAATAAAGCATAGGGTTTTAACCATTCAATGCCCCAAGGACCTAATTCAATAAAAGAAACAGATAACCAGCCTGATTTAGCTAATGCAGGTAATAATAAAGTGTAAAACCAGATAAGAAACCCTGTAAATAATCCAATAAATGCACCTTTGTAATTTGCATCTTTCCAATAAATGCCGATAAGAATTGCAGGCGCAAATTGAGCAGCAGCAGCGAAAGAAACTAATCCAATGGTAACTAAAGCATAGGATTCTCCAATCACGCTATAATATAAATAGCCTAATAGTAAAATAACGACAATAGTTGCGCGGCGAATATTGAGTAAAAGTGTACTTAAATCGGGTTTTTCATGCAATTTTAAAGCGGAAATTCTAAATAAGGTTGGCATTACTAAGTCATTACAAACCATAGTAGAAAGTGCAATCGTTTCTACAATCACCATGCCTGTAGCAGCAGATAATCCTCCAATAAAAACGAATAGGACTAACCATTCATTTTTAGCAATCATTGGAATGGTTAAAACATAAGTGTCTGGGTCTACGGCTTGATTCGCAAAAATTAAATTGCCGCCTATTGCAATAGGTAATACAAAAAAGTTAATTGCTAATAAATAAAGTGGAAATAACCAGCTTGCAGTTTTTACATGGTCTTCATTGACATTTTCTACCACGGCAACTTGAAATTGTCGTGGCAGAAACATAATTGCCATCATCGCTAGAAATGTTAAGGAAAACCAATGTACAAATCCTCCTTCATTACTTAAGCTGTCTAAAATCATTAAGTTTTGTAATTCGGGGATATCTACAGCATGTTTAAATAAATCGGCAGGGCCTTGAAATAGAAAAAAGCAAACATAAATGCCGACTGCAATGAAAGCAATAAGCTTAACAATAGATTCAAATGCAATTGCGGCAATCATTCCTTCATGTCGTTCTGTAGCATCAATATGGCGTGTGCCAAATAACACGGTAAAAGCGGCTAATAATAAAGCAACATAGAAAGCAGTATCATTCCAAAAAGTATTAGCAACATAAGAAACAGTGACAAAGTCTGGATAGTGATGAATAACATTGTAACTGCTAGAAATGGCTTTTAATTGCAAAGCAATATAAGGCATGATACCAATGACTGCAATAATAGTGACAAATCCGCCGAGTACGCCACTTTTTCCATAACGTGAGCCAATAAAATCGGCAATAGAAGTGATTCTATGAACTTTTGCAATTCGGATAATTTTTCTTAAAATTATCCACCATAAAGCCGCCATTAAAGTAGGACCTAAATAAATCGGGAGGAAACCTACGCCCGAGCTTTCTGCGCGCCCAACGCTACCGAAAAACGTCCATGCTGTACAATAGATTGCAAAGGATAAAGTATAAACATAAGGATTGCTAATAATGGAGCGTCCTTTATCTGCTTGTTTATCCGCATAATAAGCAATTCCGAATAGTAATCCTAAATAGCTAAACGAGACAATTAAAATAATCCATGAATTCAACATACGCAATACTCATTTAAGTGTGTTATACCTATTTTATTCTTCATCTTCATCATCAAAGTCTTCTAAAACAAGACGGGTGTCTCGTTCAGAAATTCTGCCATCTAATACCCAAGCGACAAATAAAATAAATAATGTCCAAACACTAAATAAGTAGAAATATAAATAGGGAATGTCAAACATTAGAATAGGTTTGTTAAATAAAGAAAGTAGTGGGTAATTTAAAGCAAACATGCCTAAAATTGAAAGTGCAATTAATCGCCCACGGCGACGTTTGCGTGTGCCAATAATGGTGAGATTGTTTTTATGGTTTTCTTCTACCATTGTTTTCTCCTTGGTGGTTTTTAAGCGGTTTTTTTGAGGTTTTACATAAGAAACAGATTTAAGTAATTTTAGAGAAGTTATGTATTAAAATGTAAAGCAAATTAATCTTGATATTGCTTACACCAACTATGAATAAATTGTGCAATTTCGGCTAAAGGTAAAATGTGATTAACGCCACCTAATTTAACTGCTTCGCCCGGCATTCCCCATACCACGCTGGTGTATTCATCTTGTGCAATGGTCATTGCGCCAGTATCGTGCATTTCTTTTAGCCCATGCGCGCCATCATCTCCCATCCCCGTTAAAATAATCCCGAGCGCATTTTCTCCCGCTGCTTGTGCCACTGAGCGAAATAGCACATCAACCGAAGGACGATGTCGATTAACAAGCGCGCCATCGCTTAAATGACAGGAATAATGCGCGCCATCGCGTTCAACCAGTAGATGTTGTCCACCTGGGGCAATATAAACATGCCCCGCCATAATGATTTGTTTATCTGAGGCTTCATAAACGTGCATGGCTGAACTTTGATTCATGCGATTTGCAAAAGATTGACTAAAAGTAGCGGGAATATGTTGCGCAATCACAATACCATAAGTGCTCGCTGGTAAATGAGATAACAAGATTTTAATGGCTTCTGTCCCCCCCGTAGAAGCTCCAATGGCTATAATTTTATCTGTGGTTTTAAAGTGGCGTGGGGAGCGTAAGGGATTCTTTAAAATCACATCAGCGGAGTATTTGGGTTCTACTTTGAGTGTATTTACGGGTGAAAGTGGGGTAGAATATGTAGAATTGGTAATCTTAGCATGAGTGAGGGGCTGAATCTGTGCTTTAGAAGCAACTCTAATTTTTTCAATAATTTGGTCAGCATAGTTTTGCAGCGTATCAGCTACGTCTAGTTTAGGCTTAAATATATAATCCACTGCACCGTATTCTAACGCTTGCAAGGTTACATCCGCCCCTGCTTCAGTGAGGGCAGAAACCATCACCACGGGCATTGGACGTAATCGCATTAGATTGGCTAAAAACGCTAAACCGTCCATTCGTGGCATTTCTACATCAAGGGTTAAAACATCTGGATTTAATTGTTTAATTTTATTACGCGCAATATAAGGGTCGGCTGCTGTGCCCACCACTTCAATATCGGGTGTACTACTTAAAATTTGTGTGAGTAATTTCCGCACAAGGGCAGAGTCATCAATAATTAATACTTTAATTTTTCTCATTCTAATGATAACTCCATCGCTTTTTCTTTTGTAGTTCATCATTATTTAATGGTGAATTACCTTAAAAACTGAAAAATATTATTTATAGGAGTTACACGGTTGAAAAAATACGCTTGATTTAATGTATTTTTTATCTGAACGCTAATTCACATTATTAACTTTATTTCTTGATTCTTTCATTAAGTTAATCAAGAAAATTAAGTGAATTAAGGTTCAAACAATAACAAAGCTGTGTAACTCCTAAATTTTCTTAATTTCCAAAAAATGCTTGTTAAATTGCATAAATTAAATGAACTGTGCAATTGTGATTCACAAAAAAATTTTAAATCAAGGACGACTTTTCAACTGCATAATTTTTAATTTATTTGAATCAAATAAAATCTATTTATAAACTTAAGTTAAAAATAATTCAGAATTTTAACATTATCGCAAAATAATCTTTCGCGTTTTTTATAAAATAGTATTTTCGCTAAAAGTATTTATATATTGAAAATAAAGAGAAATTTTCTGTTTTCCTCTATTTTTCAAGTAAAATAGTAATGAAATACTGATTAATTCAATCCTTAATCAATATTTTACTCGTAAATGCTATCTAAACGCTATAGACGTTTTGGCAATTAATGACTATAAGTTAATTTAGGTTGTAGGCAATTTTTCTGCCCGCCTAAACTCAATTTCGCAAATTATTTAAAAGAACAAACTTTTGAGGACATTATGGCAGACTCCTTAGCCTCCCCTTTTTTGTTAGAGCAACATGCTGAGTTTATCGTCGCGGTCGTGCTGGCAGTTGATAAACCCGAGTTGCAAGAGCGATTAGCTGAATTGATGCAAAGTATGGCTGAATGTGGTTCAGCGGATTTAGTCGGCGCAATTTATCATCTATGGCAAGGGCAACGCTGTTTTAAACGCCTTTCTCAAGGCTTAAACGAAACGAAAAAAAACTTACTCAAAGCCATTCACGAAGCCACAGAATTCCCCACCACACTGACTCCCTATCTCAACTTACTAGACCAACAATGGACAAGCTCTAAACAACGCCTCTTAAATTCTCATCTGCATTTAACTTTATTTGCCACGCTCGCCACCGAAAAACCCGCCTTACAATCTTCCTTAGAGCCTTTATTTACTGAATTAATTCAAACGGGTTGGCAAGAAGTGGTGTTAGCTATTCAAGCTATTTGGCAAGGTGAACGCAACAAAGCCGCTTTAGTTCAAGCGTTTAATTTAGATGATGAAGATTGTTTAATTATTCAAACTATCTTAGATGCTTTACACTCGCCTGCGTTTTTTAATCGTTTGGTTGAAACGGTATCACAACAAAAGCGACAAAGTTGCTCAAATTTGAAAAAACAACATTATTTGTTGATTAATGCCGTTGTTATTGCAAATTATCACGAAAATTTAAGAGCAAGTTTATTAGCGTCTTTTCAACATACTTGGGTTGCTATGGTGGAAGCAATTCAGCAAATTTGGCAGGGCGAGCGACAGGAATCAGTCTTGTGTGCTCAATTGAATTCTATAGAACAATTAATTATTAAACAGATTTTACTTAAACTACAAAATATTACACCAGAATATAGCTTGCCAGAAATGTCTATTACGCTACATCATTAATGCTTTAATCAGGGAATTGCTATTTCATAAGCAATTCCCCTACTGTCTCCTCCCTAATTAGCTATTATTTCCTATGTCTGTATTTATTCCCTCTTGCCACGATGCTCAAGAAACAGAGGCTTATACTTTAAGCACGGCTTTACAATATTTATTAACTTCTCTTCCTAATCCTAAATATCCAGAAGCCGTTGAGCAGATTGCATTAATGCAAAGTTTAGGACGGATTTTAGCCCAGCCAATTTATTCACCTGTAAATGTACCCGCACAGACTAATTCGGCAATGGATGGTTATGCAATTCGCGGCGTTGATTTGCAAGAGACTGAATTAAAAAGCACATTAACGGTCATCGGTACAGCTTTTGCTGGTCATCCTTTTATGGGGACGGTTGCCCGCGGGCAATGTGTGCGCATTATGACTGGTGCAGTGATACCCGACGGCGCGGATACTGTGCTAATGCAAGAACGTGTTACAGTACAAGGCGATAAAATTCAGTTTCAAACGGGTGAAAATAGCGGGCAAAATGTGCGCTACGCGGGCGAAGATGTCGCCATTGGACAACAGATTTTATCAGCAGGAACAAAAATTTATCCCGCTGAATTAGGATTAATTGCCGCGCTGGGGATTGCTGAAATTCCTGTTTTTAAACCCGTGCGCGTGGCTTTTTTTTCCACAGGAGACGAATTGCGCCCTGTAGGTGAAATTTTGGAAAAAGGGCAAATTTACGATAGTAACCGCTATACTTTATTTGGCATGTTAAGCCGCTTAGGAATAGAAGTGCTTGATTTTGGTTCAATTCCTGATAAACCTGACTTGTTAGCCGCTGCGCTTATTCGCGCCAGTGAGCAAGCAGATGCCATTATTAGCTCGGGCGGCGTTTCAGTCGGCGAGGCGGATTTTATTAAACCCTTATTAGCAGAATTGGGCGAAATTCAATTTTGGAAATTAGCCATAAAACCCGGTCGTCCCTTTGCTTTTGGCAAAATCAAAAATGCTTTTTTCTTTGGCTTACCCGGTAATCCTGTTTCAACGATGGTGACTTTTTACCAATTGGTGCAACCCGCGTTACAAAAATTAATGGGCATCCATCCATTGCCTTTGCAACTTGGTTTTAAAGCTAAAAGCAACTCTAAATTTAAAAAACAACAAGGGCGCACTGAATTCCCACGCGGCTTTTTAAAACGGGCGGCAAATGGCGAATGGACAGTCAGCTCCGTTGGCGCGCAAGGCTCTGGCATTTTAAGCTCAATGACAGCGGCAAATTGCTTTATTATTTTAGCGGCTGAGCAAGCAACGGTAGAAATAGGGGATTGGGTAGAAGTGCAACCGTTTAATGGTTTAGTCTAAAATTTATTTTAATGCTTAGAGGTTAATTTATGTTTGAAGCACTTATGCAAAATCGTCGTACACTTTACGCTTTTGTATTTTGCAGTTGTTTTGCCTTATTAGCGACAGGCTATTTCATGCAGTATTTCATGAATTTAGAACCTTGTCCTTTGTGTTTGGTGCAACGGTTCTTTTTTTATAGCGTTGGAATTATTGCGTTAATTGGCTTAATTCATGGCGCGGCGGGAATTGGTAATAAACTTTATAGTGGTTTAATGGCATTATTTGCGCTTGGTGGCGCGACCGTCGCCGCACGGCAATTATGGTTACAAAGTTTACCACCTGACCAAATTCCCTCTTGTGTTGCAGATTTTGATTTTATTATCAATAATTTCCCCATTCTTAAAGCAGCCGAGACTTTATGGCATGGTTCACCTTCTTGCGCAGAAGTGACATGGCGATTTTTAGGTTTATCAATTGCAGGCTGGGCGTTTATTTGGTTTGTGATTTTTGTGATTGTCGCGTTAATTCAAATGTTCCGCTCTTTTAAAACAGTCGCTTAATGGATTGCTGTTTTAATCCCCGCGTGTTTAACGCGGGGTCACAATTTTACTTGTGCATTTTCTTATGTTTACTGAGTTTTTCAATCATCCCCTTGTTCAACAGACACTTATCTGGTCATTACCCATTCTGTTTGCTATCACTTTACATGAAGCCGCTCATGCCTATGTCGCGTTGAAATTAGGCGATAAAACTTCTTACAATCTAGGGCGAGTCACTTTAAATCCCATAAAACACATTGATTTAATTGGTACAATTATTTTACCTTTGACTTTATTGCTGGTTAATCTCGGTTTTGTGTTTGGTTGGGCAAAACCTGTATTATTTGATGAGCGTAATTTAGCCCAGCCGCGTCGTGATGTTGCTTTAATTGCCGTTGCAGGCCCACTCGCCAATATTTTGATGGTGATAATGTGGATGTTAGTTGCTAAATTAGGACATTGGTTAATTGTGCATTATGGCGACAGTTATTTCAGTTACTTGATTTATATCGGCACGGCGGGCGTTGTTGCTAACTTAGTGTTTGCTTTAGTGAATCTTATTCCCTTATTACCATTAGATGGCGGACGGATTGTGCGCAGTTTATTACCGTTGAAATTGTCACAAGCATACACAAGCCTGCAACCTTATGGGATTATTCTGTTGGTTATCTTATTGGCAAGTGGCGCGTTAAATTGGTTTTTAGTTCCCGCAATTACTTATCTTTTTGATTACCTTTCCCCTTTAATGCGATAACAACGGCGTTTTTTGTAACAAAAATAGGATTTATTACAGCAAAAGCTTGACAAACCGCCAATCCTTCTCAAAATTAACATCCTTAAATTTAACCACTGGTTTATTAGGAGACTGCATTGAACGAACCATCATCACAACGTGTTTTATCAGGGATGCGTCCAACAGGACAATTGCATTTAGGACATTTGCATGGTGTGCTTAACAACTGGCTTACTTTGCAATATGAATATCGTTGTTTCTTCTTTGCAGCGGATTGGCACGCCTTAACCACTGAATACGAAGACCCCAGCCGCATTCCACAAAATGTATGGGAAATGATTGTAGATTGGTTAGCAGTTGGCATTAATCCCAATGAAGCGACTATTTTTATTCAATCCAAAGTGCCAGAACATGCGGAATTGCATTTGTTGCTGTCTATGAGTACGCCGCTCAGTTGGTTAGAGCGTGTCCCCACTTATAAAGACCAACAACAAAAGTTAAAAGATAAAGATTTATCTACTTATGGCTTTTTAGGGTATCCCTTGTTGCAAACAGCGGATATTTTGATTTACAAAGCGGGTTTAGTGCCTGTCGGTGAAGACCAAGTCGCCCACGTTGAAATTTCGCGTGAAATTGCGCGTCGTTTTAATCACATTTACGGACGCGAACCTAATTTCGAAGAAAAAGCCAAAGAAGCGCGGGAAAAAATGGGCAAGAAAAACGCAAAAATTTACAAAGAATTGCGTAAAGCCTACCAAGAAAAAGGTGACAGTGAAGCCTTGATTACCGCGCAAGCGTTAGTTAATAGTCAACAAAACTTAACTTTAGGCGATAAACGCCGTTTATTAGGCTATTTGGAAGGGGAAACCAAGACAATTCTACCTGAACCTAATGCGTTATTAACTAAAATTGGCAAAATGCCTGGTTTAGATGGGCAAAAAATGTCTAAATCCTATCACAATACCATTAGTTTGCGCGATTCTGCCCCAGAAGTTGAACGTAAATTGCGCACCATGCCTACCGACCCCGCCCGCGTGCGGCGGACAGATGTAGGCAATCCCGATAAATGCCCTGTGTGGCAATTCCACGAAATTTACTCCAGCGCAGAAACGAAACAATGGGTGCGTGAAGGCTGTCAAAGTGCGGGGATTGGGTGTTTAGAATGCAAACAACCTGTGATTCAATCGGTGCAAGATGAATTAAAACCCATTCAAGAACGGGCAATGCACTACGTTGAAAATCCTGATAAAATCCGCTCCATTATTCACGAAGGCTGTGAAAAAGCCCGTGCGGTGGCGCGTGATACCATGGACGAAGTGCGGCAAGCAATGGGTTTGGTTTATCGCTAATAAGTTAAGCACAAATGTAAAATGTAGGGTGGAATAGCGAAGCGTATTCCACCGTGCGAGCTAAATTTTAGAGATTTACTTTCGAACGCTCATTATCTATTTTACTCAGCTTTTTCGGCGTTTCTTGGTGGAATACGCTTTGCTATTCCACCCTACAATACTCATGTAAGCCTGTTCTTACTAAATAGTAAAATTATTTCAAAAAATTATCTTTCTTAGCTTTCCTCAAGTTCACTATAATAGTGTTACCTCTTCCAATCTGAATCTCTTGACCCGCGTAACAACTCCCGTCAAGCTGAAACAGCCCAGCAGTTTCAACTTTTTTCAAACATATTCCTTATTTTATTGACTAACCCCATGGTAGACCTTTCTTCTGCGCAGTTCGTCGAATGGTTTCGACAAGTTTCTCCTTATATTCATGCTCATCATGAACGGACGTTTGTGATTTCTTTTGCAGGTGATGCTTTAGGAAGTCCTTCTTTTCAAAATTTAATTAATGACATCGCGTTGTTAAGTAGTTTAGAAATTCGTTTAGTTTTAGTTTGTGGCACGCGCTTGCAAATTGACCAGCAATTAGCCATTCGCAATTTACCAACCAAGTACGCGGATAATATTCGTATTACCGATGAAGACACATTAAGCTGTGTAAAAGCCGCGTGCGGTGAAGTAATTACCACAATTCAAGGTTTATTATCACGCGGTTTAACCAATTCGCCCTCTTCTGATGTGCAAATTAGCACCTTAACAGGCAATTTCGTGACTGCTCGCCCGCTGGGTGTGCGTAATGGCATTGATTACTGTTATACGGGTGAAGTGCGCCGTGTGAACGGTGAGGCAATTCGTCAGCGACTTGAAGAGGATTCTATTGTGCTAATTCCACCCGTGGGCTATTCGCCAACGGGGGAAATTTTCAATTTATTGTCTGAAGATGTTGCCGCTGAAACGGCTATTGCTTTGCGGGCAAGTAAATGGATTTGTTTAACAGAAGATGAAGGTTTATGCGATGAAAATCAAAATATTATTGAGCATCTTACTGTTTTAGAAGCGCAAGAGTTTTTACAGTCGCATACAAGTTTAAATTATTTGCTGACCCAACAAATAAAAGAAGCAATTCATGCGTGTCAAAATGGGATTAAACGGGTGCATATTGTGCCGCGCCAGCGTGATGGCTCATTGTTACAAGAGTTATTCAGTCGCGATGGGATTGGGACATTAATCAGTACCGACCCTTATGAAAATATGCGAAAAGCGCAAATTGAAGATATTACTAAATTAATTGCGTTAATTCAGCCTTTAGAAGAAGCGGGGGTGCTGGTACGGCGTTCGCGGGAAAAGTTGGAAATGGAAATTGAACATTTCATCATTCAAGAAAGAGATGGAATGTTAATCGCCTGTGCAGCGTTATATCCGTTTCCCGAGGATAATATGGCAGAAATCGCATGTTTTGTCGTGCATCCACAATATCGTGGTGAAGACCGTGGTGATGCGCTGTTAGCCTTTTTAGAGCGTGAAGCTTGGTTAAAAGGTATTCGCACTATTTTTGTGTTAACCACGCGGACGGCACATTGGTTTCAAGAGCGCGGTTTTAATGCGGCAGAATTGAGTTGTTTACCGATGGCGCGCCGTGAATTGTATAATTATCGGCGTAATTCTAAGGTGTTTGTAAAAACAATTAATGAGTTACACGAGCGGGAAATGTAAAATGAATAGACCTGCTAGGTTTTTGAAACCGAGCAGGTCTGTTGGTACGAACTTTATAACAATTGTTGATACAACTGCTGATAAGCTCGCGCACTATTTTGCCAGCTAAAATCTTTTTGCATCCCATTGAGTTGTAATTGTAACCACGTTTTTTTATCGCGAAAAACTAACAAAGCTTTTTGCAGGGTGGCTAATAATGCGCGGGGATGTTCTTCTTCAAATACAAAACCATTCGCTTGATTTGCATTCACCGTTGACGGCAAAGTATCTGTCACGGTATCGGAGAGCCCGCCCGTGCGCCGCACAACAGGTAATGTGCCGTAACATAAACTGTACATTTGATTTAAACCGCAAGGCTCAAAACGGGACGGCATTAAAAACAAATCTGAACCCGCTTCAATTAAATGCGCTAATTGCTCATCATAACCAATCGTGACACTCAATTGTTGCGGATATTGCGTTGCTAACCAGCGTAAATGCCCTTCTGTATCACGGTCACCACTGCCTAAAATCACTAAATGTGCCCCTTCCCGAATAATATCGCCAATAATCGGCAATACTAAATCAATCCCTTTTTGATATGTAAGCCGTGTAATCATGCTAATAATCGGTGCATTGGGGTTACTTGTTAAGCCGAGTTTTTCCCGCAAGGCTTTTTTATTCTGAGCTTTATTCGCTAAATCTTGAATACTATAGTTAAATGGCAAAAGTGGGTCATGGGCGGGATGCCATTCCGCATCGATGCCATTCAAAATGCCCGTTAATTGACTATTACGCGCCGCTAATAATCCCGCTAAACCATACCCAAAATGCGGGTTTTGAATTTCAGTTGCATAAGTTGGGCTCACGGTGCTCACCCAATTTGCATAGTAAATCCCTGCTTTTAAAAAAGACAGCAAGCCGTGATATTCCAAGCCATGAATATTGAAACTATGCGGCGGTAAATCTAAATGATAAAGTTGGTCTGCACCAAATACGCCTTGATAAGCAACATTATGCAAACTCATCAACACTTTAGCATAGTTATGCCCAACAAACGCTAAATAGGCTGGTGTTAAACCTGTTTGCCAATCATTACAATGAATAATTTTAGGTTTAAATTCAGGATAACGATGCTCGCCAAAATAGGCCGCCGCCCGCGATAACAACGCAAAGCGCAACGCATTATCGCCCCAATCATAGCCATTACTGTCTTGATATAAACCGCCATCCCGTTGATATAAACTAGGACAGTCAAGGACATACAAAGGAATATCGCTATTTGGCACAGTGCCACGCAATAAACGGGCGGTGGGGGCGGCACTGAGCAAATTTAAATTTTCTTGGACGGGCGTTAAAGCGACTTGTTGTAAAATCGCTGGATACCCCACCGTAATAATGCGAATATCAACGCCTAATTTACGCAAAGCTTTAGGTAAAGCGTAACTAACATCTGCCAAGCCTCCCGTTTTTACCAACGGAAAAAGTTCAGAGGTCGCAAATAAGACGGTAAGCGATTCCATGCGTTAACCTTTAAAGTATTAAGCCATTTGTAAGCGTTTTAAAATACAGGAATAATCTTGCTGCATTTCTCTATCTGTTTGCCGCAATTGTTCAACCGCTTTGCAACTGTGCAAAACAGTGGTGTGGTCACGTCCAAAGGCATGACCAATATCGGGCAAACTGTGTTTGGTAAGCTGTTTAGCTAATGCCATGGCAATTTGGCGGGGACGGGATAATTGTCGTTTGCGACTGCGCGAACACAATTCATTCAATGAAATTTTAAAATAATCACAAACTTGCTTTTGAATAGCTGCTAAAGTTGGAATAACTGCCACTTGAGCAGGGGAAGGTGCTTGTGACGAAAGTAAGTCTTGTAAAACGACTTCGGTCGTTTTCAAAGTAATAGGCTGCTGCATAAATTTAGCAGTTGCGGCAATACGATGAACCGCGCCTTCTAATTCACGCACGTTTTGCTGAATATGGGTTGCGATAAAATCACAGATTTCTAAGGGCAAAATTAACTGCTGATGTTGCGCTTTAGTCTGTAAAATAGCTAAGCGCGTTTCATAATCAGGCACTTGAATTGCCACCGCTAAACCGCTGCTAAAACGGGATTTTAAGCGTTCATCAATGCCATTTAATTGAATCGGGGCGCAATTGCCCGCTAACACAACCCTTTTTTGTCTTTCAATTAGGTAATTGAAAGTATGCAAAAATTCTTCTTGTGATTGATTTTTGTTAGAAAAGAATTGAATATCATCAATTAATAACAAATCTAAAGAACGGTATTGTTTTTTAAAGTCGTTTACTTTTTTGTTTTGTAAAGCTTTTATCCATTCTGCGACAAAATTTTCTGCATGGATATAAGCTACTTTTGCACTTGGACGACCGCCTAAAAATTGATGTCCAACCGCATGTAATAAATGCGTTTTCCCTAAACCCACATTGCCGTATAAATACAATGGGTTATAACCACCATGCTCAGCCATTTGCTCAGAAGCAGCGCGTGCAAGTTGGTTTGAATTTCCCACCACAAACTGGGTAAATGTCAAATGCGTGTTTAAGCGCGAACGCGGCGTATTCGCTTGTGCATTATTGGGTGTGGGGACATGAATTGCAGGGAAACTTAATTGTGCGGGTTGCTCAATTTCGCGTGAAACATTTTCGCGGGAAATATTGTATGCCGTCGTTACTTTACGGCGTGCACCTGTTTTAATTCGCTGATGATTTTCCTGAATTTCATCAGGGGTTAAAAAATCTGTAGATACAGCACTTTCTTGTTGATGCACTTCAGGCGTAAGGCTTTTTAATGCGGTCAAATTGGCGCGGGGTGCAGCGTATTCAGCATTTTTAGCAATACTTGTAACCTGTGCAACATGTTGGGCGGGTGAATTCACGCCTTTTACCACAGGCATAGGCACAGATAACGTTGCAACTGCCGCGCTTCCCATTTGTGCATACAAAGCTTGCGAAGCGACCGCGCTAGCGGCTCTGCCAGTAGCGTGTATGGGGCGATGTGTGGTTGCCACTTCAGGCGTGCTTTTAGCGGCTGATTGAGCAGGACGCATGGCTAAAACACGGCTCACAGGAGCGGTTTGATTGAGTACGGATTGAATAGAACGCGGTGCAGTATGACGACTGCCCACTTGCAACACTAACACTGGGGTTTTTTGCGGGCGTAAACGAGCTAACAATTCTGTCACTGTTTGATAAAAATGTTGCCGAATCCAATTCATGACAAAGACATTGGGGGCGAATAGGCGCAGTGACCCAGCTTCTTCAATAGCGTGAAGCGGACGTATCCATGTATTAAAATCTGTTCCTGATAGTTCGCGTTCAAGAACTTTTAAACACTGATTCCACAATAACGTGGTCACGGCTGAATCTCCAAAACAAAAATTTGATTGGTTAATCGAATGAAGAGACGACTATTCATGACTTAATGTGTATGAAACAATAAGATGATACACTGAAGTATGAGTTGGGCTATCAGAACTTCAACAGCGGGCGAACATTATAGTAAATTCGTATCTTTAAAAAAGCCTTAGTTTGCGCTTTACGTTAAAAATACTGATGAACCATCAATGCCGTGAGAAAATATTTTTAAGTGAAAGCCTGCCAATGTATCATTGTGTGCTTTTCTATGCTAGCTCCTATCTAACTGCTTGTTAGATGGTATAACACAATGATTTTAATAAAAATTAAACAAAAAGGCTTCATAATTAAAACTTAATAAACTCAATGTATTACACCAACAAACAAATACTTAGTTTAAATGTAAGATTTTTTATAGATTGACAACCCTGATTTAAAGTCTTTATAATCCAAAATTTACATTTTCTTCTTATAGCCAAACCAGTGAACGTATCATGAAAAGAACATTCCAACCAAGTCAACTTGTCCGCAAACGTCGTCACGGTTTCCGTGCAAGAATGCAAACGCGTGGTGGACGCGCCGTGCTGAGAGCACGTCGTGCAAAAGGACGGCATCGTTTAAGCGCGTAGCGTAATGCCGATACGCCGTTATCGCTTTCAGCGGGTACAGCGTCTGCTTAAACCCCTAGAGTTTAAACAGGTATTTGAACAGCCGTTTAAATCAAGTGACCGTTATTTTACTATTCTCACCCGACGGGGTGATACGACAATGCCCGCTCGACTCGGCATTACCGTATCGCGCAAACACTCTAAACTTGCCGTACAACGCAACCGTTTAAAGCGGTTAATTCGTGAAAGTTTTAGATTGCATCAACATTTACTCGTTGGGTTAGAATGCGTCGTATTAGCCCGACAAGGAACTGCTGATGAAGAAAATGCGGTTCTCACACAATCCTTGATTAAGCAATGGAAATATGTGGCGCGTCGCCATCAATCACCTAAAAAATCGTAAAAAAACCGATACGATATAAACACTTTGGGTTTAAGATTACCAACGCCTAACACCCCAACTAATGATTATTTAAGCGAAAACGGTTACCATGCCATGCTCAAATAATTCAATTTCGTTTTCATGCTACTTCAATCTGTATGCCAATCACGAGCCAATCACTGTGCATCAGCATTAAGTAGTGTTTCTATTTCAATTTCCCAGCCGATGATTAAGCTATGGACAATGTCAGACTGTTTTTAGTCATGGCACTGGTATTTATCTTATTGCTCATGTATGAAGCATGGCAAAAAGATTATGGTGCTAAACCGATTTCCCCAACGGCAACGACAACGCCTCTTTCCACACCGTCGAATACAGGTGTAAGTTCTGCGTTGCCCACGCCCACCACCACTGCCTCTACATCTGTACCCGTTGATGGGCAATTAACAAAAGCGTCTTCTGCTTTACCACAAACGGCGACTCAACTGTTTCCAAGTGAAAATGTTATCAAAGTGGAAACGGATGTTATGCAAGTTGAAATTAATAGCGTGGGTGGAGATTTACGGCAAAAATCTTTAATTGACTATCCTGTCAGTGTAGAAGACCGTACCCCTTTCCGCTTATTAAATGACAGCTTGCCTGATGTTTTTGTAGCGCAATCTGGTTTATTACCTGCGGATAATGCACCTTCTCACGTTGCTATTTATCAATCCGCCCAAAATAACTACCACTTAGCGAAGGGACAAGACAGTTTAGAAGTTCCCTTAGTTTGGACAAATGAACAAGGGATTACGGTTAAAAAAGTCTTTATCTTTACCCGTGGCAGCCATGCAATTAAAGTACAACATATTGTTGATAACCAAGGTGAACAACCTTGGCAAGTACGACAATATGCACAGTTTCAACGTACTGAAGTTAAACAAGAATACTCAAACTTCATTTACACTTATTTAGGTGGTGCAATTTCTAGCCCACAGCAAATGTATGAACGAGTGACTTTTAAACAAATTCATGATGCTGAATTTAGTAAACGCAAAGAATTAACTTGGAAAAATGGTTGGATTGGCATGTTGCAACACTATTTTGTGGGCGCGTGGATTCCCCCTAGTGAACAAGCTTTTACCTATTATACCAACTACTTACAAGATGGTGCGCGTTATATTTTAGGCTTTTACAGTGATAATCAAGTTATCGCACCCAAACAACACCATACCTTTGAATTGACTTTATATGCGGGTCCTAAAATTCAAGATAATTTAGCCAAATTAGCGACAGGTTTAGATTTAACGGTCGACTATGGTTGGTTATGGTTTATTGCACAGCCTATTTTCTGGTTACTTAGTTTCTGCCATACCATTTTTAGCAGTTGGGGCATGGCGATTATTATGGTAACACTGTTGATAAAATTAGCTTTTTTCAAATTATCAGCAACCAGTTATAAATCTATGGCGCAAATGCGCAAAATGCAACCCCGTTTACAAGCTTTAAAAGAACGCTATGCAGATGACAGCGCGAAATTAAATCAAGCCATGATGGATTTATATCGGGAAGAGAAAATTAATCCTTTAAGCGGCTGCTTACCGATTTTTGTTCAAATTCCTGTATTTATTGCTTTATACTGGGTGTTATTAGAAAGCGTAGAATTGCGGTTATCGAGTTTCTTATGGTTACAAGATTTAGCACGTCCCGACCCTTACTTTATTTTACCGTTAGTAATGGGCGCAACGATGTTAATTCAACATCATTTGAATCCAACCCCTGTGGACCCGATTCAAGAAAAAATGATGTTAATGTTACCGATTGTTTTCACTGTTTTCTTTGCCTTCTTCCCTTCTGGTTTAGTGTTATATTGGGTAATCAACAATGCGTTATCCATCGCACAACAATGGGTCATTACGAAGAAAATTGCAGGTAACGTGTAAAATAATTTGAAATTAATGACATAAAAAAAGACCTGCTAGATTTTCAAAACTTAGCAGGTCTTTGTTTTTGCGGGGTGCGATAGTTAGCTTTAGCTATTGCATTCCATTATTTAGCAGGCACACCTTTAACTACTTTTCCATCCGCCACAGAGTGCGTTACCACCGCACCCGCCGCGATAACTGACTGAGCACCTACTTGCATTCCCTGAATGACGGTTGCACCCGCGCCCACATGCGCACCCGTTGCAAGCCGCACGCCACCACATAACACCGCACCGCTCGCAATATGACAATGACTCGCAATTTGACAATCATGCTCAATCACTGCCCGAGTATTAATTAACACATTATCCGCAAGTTGCGCGTGACTGTTGATCACCGCCCCCGCCAAAATTTGACACCCCTCGCCCATAACCGCAGAAGAACTGACAATTGCGCTAGGATGAATTAAACTTAAAAAACAATAATTTAAACGCTTAAATTTTTCAAATAACTGTCGGCGATAGTGTGTTGAACCCACCGAACCCAAACCATTCACTAACCTTACTTCATGCGCTGCATACTGCAACACACACTCATCATTGCCTATAATTTGTGTTGTGCGCCATGTTTGCTGCTGCCGCGATTCATTACTATCTGTTGCACCAATCACTAAATAATCAAGCATTTGCAACAACTCTAACAACACACCCGCATGACCACCAGCTCCTAAAATAATCACAGGCGGAAAGCGTTTCATGGCTGAATTAAATCATCAACAGCATACTCTTGTTGCGCAGTTTTGCCCAAATATTCCCAATAAAACAACGGTGAAATCCCCGTTGCAGGACGTTTTAAGGTCAAATTCTCTTTTGTAAAACATTCCCCTGCGCGAATTTGCCGCGCCGCGACTAAACTTTTACGCGCAATCGGACGATTTTTTAACTCCACAGGGTCAGGCATTTTACGCCCCGAACCCAAAGCGGATTCCACCTCACGAATTGCCTGCACCATTGCGGTTAATTCCTGCGGTTCAAGCGAGGCTTGATGGTCAGGTCCCGGCAAAGTACGGTCTAAAGTAAAATGTTTTTCAATCACTTGCGCACCCAGCGCAACCGCTGCAATCGGAATATGAATCCCTTGCGAATGGTCAGATAAACCGACAGGCAAACCAAATGCCGTTTTAAAAGTATCCATCACCCGCAAATTCAGTGCGTGCGCGGGGGCTGGATACTCCGTCGTGCATTGCAACAAAGTCACTTTTTCTTGCAAAGCCTGCTGTCCAGCCGCGCTATGATAAGCCGCCGCAAACTCTTCGACACAACGCGGCGCGTGACGATGCGTATAACCATAGGCTAAAACGCTCAAAGCGGTTTCCATTTCACCCAAAGTCGCCATACCCGACGACACAATTAACGGTAAACCCGTTTGCGCCATTTGCAAAATCAGCGGCGCAGAAGTAATTTCACCCGACGGAATTTTTAAACGTTTAACGCCTAAATTCACTAATAAATCAACACTTTCACTATCAAACGGCGTTGACATAAATTCAATGCCACACTGCTCACAATACGCTTTCAACTGCTGGTGCGCATCAACGCTTAACTCTAATTTTCTAATCATCTCAAACTGAGATTCACTTGCATCTGTCGTTTGCTGCTGATATTGCGCTTTGGGCGCGTGTTGTCCAACTAAATGCTGCGCTTGAAACGTTTGAAACTTAACCGCATCTGCCCCCGCCGCCACCGCGACATCAATCAACTGGTGTGCTAATTCTAAAGAACCGTTATGATTCACACCTGCTTCGGCAATAATGAAAGTTGAATTCATTTTGCATTCCTTTTAATTGGCAAAATTTTGAGCAAATTCATTATTTGCTTTCTCATAATCTGCCATTTGTCCAATATCAATCCAATACTCATGGATTGGAAATACAACCGTATTTTTTTGTTGTGCAATTAAACTTTCAAATAAAGAAGGCATATCAAAAAACTGGTCATGTGGAATTTGATTTAAAGTTTCTGGATTTAAAACATAAATCCCTGCATTGACAAAGAAACGTTGCACAGGTTTTTCTTTAATTCCCGTAATGCGCTGTTGCTCAATTTCCACAACGCCATACGGCACTTGGAAATCATATTCCCGCACACACATTGTTGCTGCTGCTTCATGTTCTTTATGGAAATTTAATAATTGACGATAATCGACTTTTGTTAATAAATCGCCATTCATTACAATTAACGGTTCATTAGGAACTTCGGGTAACAAAGATAAAGCGCCCGCTGTACCTAAACGCTGTTTTTCTTGCAAATACTGAATAGAAACATCAAACTGACTACCATCTTTAAAATACGCTTCAATCATTTCAGCTTTATAATTGACCGATAAGTAGAAATGAATAAAACCTTGCTCTCTAAAATTTTCAATAATAGTTTGTAAAACGGGTTTACTACCTACTTTAAGCAACGGTTTAGGAAAATGCTCAGTCAAAGGTTTTAACCGTGTTCCTAATCCGCCCGCCATTAACACGATACGATTTTGTTTAACTTCTGGTTGAATTAAAGTTTCTAATAAAGCTAAATTAACAACTTGTTTTTGAGAATTAATAATAGGAATACGTTGCAAACTATTTTTTTTCATAATGCTTAAAATAGTTTCTACCGATGTTCTCTGTTGAATTGTCAAAGGATGCGTATTCATCACTTCAGAAATTGGCGTAGAAAGAGGCAAAGCTTTTAAAATAGCACGGCGAATATCTCCATCTGTCACCACACCTAATAAAGTTTGATTTTCATCTACCACTAAAGCAATTTGCAAACCACTGCTATCAATAATTTGAATTGTTTGATGAATAGAAGCTTGAGGAGAAGTTAAAGTTTTACGCCAGTCTTTCATTGCTAAATATCCAAAGGAATTGTGTAGAATTGTTTTTTTACCAGTGGTTTTAAATCAACTTGTTTTAATCTTGATTTAATTTGTTGGCTTGCATTACCTACGCCATAAGGTGAAACAATTGTATTTAATTTTTCTTTAAAAGAAGAGGAAAGTGCAATTTGAATTGCTTGAATAATTGATTGAGTATTTTCTTCACAATTAATAACAGAATCTGCCATTAATCGCCCTCGTTGTCGCTCACCTAAATTAACCGTTGGCTTTTTAAAGAAAGGGACTTCTAATAATCCACTAGAAGAATTACCAATAACAACATCACTCTGTTGAATCGTGCTTAAATAGCGTAATTGTCCAAGTGAGGTTGTCAATAAAACAGTTTCTTTATGTTGAGCGGCATAATTTTCTAAAGCTTGATTAATTAATCGTCCACCTGCATCGGCATTGGCTTTAGTGATAATTATTTTTGCATTTGCAAAAGAATTTAATGCAATTAATAACTGTTCGAGTGCGACTAGACTATCGTTTGGATTTAAAGTAACGGGATGATAAGTGACTAAGAAATTTAATTCACCTAGCTTAAAATTTAAACTTTGTTCTAATTCAGCGCGCGTTAAGAAAGTTAAGCGTTGAATATTATCAATAGCTAAAGCTCCGACATTAAAAACGTTATGCGGTTGCTCCCCTAATTGAATAACGCGCTGTCGGTAAGCTTCCGCAGCGACAAAATGCAAATGCGACATTTTAGTAATGCAATGACGAATTGCATCATCAATTGCTCCCTCCGTCAATTCACCCCCGTGCAAATGTGCCACGGGAATATTTAACGCTAAAGCAGCTTGTACGGCGGCAAAAATTTCAAATCTATCGCCTAAAACGACAATAATATCAGGCTGTAAACGCTCAAAATGGTCGGCAAAACCGATAACGCCTAATCCGATAGCTTTTGCTAAAGCAACTTGCGAATCACTAGATAATAAAGTCTCAATTTTTGCATCAATCTTAAAGCCATCTTGTTGAATTGTTTGATAAGTTAAACCAAACTCAGGCGATAAGTGCATTCCTGTCACCAGCAATTGCAGTTCTAAATCGGTATCTTGTTGAATTTCTTTAAGTAACCAATAAAGCAATCCATATTCAGCCCGACTGCCAGTAATGACTGCAATTTTGCGTTTGTTTGCCATCTTATAAATTCTTTAAAAAGAGAAAACTTTAAAATTTTTATCAGCTTGCCATTGATTGATATTTTGATATAACTGCGTATTTTTAAAGCATTCTTTTTGATAAGCAAGCATTAATTTCTCACTTAATTCTTTATCAGAAATAGCTTTTTTTCTTCCAATAGATAAATAGCCCGCAATTACTTTTTCAGCATCATGTCCATTACATAAATTATAGTAATCTGAGATATTTGCAATGAGAACATCTATTTCGGTTATGGTAACTTCTCTTTTTTTATTAGAAGAAAGTTTTATTATGTGAGAAAGGCATTTTTCTTTATTCAGAGTTAATTCACAAAAATTGTAGAACTCATTAAGATTAATTCCGTTAAAATTTAACTTTAGTTGTTCTTTATCATTTAACCAACGTATTCCACCTAAAAAAGAAATAGAGCTTAACAGTTTATTTCGAATTTCTTTAAAGGAAGTTTTATTTTCATATTTATAAGTAGCCATAAGCTTATAAAATGTTTCGTCACAAGCTATCATTAAAGTTTCTAAATCATGTGTGTCTGTCAAAAATAAATTTTGTTGTGATTCTAATTCTTGATTTAAGTGTGAAAAATCAGCATCAATAATACCAATAACGCAATTTATAAACTCGGGCTTAGTTTTAAATATTTCATGTAAACTTTGGCGAACTTTTTTGACACCCCCTAATTCTCGACACATGACTCTTTCATTAATTAAACATTCAAAAAATGGAGCATCACTTTCGCCTTCAACAAATAACCAACATAATACGCCATTAGGATGTTTTTGACTTAAATGAATTTCTCCAACTAAAGTAGATAGTGTTTGACTATTTTGTAGACTTGCCATTATTCAAGTCCCATAAATCAACAGCTAAGTGCCAATAATTACCAATAATAGAAGGGGAATGCGTTGCAATAATCATTTTAACTTTAACTTTCTCAATAATTTTGAATAAATCATTTAATACTTGTTGTTGCC
>CAZKST010000014.1:0-639 GCA_964555395.1 uncultured Thiotrichaceae bacterium | reverse complement strand
GATAATTCTGGCTCATCAATGAGAACTAAAGTATTGGGTTTAACACGAAATAATAGCTCATATAGCATAATAATTTCTTGTTGTTCACCTGATGATAACATTGTTAAATCTAATTTTTTTTCATCTTCTGTGACTACACTAAAACCTTCATCTTGTGATATTTTTATTTGTTTAAACTCAAGACGATTACTATTTAAGAGAGTAACAAACAAATCTAATTTTTCTAAAAGCTCAGAAAAAACTGATAATTTTTTCTCTGTATCTTCAATATAAATAAATAAAGCTTTTGCATTATCTTTTTTATATGATGGTTCTGAATCTTCTTGAAAATTGGATAAACCATGTTTTTTAAGATTTTTTTGTATGGTTTGTATTTTTTCAAAT
The DNA here is from genome assembly GCA_964555395.1 of uncultured Thiotrichaceae bacterium. Lineage (GTDB taxonomy): Bacteria > Pseudomonadota > Gammaproteobacteria > Beggiatoales > Beggiatoaceae > CAZKST01. The sequence continues at coordinate 255 of CAZKST010000014.1, read as the reverse complement.
TTTCTTTCAAAATCTTCCTTTTTGATACCTTCTGTTTGCTCAAATAATCTACGCGGGAAAGAGCTGTCTAATTGCTGAGCAACTAAAGAAGCTTTTGCTAAAATTTCTTTAATTTGATTACTTAACTCTACTGCATAATTTTTAATTGTATTTTTGGAGTTATGTTGTTCGTCATCTTCAAGATTGTTAAAAAGAATGCGATGGATATTACGCTTTGCAGGATGCGTAGTTCGTAATAAACGTTGTTCACGAATA
>CAZKST010000013.1:0-27214 GCA_964555395.1 uncultured Thiotrichaceae bacterium | reverse complement strand
GGTGAAACAGTGTGTGACATCGCCCCAACATCGCGACTCATATAACGCACGCCATAATCCATTGACACAGTTGCGTTGCGCATAACTCGCATATCTTCCGACATCGTGTGCATGTCGCCTGACATTTGTCCCATATTGCTAGACATGGTTTGCATATTGCCCGACATTCCGTGCATATCGCCTTGCATCGCCGCCATATTAACCGACATCGTACTCATATCTGTCGACATGCGTTGCATGTTCACGCTCATTGTGGACATATTACTTGCCATGGTCGCCATATTGCTGTGCATGGAATCCATATAAGTTTCCATTTTGCCCATGTTTAACGACATGCTTTTCATAGCATTTTCCATCACATTAATCGTGCGATATAAATTAATGCCAATTAAAACCGCGACAATCGTAATCGGAATTAACAACAGCATAATTAAACGATGACGTTTCTCACTGGCTTGATGTCGCTCAATCTGTTCACGGTGTTTCTTTTCCTGTAAACGAATTGCTTGCGCTTGTCGAATTTCCCGCCGCTGATTTTGCTCTTCAAGACGTGCAAACGTCTTTTGCAAACCATCCACTAACGCGGCAATCGCTAAACGGGTTTCTTGACTAGATTCAGTAACGGGGGGAGTAGATTCAGTGCTCATTCCTCATGTACCACATATTTGTTGCGTAATTGGGTTTTCTCTAAAATGGCAGAACCAAGTTCTTCAACAGACATGGTGGTTGCATTTAAAAAAGGAATCCCTAAACGACGATATAATGCTTCAATCCGCTGCACTTCTAATTGACACTGAATTAAAGAAGAATAAGAACTATTTGGGCGGCGTTCTTGCCGAATTTGTTGTAAACGTTCAGGTTTAATGGTCAAACCAAAAATTTTATGATGATGCGGTTTTAAGAAATCAGGTAATTCAAATTTCTGTAAATCTTCTTCTAAAAATGGATAATTAGCCACTGAAATGCCATGATGTAACGCTAAATAAACACTAGTAGGCGTTTTTCCAGAGCGTGAAACTCCAATTAAAATTACATCCGCTTCATCATAATGGCGAATATTGCCACCATCATCATGTTCCAACGTAAAATTAATCGCCGCAATGCGTTTTTCATAAGGAATTTGCTGCGGATTAGCAGGACTATACGCCCGCCCTACCACATGCGAAGATTTACAACGAAATTCTAATTCTAATGGTTCAATAAATTTACCAAACAAATCTAAAAACAAAGCGTTACAAGTAGATAACAAATGACGATATTCAGTATTAATCATCGTCGCGAAAATAACGGGACGTGTACCTGATTCTTTAGCAAATGCGTTAATTTTCTCAATCACTTCCTGCACACGTTCTAACGTATTCACTTGTGACAATGTTTTCTTTTCAAACTCAATCATTTCAAATTGTGTTAACAAACTTTGCACAAAGTTATTCGCGGTAATTCCAGTGCCATCGGAAACTAAAAAAACTGTCCGTTTTTCGTTGCTCACATCATTCTCCCGTGTTTTTCCTGCATTAAGAGTAAACTTGATTTAAATGAATAAAAGTACCCGTTTAAACCGTTGTATGTTATTTTGTTTATTTTTAAATAAAACTCAAACAATTTTTAAAAAGGATTTTGTTTTTTTATGGATATTCAACTGCTCAATCGTCAGCAACAAATAAAGTTAGGATTGACGATTTTCTTATTATGTTTATTAGCATGGTTCAATCGTTTTATTCAAGATGATGCTTTCATTTCTTTTCGCTATGCCCAGTTTTGGGTGCAGGGACAAGGATTAATTTGGAACTCAGGCGAATACATAGAAGGTTATACAAATTTTCTGTGGACGCTATTAATGATAATTCCATTATTGCTTAAATTAGACCCTGTTATTTTTAGTTATCTTTTAGGAATTATTTGCTTTAGTTTCAGTTTAATTTTTACCTTTAAAAGTGCATTACGTTTAAATTTTAATTTTACACAAGCATTAACTGTTATTATTTTATTAGGCACAAACTATAGTTTTAGTGCTTATGCAACAGGCGGATTAGAAACACAATTACAAGCTTGTTTATTAATTGCTTTATTTTATCAAGCTACAAAACTTAACTTAAAAAAAGAAACTGAAGAAGTTTCTTTAATTCAAACAGCGTTACTCTTTTCTATCATTGCTGCATTAGCTATTTTAACCCGTTTAGATTCAGCGATTATCGTCGGCGTGCTCATGTTGGTTGTTTTAATTCATGCCAGTAAAACCTTAAATACTAAAAAAATCGCTTTTTTTTCAGCATTAATTATGCCATTTGTTTTAATTATTGGTGGTTGGTTAATATGGAAATTAAATTACTATGGCGATATTTTGCCTAATACTTATTATGCAAAAGTCAATTCTGTACCCAGTTATTTGCTGTTACAACAAGGAATATTTTTTATCTATAGTTTTTTCTATTCCTATTGGTTATTTCCTTTTTTATTATTATTAATATTTTCACTTTCTAAGAAACGTTTATTACAAACTCAACACGCGCCCTTTATTGTACTCGCTATCTGCTTTTTTCTGTGGATAGTTTATTTATTAAAAGTCGGTGGCGATTTTATGGAGTTTCGGTTTTTTGTACCTGTTTTACCATTTTTCTTTTTATTAATTGCATGGTTAATTTTACAAATTAGCCAACAGATGATTGTACAACTTGCATTAGCATTTTTAATTATCCTAGGTTCTTTACATCATTATTTTTTCTTTATGGGCGCGGCGGGAATTAATCCAATTCAAGCCTTAAATAATTTTATTCAAGTTGAACATAATGATGAAGTTGGCAAAATACTAAAATCATTGTTTAAAGATACCGTTGGTGCAGATACAAAACACGCACCGCCAGTTAGTTTAGCGACAATTGCGGCGGGAGTGATTCCTTATTATGCAGAATTACCTACTTTAGATATGTTCGGATTAACCGATGCGTGGGTTGCTAAACACGGAATGCAATTTGCTAATAAGCCAGGACATTATCGTTTAGCACCTTTTGATTTGTTATTGCAAAAACAAATTAACTTAGTGCTGGGTTTACCTCAAATCAAACCGCGTCAAGAAAGTTTTATGCGTCTTTATCCTAATGGATTGGAACAATTTTTTATTAGTAGTTATATTTTGAATTATCCAAATGAACAAAGAAATAAGTTGTTTCCACACGCAGAATGCCAAAATAGTGCATTAAGTTTAAATCATAGTTTCTTTAATGAACCTTGGCTAACGTACTTTTGTCCCGTTTCTCAATTACCTTCTACTGCAAAAATTATTGAAATTCCGATTAATCATCAAAGCAAATTGATTGCTTTGTATTTAACACCACATCCAGTGATTGAAGCAGCAATTCAAGAATTGAACTTAGTTGTATACAGTATCGGTGAGTAAAAGTTAAACTAAACTCAAAAAAAACTGCTAGGTTTTAAAAACCTAGCAGGTTTGAAATTTTGCTCAAATTACATTGTATGGGTTGCTTTTTCTGATTTTAGATAATTGACTAAGAGTTTCTCAATTTTATCTTTAGTTTTGCCGTCATCCATTTCACCAAAATGCAAACCAATACCTTTAGGGCGATTACCTTGTGCCCCTTTAGGATTTATCCATGCAACCTTGCCCGCTACGGGGGTTTTATCACCTTCGTTTAATAAACTCAGCAATAAGAAAACCTCATCCCCTAATTTGTAATTCTTTTCGGTTGGAATAAATAAACCGCCACGTTTTAAAAAAGGCAAATAACTGATATACAAATTTAACTCATCAGGAATATGATGATTTAACATGTTACGTTTCATGCCACCCATGCCAGGGCGTTTTGGGGGTATCATCAGAATGCTCCTTTAAAAGAAAAATTAACGTTGTTTTAAATGCTCTACCAATTGTAAAGCTAACAGTTCTAATAAATGTTGGGCTTTTATATTTGCCCCAGTCGTTAATAAACGATAGTTTTCTTGTTGTTGTTCTAATATTTGAAATAAATGGGTTATTTCAAAACGATTGCTCATTGTTTGAATTAATGCTTGATAATCTTGATTGCTAATCATCGTGATTTGTTGCGTCATTAAAAAACGAATCATATCCATTGTCCAACTTTGCAACCATTGAATAACTTGCACACCGTCCAAAGTTTGCCATTGTTCGGCAATTTTTAGTGGGTCTATTTGCCCTTCTAATAAAGTCGGCAAACTGTCAAATAAGGTTTTGCGTTTTTGAATAGCATTATCTTCTAATAACGCTAACGCCGCTAAAGGGGCTTGATGCGTTAAGGTTAGCAATAATTCGGCTGAATATTGAGTTTGTTTTAAACCTTGCAATTTCTGGTTTAACCAGTGTTGCATGACATGTTTATCAGTGCGGTTAAAATCCAATTTTTGGCAACGACTGCGCACGGTCGCCAATAAACCCATTGGACGATGACTGACAAGCATAATCAAGGTATTGGCATGAGGTTCTTCTAAAATCTTAAGCAAACTATTTGCCGCATTGTGATTCATCGCCTCAGCGGGGCTGATAATCACCACTTGATAGCGTCCGTAGGAAGAAGTCAACGCGCAAAATTTAATCATTTCGCGAATTTGGTCGACTTGAATGGCTTTTCCTGTTTCACTGGGTTTGATCTGTAATAAATCAGGATGATTACCACTTTGCAGCAGGCGGCAGGCGGGGCAGTGTTGACATGCAAAACCGTCCGCTGTCGGTTGATTACAGAGCAAACTGTGTGCAAAGTGTTGGGCAAATTGCATTTTCCCCATGCCTGCCGTTCCCGTTAGCAATAAAGCATGAGGCAAACGTTGCTGTAACCGCCGTTGTTGCAGCGCGCTCCATAATTCAGAATGCCAAGGAAGTAACGAGTTTTCAGCAGGCATTTTTTAATTTATCCGTTAATTATCAGCGTTTTCACTGTTTTCATTTTCTTTTGCACGTTGTTGCTGTTGTAACGTCCATAAATGCGCATAAGTGCCTTGTTGTTCAAGTAATTGTTGATGTGTACCACGTTCAATAATGCGTCCATGTTCCATCACAAGAATTTGGTCAGCATCAATAATAGTCGACAAGCGGTGGGCAATCACTAAAGTAGTATGATTTTCCGCAACTTGGGCTAAAGCTGTTTGAATAGCTTGTTCAGATTTGGAATCTAAAGAAGAGGTTGCTTCATCAAAAATCAGGATTTTGGGACGTTTTAACACCGCCCGCGCAATGGCAATCCGTTGTTTTTCGCCACCCGATAATTTTAAACCGCGTTCGCCGACAACAGTATCATAGCCTTTAGGTAAACGTTTGATAAATTCATCAATATTCGCTAAACGAACTGCTTCTTCAATGTCTGCTTGGCTCGCATCAGGGCGGGCATATTGCAAGTTGTATAGTAAAGTATTGTTAAATAATACCGTATCTTGCGGCACAATGCCGATGGCTTCGCGTAAACTGTGCTGCGTCACTTGGCGAATGTCTTGTCCATTAATTTTAATTGCGCCGCCACTGACTTCATAAAAACGAAATAATAAACGGGCTAAGGTTGATTTGCCCGCGCCGCTCGCGCCCACGACCGCAATTTTATGTCCAGCAGGAATCGTAAAATCAACTTCGTGTAAAATTTGCCGATTGCTTTGATAGTGAAAACTGACGTGTTCAAAGCGAATTTCACCTTCGCCTACTTGTAAATCTTTGGCGTTTGGCGCGTCACTGATTTCAGGTTTTTTCTCTAAAAGTTGGAATAACGCATCCATATCAATCAGTGCGTTTTTAGTCGCTCTGTAAATCATGCCTAGGAAATTCAGTGGAATAAATAACTGAAGTAAAAAGGCATTGACTAGCACTAAATCGCCTAAACTCATTTTGCCGTCAACAACACCTTGCGCGGCAAATACCATAATGAGCGTTACACCAATCGCGATAATAGCGGATTGTCCGAAATTGAGCGCGGACATCGAGACTTGGCTATGCGTAGCGGCTTCTTCCCATTCGCCTAAAGTGCGGTCATAACGTTGGGCTTCAAATTTTTCATTACAAAAGCTTTTGACGGTTTCATAATTCACTAAACTATCAATTGCTTGCATATTGGCTTCAGATTCTTTGGCGTTGCTTAAATGCCGATATTGTACCCGCCAATCCATCACCAAAAAGGTAAAAACTACATAAATCACAACTGTTGCTAAGGTAATTAAACTAAAAGCAACATCGTATTTTGCGAATAAAATGCCGCCGATTAGCACTAATTCTATGATTGTAGGGAAAATATTAAAGACTAAATAATTTAGTAATGAACTGACACTGCGCGTGCCGCGCTCAATGTCGCGTGATACTGCGCCTGTTTGCCGTTCCAAATGAAAACGTAAAGACAGCGCGTGTAAATGTGAGAGGGTGCGATTGGATAAGTTGCGCATGGCGCGATAACGCACGCGGGCGAATAGTGCGTCGCGTAACTCATTGAATAAACTGCTAGATAAACGCAAAGCACCGTACATCGCCAATAATGCAATGGGTAAAATTAAATTTTGATGCGCGGTTTTATCTAAAGTATCCACAATGTCTTTTAACACTAAAGGAATACCGACATTAGTCACTTTAGCCAGCACTAACGCGAGCAGAGAGGCGATTACGCGCCCGCGATAATCCCATAAATAGGGCAACATAGCGCGTAAATTTTGCCAAACAGGACGCGGTGAAGCGGTATTTTCGGACGGCGAAAACATCGCATGGGGTGGGGACATGTTAATGAATTCCTTTAGTTTTAAGCTAGGATTTGCTGAGCGCAATAATTGCGGCGACGGCGTTATTTAAAGCTTCGGGTTTAGCACAGCGGCGCGCATTGTCTGAAAAAGTACGCAGTGTTTCAGGGTGTTGATAAAACTGTAGCAGTTGATTTGCCAATGCGTCCACTGTCAAAGTCGCTTGCGGATAAAGAATTGCCGCGCCTTGTTCACTTAAATAGCGTGCATTAGCGGTTTGATGGTCATCCACTGCAAACGGAAAAGGCACAAGAATGCTGGGTAATGCCGCTTGGGTAATTTCAGCCAGTGTTGATGCGCCTGCGCGACAGATAATTAAGTCTGCCCATTGATAAGCGGCTGCCATATCGTCAATAAACGCGCTAACAGTGCTAGAAAATGCTTGATTTTCATAGCGTGTTTGCATCACTGCGCTGTGTTTTTCGCCTGTTTGATGCAGCACATTGAGATGTAATTCTGTCCCGAGCTGTTGCGAAAGTTTTTGTAAAGCTTGGGGCACGATGTCATTTAAGGCTTGCGCACCTAAACTGCCGCCGAGTACAAATAAATGAAAAGGACGTTGTGCAGTAAACGCGGGAAACTCGCGGTTATGTTGGGCTAAATGTTGAATCGCGGCGCGAATCGGGTTGCCTGTGTGTATAGGGCGATAGCTTTCAGCAAAAGTATTGGGAAAAGATTCTAAAACGGTGGTTGCAATTTTGGCGAGCCAGCGATTGGTTAAACCTGCAATAGCATTTTGTTCATGAATAACCAGCGGAATTCCTAATAAACGGGCAGCAATGCCCGTGGGACCCGTCACAAAGCCGCCCATGCCGACCACAACTTGCGGGCGTTGTTTGCGCAGAATTTGGACAGCTTGATAGATGGCGCGCAGAATATCAAACGGAGCAGTTAATAATTTGCGAAAACCTTTGCCGCGCAATCCACTGATTTTAATGTAATCGATTGGGATTTGATGTTGTGGAACGAGGCGGGCTTCCATGCCTTGTTCAGAGCCTATCCATTGAACTTCAAATTGACGGGCGCGCAATTCGGCGGCAATCGCTAAGGCGGGGAAAACGTGTCCGCCAGTACCGCCGGCGACTAGCGTAATGCGCTGAGAAGCAGTTGACATAAAAACAGTTACCTAATAAGCCATAAAATAACAGCAAATATTAGCTATCCTTGTCCAGCCTGTAAATTGTCTTATTGGTAAAATAAGGAAAATAAAGAAGTGCAGAAGAAGGGGAGGTGATTAACAATCGCCTAGGATAAGGTAGAAATAGGGGAAGAACAGTTAAATAGAGAAATCTTGTACAGTTTTTTGCTGTTCATATAGAACAGTGCCCATCTTCAAAGTATTACAGAGGACGGGATGACTCAACTCACGCATTTAATGGGTACTGTCGCGCGTCAATTGCAACGCAATGTTACCGTACCGCGACAGTACCCGTTAAATGCAACACGCGAGGCAGCCCGTGATGCGTGGGTAAGCATAAAGCAAGGACGACGAACCATCGTCCAGAATGCAAGACTGTAAGGCTTAAAAACTGTACAAGACTTAATTGATATATTGTCAGAATTCTTTGAGAAAGCAAGGGTGCAGCTCCCTTTTTTTTAATAACTAATTGTTAAAGAATTCTGTTATTTTGTTTAAAAAGGATTATGATTGTTGTATTTCTCATTACTCTTGTTGATATTGAGCGTATGACTCTTAATATTATCCTTGATTTTTCTATTATTACTGAATTGCTTGCAACGACAACTAACGATACGCAGCGGACGTTTACTCGTTTACAAAAAGCTCCTGTCCGTTTTTGGATTCCTGCTTGTTTATTGCCGTTGTTAGATATGCAAATTTCTAGTAATCAAACAGCTTTTGATAAATTATTAGAGCAAGTCAGTGTTTTGTCGTCTTTAGGCGGACATTGGCAAAAAATCCCCGCGAATTGTCCTAAAAAAATTCATGCGTTGATGAGTTTAGACGCTGCTTTACTACCTAAACGCAGTGTTATTTGGACAGATGAAGAGCAATTCCATAGTATACACCCAGATATTGAATGGGGTGACCATGAAATTTTATACAGTGCAATTGCAGAAGGTGAAGCTGAAGATATTGCGATGGTGGATTTAGCCACGCAACAATTGCATATCCGTAATGATTTAGAACAACGTATTTTTCAGGTTTTAAAACATCAAGATTTTATTGCAGGCTCAGAAGTCGGAATTTTAGAGCGTGAGTTAGCCGCAATTGTGGGGGCAAAACATTGTATTTGTGTTGCAAATGGTACAGATGCTGTGTTATTGGCATTATTGGCTGTGGGTGTAAGTGCTTTAGATGATGTTATTACAACCCCGTTTAATTTTATTGCAACTGCACAAGCCATTGCGTTTATTGGTGCGAAACCTGTTTTTGTCGATATCAATCCAGAAACCTATCAGCTAGATGCTGATTTACTTCCCAATGCCATCAGTCAACAAACTAAAGCAATTATTCCAGCAAATGTATATGGACATTGTGCGGATTATGATGCTATCAATTCTATTGCTGCTATGCACGGCATCCCTGTGATTGAAGATGGACTACAAAGCTTTGGTGCAACTTATAAAGGCAAATATTCAGGAAATTTAGCCAAAATTTCGTGTACAAGCTTTTTCCCGCATCATACTTTAGGCGCGTATGGCGATGGTGGCGCGTGTTTTACCAATGATGACCGATTGGCGGAGCGTTTGCGTTATCTCCAAATTCATGGGCAAGAACAACGTTATCGCTATGTGATTATGGGGTTAAATAGTCGTTTAGATACTTTACAAGCCAGTGTTTTATTAAGCAAATTAACCACTTTACCGCAAGAGTTACAAGCGCGGCGACAAATTGCAGAATATTACGATAGTCATTTAAAAGAGGTTCTTACCTTAGCAAATTTCTCCCATCAAGATAATACGCAAGGGACTTATACTTATTACGCAATAGAAGTAGAAAATCGCGATAAATTGCAAGATAAATTGCAAAAACAAGGTATTCAAACGGCTATCCATTATCCTTTGCCTTTACATTTGCAACCCGTATTTGGCTACTTAATTTTAGAAGAAGGAATTTTTCCCTTTGCTGAACGTGCTGCCCGTCGAGTTTTAAGCTTACCCATTCATCCTTATTTGCGCGAAGAAGAGCAGCAGAAAATTGTGAATATCATCAAAAATCATGTAAATTGATGAAATACTTTAAAGTGTTTTGCAGTTAAAATTATGCCTGTTTTATAAATTGCCTTTGAAAATACTATTCATAAATAGACTAAATGCGGTAAAATTTAAATTATTTATCACCTTTATGCCGCGTTATCACAACCCAATTGATTGACTAACATGCAAAGATAAAAAGATATGTGTACAATATCTTTCAAACGCCGCCAAATAGGGGCATTTGTTATTTTGGTAGGATTAAACTTACCCGTTTATGCGACATCTCCATGGTTAGCTATCGTGGATAGAGATGATGTTTCAATGACTTTAGAGAGTTGTTTGCAAACCAGTCAAGCCGTCTTATTAAAGCAGGAATATGCCCGTGTTAACATTTCAGGCAGAACACTGATTGCTGCTTATCGTAAGGGAAAAAACTATCTCTTTAAAACTGTGGTAAAATGCCGTCCCAATGCGAAAAATTTGACTGTAACTGTCATTTCTACTCGCCCAAAAATTGCAAAAGCAGTCGCCAATAAAGCTATAGATGAGATTGTAAACCGCTTAAAAGCATTAGCGGTGCCCGCTGCACCACCTGCAACGCCACCCGCCAGTTCTGCCCCTATTAAGTAATAAACTATTTTTAAAAGAGCACAATATTTGCTTAAGCTTTAGCGGCAAAAGCCATGGACACGTTAATAACCAGAATAACGAAAGATGCTTTAACGAATAACGTGAAGGATAAAAAATGGACGTACTTCCAGCACTTGTCATTAAACAAATAGAAATGCGTTTGACTAAACTGCTGCAAAACTGCGATGTTGTTGACGCAGCAGTTGTATCTACGATTGATGGCTATATGTGTGCAATGCAACAACGCAACAAACAATATCCACTTGAACGTTTAGCAACAATGGGAAGTACCTTAATGTCGCTAGGGGATACGATTACAGCTGAATTAGCCTTGGGAAACTGTGATAATATTATTTCGGAAAATAAAGAAGGGATTGTTGCTTTTATGCACATTAATCCTACCTTAGTATTAGTTTCACTAACAACCAGCAAAAACTCACTTGGAATGTTACTCAGTCACTCGCGAGCTTGTGCTGGAGATTTAGCTAAAATAAATTACTAATGCGTTTGTGCTTTAAATTTTAGCAAGGAATAACGATATAAAGCTTTACCTACAAGCTTACTTGCGATAAGTTCGCTAAATTTACACATTGCGCTTGCTAAAAAACTTGTCACACAAACGTAATTCAAGACAATATGAATGAATATTATGTAGCTACAAGCTTAACTTACATGAATTTGTGACAAAATACTTTAACAATACGATTGAATTCATTGTTAAATCGCGTATCATGATAGTAAAATAGAGATTCACTAAAATGATAATGCGGATTTACCCACACGAAAGTCGCAGTGTGCAGGGCAAATGAATTATCAATCTATCGCTCTCTAAATAGGCAGACAATCATCGTGAGTGCTGAAATTAGTTTTGAAGGAATCAAAGTTGTAGTGATTGACGATAGTAAAACCATTCGTCGCACTGCTGAAACTTTGTTGAAAAAAGCAGGCTGTGAAGTCATTACTGCGACTGACGGTTTTGAATCACTTTCCAAGGTCATGGAATGTCAACCGCATATTATTTTTGTTGATATTATGATGCCGCGTTTAGATGGTTATCAGACCTGCGCTTTAATTAAAAACAACCAAGCGTTTAAAAAAACACCGATTGTAATGTTATCCAGTAAAGACGGTTTATTTGAACGTGCTCGCAGTCGTATTGTGGGGGCAGAACATTACATGACTAAACCCTTTACACGCGAAGAATTACTCAATACGATTAAAACTTTCGTTGTTGATGCAAAAGCTGCATCATAAAGAAAGAAAGAACTTATTCCATTTATCTATGTATCAATGGAATTTTATTGTAGATTAACCCTAAACTAGCAACAAAGAGATATTAGGTATGGCGCACATACTCATCGTTGACGATTCACCGACGGATGCCTACCTCGTAAAAAATATTTTGGAAAGTCACGGTTATCAAACTTCGGAAGCGTCTAACGGTGAAGAAGGAATCCAAAAAGCCAAAGATATTAAACCAAATTTGATTATTATGGATGTAGTCATGCCAGGTTTAAATGGCTTTCAGGCAACTCGAAAAATCACCAAAAGCGATGATACCAAATCAATTCCTGTGGTTATTGTTTCTTCTAAAAATATGGAAAGTGACAGAGCATGGGGATTAATGCAAGGCGCGAAAGAATTTCTTGTTAAGCCCGTTAAACAAGAAGAGCTTCTTGCAGCAGTTAAAAAACTCATTGGTTAATCATTTGCGAACCTTAAAGGGCGCAACCGTCATGAATGATAGTCAGCATTTTGCGAATATTGGTGGGATTATCCCCTAGGACTCATACACTAAAAACTTATGGTCAGTACACTCGCTCCACCTCCTTTTCAATGGTTGCAAGAACTTGAGCGACGCGCAAAACAAAAAGCTCGGGGGTTGCCGCGTCAAGAAAAGGCACAACAGATTTGGCGTGGCATCGCCTTTAGGCTTGGTACAGTTTTTTTAGTATCGGCGTTATCAGATATTCGTGAAGTGCTACATTGCCCAACGATTATCGCCAAAGTGCCAGGCTCTAAACCATGGGTAAAAGGTTTAGCAAATATTCGCGGTCAATTATTGCCCGTAATTGATTTACAAGAATGTTTAGAAGGACATACGATTAACATAGAAAATCGTGGTGTTCGTTTGTTAGTTATTAATCAAGCAGGGGTTAGTGCTGGGCTATTAGTTGATGAAGTGATTGGCATTAAGCACTTTGCAGAAGCCACTAAAGATGTAGAAACCCCTTGTAAACAAGCATGGTTAACACCCTTTGCCCGTGGCTCATTCCACGCTGAAGATGCGCAATGGGTGATTTTTGATATGTATTCACTTGCAGAAAGCGAACAATTTTTGCGAGCGGCTTCATAACACCACCATGTCGCACAATAACCATTTTCACTGTTTTAAAATTGCTATGATGTGCTGCAACTATTCAAGAAATCACTATTTTAACTGCATTTTATTACTGAGCGGGGGTAGAATCTAGCCATGAAACTTGCAACAAAAACACTGGGTTCCACCAATGTATGGTTATTTGGCTTCATCGGTGTGTTGCTTCTCTCATTTGTACTGATGATTGCTACCTTCACCTTGGTAGCGATTGACAATCGCTATGATGAAGAATATCTCCGGTATGTCACCCAGTTGCGTCTCGTGTCGCAACAACTTGTGCAACATTCAGCAAATGCTGCGCGAGGGGAAGAAGAGGGCTTCAAAGAACTCCTTAAAAAAGCTAATGAATACAAGATAACGCTTGATAAAATTATTAAAGGTAATCCCGATTCTGGTATGCCCGCCACACCAGAAATGGTTATGCCCACATTAAATAATTTGAAAAATGCGTGGGATAAAACCAACAACAGCATTAATCAATTAGTTGCAACACAAGATGATGTCATTCGCTTATATCAACAATTTAATGAGCTGACAGAATTAACAAAACCGTTGGTTGAGCGTACAGAATCAGTCATTCAAACCATGATTACGGCAAATGCAACGCCTATGCAAATGTCGATGATTTCTCGCCAGTTACGTTTATTAGAGCGAATTTCTAACAGTATTCGTTTATCTTTCCGTGGTGATTCTGATGCACTGAATGCAGAACGCCAAATGGGCGATGACATCAGTCAGTTTAGCGATACATTAACTGCCTTGTTAGATGGTAGTGATGTGGTGACTGCTGTTAGCAATGCTTCTGCCCAAAAAGCAATTCAAGAATTAGCAACATTATTTGAAGAAAAAATTGCACAAGCTGATGATTTCTTAGATAAATCTGAACAGTTATTCCAAGCTAAAGATGCTGCGCAAGCCTTGACAAATTTAGTCGTAGATTTATTGAATAAAAATGAAGAATTACAAAACAACTACATTAAATATTCTGACCAACGTTTTGTATCTTCTTTCTTAGGAAATATTTTAGCGGTAATCGTATTAATTTTATTAATCATCTTAGGTTATGTCATTATCCGCTTGAACCAAGCACGGACTGAAGAAACTAAAGCCCGTTTAGATGACAGTCAACGCACAAATCAACGTAACCAAGAAGCGATTTTACGTTTATTAAGTGAAATTGCCGACTTAGCAGATGGTGATTTGACTGTTAATGCTACTGTGACAGAAGACTTTACAGGTGCGATTGCTGATGCCATTAACTTCTCAATTGAAGCTTTACGCGACTTAGTTGTCAGTATCAATAAAACCGCTTTACAAGTGAACGCATCTGCGCAACGAACACGACAAGTTGCAGCACAATTAACTCATGCAAGTGAGCGTCAAGCACAACAAATTGCCAAAGCAGGACAAGCTATTATTGGGATGGCAAATTCTGTGAAAAAAGTGTCTGCTAATGCCGTAGAATCTGCTGAAGTAGCTAAAAAGTCTGTAGAAATTGCAAGTAAAGGGGCAAAAGCGGTAAAAGACACCATCACAGGAATGGATGCAATTCGTGAACAAATTCAAGAAACTTCTAAACGGATTAAACGTTTAGGGGAAAGCTCCCAAGAAATTGGTGAAATCGTTGGCTTGATTGATGATATTGCTGACCAAACCAACATTTTAGCTTTAAACGCAGCAATTCAAGCGGCGATGGCAGGCGAATCTGGACGCGGGTTTGCGGTGGTTGCTGACGAAGTTCAACGCTTAGCTGAACGTTCAGGGAACGCGACCAAACAAATTGATGCCTTAGTAAAAACAATTCAAAGTGATACGAATGAAGCCGTCAGCTCTATGGAACAAAGTACAGCTGGGGTGGTTTCAGGAGCTAAAGTTGCCGAACGTGCAGGGGAAGCATTGACAGAGATTGAAAAAGTATCTGTTCAATTAGCAAGTCAGATTGAAAATATCTCGCAAACCTCTCGTACACAAGCAGCAGTTGCCTCTAATATTTCAGGCACAATGACCATTATTCAAGAAATTACCATGCAAACCTCGCAAGGTACTAATGAAACAGCAGCGGCGATTGAGCGTTTAGCAGCGGCGGCAAGTGAGTTGAAACGTTCTGTAGAAGGCTTCAAACTGCCAGAACATGTTCAACGTTCATTAGCTGAATTGAGTCAGTCCTTAGGGGATGAGCAAGGTTAAAAAATTGACATGACAGCGACGGCTATTAAGTTCAAATGTTATGATTAGCAAATTAAAACTTAATAGCTATTAAAACTGCAAGGGAATTCAATGAAGCATGCTGCCCTAACATGGGTTAAAACAACAATTGATGAGAGCCTTAAACAAACGCGCATGGCACTTGAACAATTCGTGGAGAATGCAACGGATATTGCACCGCTCCAGCAAGGAGTTGTTTGGTTGGATGAGATTCGCGGGGTTTTGGGTATTTTAGATTTACAAACAGCCGCTTTATTGGTTAAGGAAATCGAATCAACAATTCAAGCGTTGTTAGCAAATAAAATTGAAAACAACCCTCAAACTTATGACGTATTAATGCGTTCTTTGTTGCAATTGCCTAATTATTTAGACCATTTGGCAATTGTGCAACAAGATATGCCTTTAGCATTGTTACCTATTTTAAATAATCTGCGGGCAATTCGTCAGCAGCCTGCTTTGCAGCCAGTTCAATTATTTACCCCTGATATTAACGCTGCAATCCCTGCGGCAAAATCTCCAAAATTAGAAGATGATAAGCTCAAAGATTATGCGCAAAAAATGCGGGCGGCTTATCAAAAAGGGTTGTTAGCAGTTTTAAAAAATCCTAAAGATGTTGAAAGTTTTAAATTGTTATATACCGTTATGCAGCGAATGCAGCAAGCCTGTGGCGGTTATCCGCTAAATCGCGTTTGGTGGATTTGTGAAGGGATTATTGAAGCTATTTTACAGCAAGGTTTAGAGTTAAATCAGAATTTAGCCAATGCGTTTAAGCAAATTGATGCGTTTTTCAAAGCATTAGCAGAACAAGGTAATGCAGGATTGCGAGCTATACCGCCGCGTCCATTATTAACAATCTTGTTATATTCTGCCGCTCAAGCGCGTTCTAAAGGTAAACAAATTATTGCCGTTAAAACGGTTTATAAATTAACTGAATTATTACCTTCAGAAGCTGCGTTGCAATCTACCCGTCAAATTTTAAGCGGTCCTGATATTGAACTTATCAAAATTGTAGTGACTTTATTAAAAGATGATTTTGCGCGGGTTGAAGAAATGCTAGATATCTTTAACCGTGCTGATAATCCTTCAGTCAGTGAACTTGCACCTTTAGTGACTATTTTGCAGGATATGGGAAATTGCTTAGGTTTACTCGGCTTATATTCCCAACGTAATGCGATGTTAGAGCAAGCTAAATTGATTCACCAAATCAGTGAAGGACAACGTGCGCCAGAATTGACAACTTTATTAACTATTGCTAATAATTTACTAAAAGTCAGTGCTGCCCTTGATATTTTAGCGGTTCAAGGGGTTCATGCGCGACAACGATTACAGCAAAGTTTAGATACTGATTTTTCAGAAACACCACAATTCACAATGGTGTTAGGGGTTGTAGTTAACGAGGCAAAAACAGAATTAGCGGCAGTGATTCAGTCGTTAGTTATGTTTATTGACAGTCGCAATCCTGATAATGACTTTTTAGAAATTCCTAACCGCTTAAAACAAATTGAAGGTTGTTTGGCAATTTTGTCACATGAAATGGCAGCAAAGTTATTAGCCCAATGCAGTCGCTATATAAACAAAGTGTTTATCCATAACAATACCGTGCCGCCCGAACCTCAATTAAAAGCGTTAGCGGATGTATTGTTAAGTATCGAGTTATATTTAGACACGGTGGCTGGTAATCCCATGGATGCTAAGCATATTTTGCAATTAACGCATCAACGTTTAACTGCATTAGCGGCTTAATTAACTGCGTCTTTAAAGAATTTGACCATCGCCAACCACGCCTTTTTCGCCCGTCAGGTGATGAATTTATATGAAACTGCTTGAAATTCCTATCCAAACCCCCGCTAGTGAAGTTGACGAAGAGATTTTAGAAATCTTTGTCGAAGAAGTTGCGGAAGTGCTTAATGAAATCGTAAGCAGTTTTGAGGCTTGGCGTACTAATCCTAGTGACCTTGAGGCTTTACAAACCTTACGGCGTAATTTCCATACGCTTAAAGGCAGTGGTCGTTTAGTTGGTGCGACCGTCATTGGTGAATTGGGGTGGAAATTCGAGAATTTATTAAACCGCATTTTAGATAACAGTATGTCGCGCAGTGACACGCTGTTAAAGCTTATCGAGCAAGTGCCTGAACATTTGCCAGTTATGATTGAAGAATTTAAAGACAATCGTCCGCCTCATCCTGAAGTTGTTCTCTTAATTTCCCAAACAGATTATTTCACTAAAAACAAAGGTGAAAGTCTTGGTGATTTCGAGCTAGAAACTTCTGCTGTTACTGTTTCTGCCCCCCCTATTGCTCCTGTAACAACTTCCTCCGTGGTTACTGTTACACCGCCTGTTGTTAAAGAAGTTAAAACACCTAAGCCAATCATAGATGAACTTGAATTACCTGATTTAGCTGAATTATCAGAGGATGATGCGTTAGTAACAGAAAATGACACTTTTTCAAACGAAGAGAATTTAAGCAGTGATGATGATTTATTAAAAACAGATTTTGATATTTTCAATACACCAGAGCCAGAAACAACCGACGTATTGTCAGATGGTGATTTTTCATTAGAAAATTTAGAGACATCTGATTTAAGCACTGATTTTAATGAAAATACTTTAACTAATTTTGAAAGTACAAAAACGGTTTTACCAGATTTATCTGACGATTTAAATTCACCATTAATGACTGAATCATCAATGGATTTACCAGATTTATCAGGAGATATAGATAACACTCTGATTTCTGAAGATGAATTTTCAACTGAAGTTTCTGCGCTCATGGTGGGAGCAGACCAGTTGCCTGATGGTTTAACTGATGAAGATATTGAATTAGTTAGTCAAGAATTGGCAGACTCTCCTATTCAAGCCGTAGAAACTGAAATCCCTGATTTTACTAAAACGGTTGCGCCTGAAAATATAGAAAAAGAAGATGAAAAGCAATCTACAATTGACCCCGTTTTATTAGAGATTTTCCGCAAAGAAGCGAATGGACATTTAAATACTTTAATCAGTTTTGTTGCCCATTATCAAAAAGATGCTGAATTAGTGATTGATAATGAATTAATTAGAGTTTTTCATACTTTAAACGGCAGTTCACGCAGTGTTAATTTAATGGAATTAGCCAATATTGCTGCACCATTAGAAAACTATGTACGTCAATTAGTTGCTGTGCATTGTGTGGTAACTTCTGAAATTTTGGTTATTTTAGAAGAGTCTGTCGAACTTATTAGTACGATTTTAGCAGGGCAAAAAGCAGATGCCGCTAAAGTTGCGGGATTTTTAGCACGTTTACAAATGCCCGTAAAAATTGTAACAGCGCAACAACCCGCAGCTAAAGTAACAGAAAATACACAGCACGAAACAACGAATAAAGCACCACAAGCAACTGTTTCTACGCCTGAAATTGCCCCCGATGCGGCGGATGAGTTCATGTCTATTTTCTTAGACGAAGCGGAAGAAATTCTTGAAAATACACAAGCTTTATTAGAAAAATGGCAGGCTTCGCCGCAAAATATGCAAACCATGAAAGAATTGCAACGCGAACTCCACACCTTAAAAGGCGGAGCGCGGATGGTGGGCATCGTGGCAATGGGCGATTTAAGTCATCATTTAGAGTCTGTACTAACCAAGATTGTAGAAGGGAATGCGCAGGCAAATACACGCTTACAAGAGGTTGTACAACGCAGTGTTGATGAATTAGCGGCGATGTTGGAGTCTGTGCGTGAGGGGAATGTGCCTCGGGCTTCTAGTGAATTGATTCAGCAAATCAATGGCGCGTTAAGTAATAAATCCGAAGGCGATAACACGAGCACGTCTGCGGTTACAAGCACCACGCAGCAACCCGTGATAAAAGCCGCAATTAATAAAGCAGAAGCGGCCGAAACTGAAGCCAAACGTGAAATTGCAGCTAAACCCGAAAAAATTGAAAAAGCAGAAGACCGTGATTCTGATTCAGATGCGGGCGAAGACCGTATTCGCGTCCGCGTTTCATTAATTGATAAATTAACTAATTTAGCGGGTGAATTATCCATTTCCCGTGCGCATTTGGAACAACAACAAGGTTCAGTAAAAAATAACTTAAGCGAAATGGAACAAACCGTTTTCCGTTTGCGTGACCAATTGCGACGGATGGAGATTGAAACTGAAGCGCAAATTTTATCGCATTATCGCAGTGTAAGCGTTGATTTTGAAGGGAATGATGATGAAGAATTTGACCCTTTAGAAATGGATAGATTTTCTGTCTTACAGCAATTATCGCGCAGTTTGATGGAAACCATTAACGACTTATTGAATATTCAAGACTCTTTAAAAACTTTAGCCCGTCAATCAGATGCTTTGTTGATTCAACAATCACGGATTGGAGCTGAATTGCAAGATGGTATCATGCGGACACGGATGATTCCTTTTGCGCGAATTTCGCCACGTTTACAACGAATTGCCCGTTTGACTGCTCGCGAATTACGCAAGCAAGTGGATTTTGTTATTGAAGGCGAAGGGATTGAATTTGAACGGACAGTTTTAAATAGAGTCGTTGCTCCTTTAGAACACATGTTGCGAAATGCCATTGGACACGGTATTGAAGACGCGGAAACCCGTCAACAATCGGGTAAATCTACTGTTGCTAAAGTCAAAATTGAATTATTTAAAGAAGGTTCTGAATTGATGATTCGTGTTAGCGATGATGGTGCTGGCTTGAATTTAGCGGCAATTCGGCGCAAAGCAGAAGAACGTAATATGTTGAGTCAGGGCACGGTGATTAGTGACCAAGAATTGATTCAATTTATTTTAGAGCCCTCTTTTAGTACCGCCTCCAAAATTACCCAAGTATCAGGACGTGGGGTAGGAATGGACGTTGTTAATAGTGAAGTTAAGCAATTGGGCGGTACCTTGCAAATTTTTTCTAAAGCAGGGGAAGGTACAACTTTTGAAATTCGCTTACCTTTATCATTAACAATTAATCAGGCTTTATTGGTTTATATTGGTGATGAAACTTTAGCAATTCCAATGAGTAGCGTTGATGCAGTGATGCGTTTACCGCGTCAAGATGTTTTACCTCATGCGAATAAAGAACCACGCTATTATAAATATATGGATGCGGAATATCGTTTATTCCCCTTAGGAGAGTTACTCGGTTTAGCCTCGGGCGTGCCTGATGCTTCCTTAATTCCAACCTTATTAATTCGGGCGGGTGAACGACGGATTGCTTTATTAGTTGATGGCATTGAAGGCAGCCGTGAAGTGGTTGTGAAATCTGTCGGGCCGCAAATTAGCGCGATTCGCTGGATTGCGGGCGCAACGATTTTAGGGGATGGGCGTGTAGTGATTATTTTAGATGTGCCGACATTGACCCGTGCTGAATCTACTGTTGCCCAAGAAAAACCAACTTTACCCAAAGAAACCAAAGTCGAAACAGTCAGCGCAAGCAAAACGATTATGGTGGTGGACGATTCTATTACCGTGCGCAAAGTTACTGCCCGTTTATTACAACGTCAAGGAATGGAAGTGCTTACCGCCAAAGATGGGGTTGATGCTGTTGCTCAATTGCAAGAACATATTCCAGACTTAATGTTATTAGACATTGAAATGCCACGCATGGATGGCTACGAATTGGCAACCCAAATTCGGAATACGCCTAATCTTAAACATATTCCAATTATTATGATTACTTCCCGCACGGGTACAAAACACCGTGACAAGGCAGAGAAAATTGGGATTAACCGTTATTTAGGCAAGCCATTTAACGAAACTGAATTATTAGAAAATATCAATGCGTTATTAGCTGAAAGTGCCGCAGGGCGATTACACTAATAATGCGCTAGGAACTGAATTATGGCAGTAAGTGAAATTGTTCGTAGTTTATTAATTCCAGTGAATGGTGCAAATTTGCTGCTTCCCGCTGCGGTTGTTGGGGAAGTTGTTCCTTGTGTCGCTTTAGAAATTATAGACAAGCAACCAGAATGGTTGGCGGGCATTGCGAGCTGGCGTAATCAGCGCGTTCCTGTATTAAATTTAGATAAAATTTTAGGTATTCCTCCCATAGAAGCTTCTAAAAACCATCGTTTAGTCGTTTTGTATGGTTTAGAAGTCCCGCAAATGATTCCGTTTTATGCAATTACTGCAACGGATACCCCACGCACATTAGGGGTTAGTCCTACAATGTTGACTAATCCTATAGAAACAGACAACAACGCGTTAGTTTTTAAAGTACAACTTAAAGCTGAAACTGAAGAAGATGCGGTATTAATGGATTTAACCCATTTAGAAAATTTATTACGCAAATCTATCAGTTTGTTTGCAACCAGCACGTTTGTTGCCGTTTAATGGGTTTATATACAGCATTTTTATCGATTTCATTTAACTTAAATGGATTTATGCGAAATCTCGCTAAAAACGATGTTTTTTGGGGAGAATCGCGGGATTTAATTTGATGCAGTGCTCATAAAACATGTTATAATCGCGCTCGATTTCACAGCTAATTATGCGCTATCGCATTTTAGTTTTTCTTGCGCTTTTTCTCATAAAAAAGACAAGATATTCAAAGTGATGAAGGGGAGTAATACATTCTAAAAATAACAACTTACTGCAGTAGCACTCTCTATAGTAGATGCCTGCCCCCTTAGTTAAGATTTATTGTGTTTATTTCTAATACAAAATAAGGTTTAACTAACCACCTTTAGCCCAACAAAAGAGGTTTATTTATGGAAAATGTTGTTATCGTTGCTGCACTGCGCACACCCGTTGCTAATTTCAATGGTTCTTTAGCTGAAATTCCTGCAAGCAGTCTCGGTGCTAAAGTGATTAGCGCGTTATTAGCTAAAACAGGTTTAAAACCTGAGCAAATTGACGAAGTTATTTTAGGGCAAGTATTAACAGCAGGGGTAGGACAAAATCCTGCACGTCAAGCCGTTATCGAAGCAGGGTTACCCATTACAACCCCTGCATTAACGATTAATAAAGTCTGTGGTAGCGGATTAAAAGCTGTTGCTTTAGCTGCACAAGCTATCCGTTGTGGTGATGCTGACATCATCATTGCAGGCGGTCAAGAAAACATGAGTGCTTCTCCTCACGTTTTACCCAAATCTCGCCAAGGTACAAAAATGGGCGATTGGGCAATGAAAGACAGCATGATTGTTGACGGTTTGTGGGATGCTTACAATAACTATCACATGGGACAAACCGCTGAAAACATTGCAAATCAATTCAATGTAACCCGTGCTGACCAAGACAGCTTTGCTGCTGCTTCTCAACAAAAAGCTTCTGCTGCTCAAAAAGCAGGGCATTTTGATGAGCAAATCGTTCCTGTTGTATTACCGCAAAAGAAAGGCGACCCAGTTGTTTTCAACAAAGATGAATTTATTCGTCATGATGCAACACCTGAAGCTATGGCTAAATTACGTCCTGCTTTCAGCAAAGAGGGCACTGTAACTGCGGGTAATGCTTCTGGTATTAATGACGGTGCTGCTGCGGTTGTTATCATGAGCGAAAGCAAAGCCAAAGAATTGGGCTTAACCCCAATGGCAAAAATCGTTTCTTATGCAAGCGCAGGGGTTGACCCCAAAATCATGGGCACAGGCCCAATCCCAGCGTCTCGTAAATGCTTAGACAAAGCTGGCTGGACACCTGCCGACTTAGATTTAGTTGAAGCTAACGAAGCGTTTGCTGCCCAAGCAATTTGCGTAAACCGCGATTTAGGCTGGGACATGGACAAAGTAAACGTTAATGGTGGCGCGATTGCTATCGGACACCCTATTGGTGCATCTGGTGCGCGGGTATTAGTGACTTTATTACATGAAATGGTACGCCGTGACAGCAAAAAAGGCTTAGCTACTTTATGTATCGGTGGCGGCATGGGCGTTGCGTTAGCGGTAGAACGCTAATTTATCGCTGTAAATAATGCGGTACAACAACCTATTCAGCGCGGGTAGGTTGTTGTCTCTGATTTCCAAAAACTGAGATGAAAACCTTGCGTAATCCTCAAAATACAGATTACACTACTGCAACCCTGCTAGAGTGACCATGGAAATGACGATTGCTAGCGTAGTAGTAGCATCTCTCCTTGTCTCTTCTTTGGCTCTACATCCACGATTTACTGTAGCGTAGTTCAAACCATGAGCGAACCTAGAATTATCAAAAAATACCCAAACCGCCGTTTATATGACACCGCGATTAGCAGTTATATAACGCTTGATGACGTAAAAGTACTGGTGATGGGACACACCCCTTTTCGCATTCAAGATGCAAAAACGGGACAAGACATTACTCGTAGTATTTTGCTACAAATTATTTTAGAACAAGAAGAAGAAGGCGAGCCTATTTTCAGTAGCGAAGTATTAGCCCATTTAATTCGATTTTATGGCGATACTTTACAAGGCATTATTGCGAATTATTTTGAACGCAGTTTAGGACTTTTTGCCAAACAACAAGATGATGCCCGCGCAAAAATGTATAATCCTTTATCCTTAATGACAGAAATTGCCGAACAAAACATCAATTTATGGAAGGATATGCAAGAAAGTTTTTTTAAAGCCACCATAGCTAGCCGCCAAGAAGACGTTAAAGATAAGAAAAAAGACGAACCTTAACGTAACGGCTCTTATATTTTATTGCGATTGTTAAAATAATTGTCAGCGTTTTTGTTTCCAAATTTTTAAAACAGACCAGAAAAAACTAAGGGAATCCCCTTAATTTTGGGAAAATTCTTAGCAACCTCACATGGAGAATCTTATGAAAGGTAAAATTGCATTAGTAACAGGTGGTACAGGCGGTATCGGCACAGCAATTTGTAAAGCTTTAGCAAATCGCGGTTGCAAAGTAATTGCCTCTTATTTACCTGGGGTGGATGATGGTGCTGGTTGGCAAGCAAAATTAAAAGAAGAAGGATTTGATGTTGCAATCGTGGGTGGAGATGTTGCTGATTACGAATCTGCTAAGAAAATGGTAGAAGAAGCTGTTGCAAGCGTAGGTCCAATTGACATTTTAGTAAACGGCGCAGGCATTACCCGCGACAAAATGTTCCGTAAAATGGAAGTTGCACAATGGAAAGCTGTGTTAGCAACTAACTTAGACAGCGTTTTCAATGTTACCAAACAAGTGATTGATGGCATGGTTGAACGCAACTGGGGTCGGATTATTAACATTTCTTCTGTTAATGGTCAAAAAGGTCAAGCTGGTCAAACTAACTACTCTGCGGCAAAAGCAGGGATGCACGGTTTCACAATGGCATTAGCCCAAGAAGTTGCTAGCAAAGGCGTGACAGTTAACACAGTTTCCCCCGGTTATATCGGTACTAGCATGGTTATGGCGATTAAGGAAGAAGTGCGCAATGCTATTATTGCAACTGTTCCAGCAGGTCGTTTAGGTACACCTGATGAAATCGCATGGGCGGTTGAATTTTTAGCAGACCCACGTTCTGGTTATGTGACAGGTGCAAACTTAGCAATGAACGGTTGCTTACATACTGGTGCGTAATTTTTATAAATAGTTGTCAATGGTGAAAAGAATTTTCACCATTTATCAAAAACCTCACTTTTCTGATAATGAAGGTGGGGTTTTTTATTGAGTGTTTTAATATCACTTGTATGCTTATTAGTGCGTGCTACACTGAAATAAAGAAACGTTTTTATAACACAGCACTATCCAAAGGAGCGCATAATGAGTGAAAACAAATTATTAAAACAATGGACGGAATTAAATAAAACAACGGTCAATGCAATTAAAGAGTTGGGAGAAATTAATACGACGGCGATGACACGCCTAACCCAACGGCAAATGGATATGATGAAGTTATACATGGAAACTGGCGCAAAACAGTTAGAATTATTGGGACAGGCGCATAATTTACAAGATTTAAGTGTATCGCAAGCCAAGTTATTTGCAGAGATGAATGAGCGATTATTAGAAAATGCTCGGCAGACAGTCAACGTTTTAGTAGATGTTAAAGCAGAGTTGTCTGCTTGGGTAGAAAAAGAAATGCACTCTACTGCTGAGTTGATAACGAAGAAAAGAGGATAAGATAACTCCTCTCTCTTAATGCAACGAGAGAGAGGACAATTTTAATTGTCATGAACACACTAAGAACAATTGATTTATTTGCTGGTATTGGAGGCATTCGCTTAGGTTTTAAGCAATGTGAAAATGTATTTTCTTCTGAATGGGATAAAGATGCTCAAACAATGTATCTTGCGAATTTTGCTGAACAACCCGCAGGAGACATTACGCAAATTCCCCCTTCTACTATTCCTAATCATGATATTTTGTTGGCAGGTTTTCCATGCCAGCCTTTTTCTATTTTAGGAAATATGCAAGGTTTTGCAGATACCAGAGGTACATTATTTTTTAATATTGAAACTATTTTAAGTATTAAAAAACCCTACTGTTTTTTGCTTGAAAATGTAAAGCAACTACAAACACATGATAATGGTATCACCTTTAGAACTATTTTAGCTAAATTAAAAGAACTAGGATATTTTGTTCATTTCAAAGTTTTAAATGCTTTAAATTTTGGACTACCACAAAAAAGAGAGCGCGTTATTATTGTTGGATTTAGAGAAAATTTAAGTTTTAACTTCCCTGTTCCTTTAGGTTATTATCATCCCTTAGAAACTATTTTAGAGCCAGAAGAAAATATTGATAAATCATTATTTGCTTCTGCCAAAATTCTAGAAAAACGACAAACTGCTTTAAAGAAAACCGCTTTTTTTCCCTCTATTTGGCATGAAAATAAAGGTGGAAATATTTCTGTATTACCGTACTCTTGTGCATTACGCGCAGGAGGTTCTTATAATTATTTATTAGTTAATGGTAAACGTCGTTTATCTTCTCGAGAAATGTTACGCCTACAAGGTTTTCCCGAAAATTTTAAAATTGTAGTTAGTTATGCAGCAATGCGAAAATTAACAGGTAATAGCGTTGCCATACCCGTTATTCAAGCGGTTGCACAAGCAATGTTTAAAGCAATTCAAGATAGAAAAATTGAGAAAAAAATACAACAGTTTGAATTATAGTAACCGCACTATTATCTGAACCTTAATTCACTTAATTTTCTTGATTAACTTAATGAAAAAATTAAGAAAATTAGATTAATTAAGTAAATTATGGTTCAGACAAAGATATTTATTTTGTAACGCGCTTGCTATATTAGGTTTAGGGCTACCTTAAATTTAAATCTGGTATGAAGAAGCTTTGCGCGGAAAATATTCTTTCATATTAGGAAAGAAAGTTTTAGAAATTTTACAACAAGAAATTAAATTAGAGTTTCCTATCACTGAGCAAGATGAATTTAATACTTTCTATCAGCATAGAGGTTACGATAAATTACAGCCCTTTTGTTGGATGTAATGTATAAAGGCTGTAAAAACCCTCCCCAAAAAGCCCTTACAACCTTTTTCTAACGAGATTACTGACTCAAATACGCCAACACGCTCCACATCCGCTGTTGAATGCTTGCAAAATGTGTAGTAGTTGCTAATAAATCCGTTTCAGTTTGCACATATTTATCAGCGATTAACTCATCGCGGCAATTTTGCACAATGTCTTGCACACTTTCAGGCGTGGATTCTAAATGGAATTGTAAGCCTAAAACTTTATTATTAAACAAAAAAGCCTGATTTTGACAGCCTACACTCTGCGCTAATAACGTCGCATTAGGCGGTAAAGCGAAAGTGTCACCATGCCAATGAAAAGCAGTAAATTCAAGTGCATCCATTCCAAAAACTTGCTGACTTTTATCGCCATTGACTAATTCAATTGGAAACCAGCCAATTTCTTTATACGCATTGCGCGTGACTTTCGCCCCCAGCACATCCGCAATCAATTGCGCACCTAAACAAATTCCTAATACAGGTTTATCCGCTTCAATCACTTGTCGAATAAACGCTTTTTCACGCTCAAGCCATGGGAATTGCTCAACTTCATAAATATTCATTGAGCCGCCCATCACAATTAAAAAATCAACCGCTTCTAACGCAGGTAAAGGCTCATCATTAAATAAACGAGTAACACTCACTTGATATCCCTGTTGAGCTATCCACGTCGCAATACTGGCTAATCCTTCAAAGGGAACATGTTGTAAATAGTGGATATTCATTGTTTTGCTTCCTCCGTGAGATGAAAAAATC
>CAZKST010000012.1:0-27304 GCA_964555395.1 uncultured Thiotrichaceae bacterium | reverse complement strand
CGGTGCGGGAAATGAAGCGATTGATGGTAGAGGCGAAGGGGAAAGCGCAGTAATTTTGTAGGGTGGCAGAGGCGCAAGAGTGTTGGAACGAGATAGACCTGCTAGGTTCTCAAAACCTAGCAGGTCTTTGTTTTTTTATTTATATTATTTTGCGTTATTCAAAATTTCAGTAATAACGGGTCTGGTATAAACTTCCCCTAAACCAAAATGTCCAGAGTTTTGATGTGCGTTATCAATAATCGCTTCTAACATCTCTTCGCCAATGCCCGCTTGTGCAAAAGAAGTCGGTGCGCCGATTTTGTTAAACCATGCTTTTAATGCTGCAATTCCTTCTTCTGGTGTGTTTAAACCGAAGATTTTTTCAGCAAACCGTTTAAATTGTACTTCGTTGCGTGTGTGAAACCATTTCATCCATGCGGGAATCACAACCGCTAAACCCGCGCCATGTGCTACGTTGCAAATTGCAGATAATGCGTGCTCAATCATGTGGTTAGGATAGCCAGCATTCGCTGTGCCTGCGGTGGTAACGCCGTTTAATGCCTGTGTCGCAGCCCACGCAAATTCAGCGCGGGCGTTGTAATCATCAGGATTTTTTAACAAAATTTCGGTGGTTTCCATCACCGTTTGAATGATGGCTTCAACTAAGCGCGATTGAAAATGCGGCTGATGTGTTGAAGTAAAATAGCCTTCAATCGTGTGAGCAATAATATCTACTGCCGAATACGCTAAGTAGTTATTAGGAACGCTCTTTGTTAATTCTGGATTGATAACAGAAACAATGGGATAAATCAATGGCGATATAATCGGATATTTTTGTTTAGTCTCGTCATTGGTCACAACGGCGAAACTGTTCATTTCACTGCCCGTTGCGGCGAGCGTCATCACGCTGAAAACAGGTAAAGCTTTTTGAATGATGGCTTTACCCATGAAGAAATCCCACACATCGCCATCATACAATGCGCCGACAGCGATAGTTTTGGAGCTGTCTAAAGTAGAGCCACCGCCTACGCTGAGAATGGCTTCTACTTGATTGGCTTTTGCCCGTTCAACGCCTTCATAGACTTTGGATAACAAAGGATTGCTTACAATCCCTGCTAATTCTACATGTTGAATGCCGTTGTCTGCTAAGCTTTTGGCGATGACTGCGAATAAACCGTCTTTTTTAATCCGTTCACTACCGTAGCATAACAACACTTTTTTAATGCCTCTTGCTGCAATGAGGCTGCCGATTTGTTGCTCTTTACCTTTGCCGAATTCTATTTGAGTGGGATTGTGATATGTAAACTCAATCATTTTGCTGTCTCCGAGATGAGGATAAATTGTTTATACGGCTTAAGTATAGAAAGCGAAGGGGTTTAAACACTAGAACAAATTTTGATAATCATTGCCTATTTCTGCAACTGTGTTTTTTCACTCGAGCATAAATATCACTAGACATTGCATCTAAATGAGAGCGTAAAAGAAAAATATTTTTGGATTTAGGCGGGCGTAGAAGCAACAGGCTGCATTTTGACCATAACAGACGCATCAAAGCCAATATGCTCTACAAGATGTTGAATAAGTAATAAGGCTTGTTCAGAAATGTTTCTAAATTCGCAGCCAACGCAATTTAAACTAGCATGTTGATTTATCCAACGAATTTCTATTTCTGCCTCAATCACCCGTTGGACAAGAAAATGTAAAATGGTTTCGGGTAGAGGATAAACTAAGTCTTTGGCATCTATCCATAATTCTTCATTATCAGGTAATTTTAAGAGAATAGTCCGCCGTTCGTTAATCGCGAAAGCTTTTTGACTCACGAACATAAAACCATGTATGGAGATATCGCTTAAATGACCTAATAAACGTCCAGTACGCTGGTCAATGATGTCTAAATACAAAGCTAAATGTTTGCGATGATGATGACGGTGCTCTTCTGCAAACATGATTTTTAAATAAAAAATAAACGCTGCTAGCGTAGCGATAAAAAAGTGCAAGTGAATAAAAAAAAAGCAATAAGAAGCTCCCAAAATTATTTGGGAACTTCTTAAAAATTATGTCCTACCGATTAAGATTTCAATGCAAAGCGGTTAATTATTTTCGCCGTCTTTGTTATGCGTAATTCGTTTATTTGCAGGAGCTGTTGACATATCGTTTAAGGAGTGAATTAAACTACCGTTGACGGTTGCACCAACGGTGATTTCAATTAAGTTGTTGTAATAAACACTGCCTTTTACTTTGGCATTCATGGCTAATTCAATGTGTTCTGAGGCATATACATCCCCTTCAATTGTGCCATTCAAAATAATGTTGGGAGCGCGCACGTCGCCTCTGATTCGCCCTTGTTCACTAATGGTTAAAATGGCGTTTGAACCTTCTTTGATAGAGACGTTACCTTTTACTGTGCCGTCAATATGTAAGCCGCCATTAAAAACAATGTTCCCTTCTACTTCCGTTTCATGACCAATTAAAGAATCAATTCGGGCAACTTTTTTCTTGGAACTTCCCCATAACATAATTTGTGTTCTCCTCACTTCTTCACTAGAAGTCGCGATGATAATAATTAATAACTTTGCAAAACAGGCGATTAAGGCAATAAACCAACGTTTTCTAAACCATTTGTCTCTGGCAGACCAAACATGATGTTCATATTTTGAACGGCTTGTCCTGCTGCACCTTTTACAAGGTTGTCAATGACAGAGAGAATGATTACTTTTTTGCCCTGATTGGGACGGTGTACAGCGATTTGACAATCGTTTGCGCCGCGTACACTGCGGGTTTCTGGATGTCCACCAAAGGGTAAAACATCAACAAATAATTCATTCTGATAGCGTTGTTGATATAAAGCTTGTAAATCAACGGTGCTATTGGGTTCTAATAAGTTGACATATAAAGTCGCCTGCATTCCGCGTACCATTGGCACGAGGTGCGGCACGAAGGTTAAATTAACAGAATGTCCCGCTAATTTATTAATTTCTTGGGTAATTTCTGGGGTGTGACGGTGTTTAGAAGCATTATAGGCTTTAAAGCTTTCGCCCGTTTCGCCCATTAACATAGACACTTCAGCTTTGCGTCCCGCGCCACTGGTGCCGGATTTGGCATCCGCGATAATATCACTGGTATCAATTAAACCCGATTCAATTAATGGTAATAATCCCAATTGGATAGCGGTAGGATAACAGCCCGGATTAGCCACTAAACGGGCTTGGGCGATTTTGGCGCGATTGACTTCAGGCAAACCATAAACCGCTTCTGCTAATAAGTCAGGGCAACTATGCGGCATGGCATACCAAGATTCCCAATCTTGTACAGAATTTAAACGAAAATCAGCCGCTAAATCGATGATTTTAACGCCTTTGCTGAGTAATTCAGGGGCTTGTTTCATCGCTGTGCCGTTAGGCGTAGCAAAAAATACAAGGTCACAGGCGGCAAGAGTGTCTAAAGTAGGTTCGGTAAAGGTTAATTGCGGCAAATGTTTACGCAAATTAGGATAAATATCTGCAACCCGTGTTCCTGCTTCGCCGCGTGAAGTGACGGCATGAATGTTTACGCTGGGATGTTTAACTAATAAACGTAATAATTCAACGCCGGTATAACCAGTACCACCCACAATGCCAATTTTAATCATAGCTATGTTTCTTGAATTCTGAAGGTTTAAACTAAGCAAGTTAAACTGCAAGCAGTTTACAGCGCGCCGTTATTGAAAGAATAGAGACCTATAGATGAAGTCTATCGTTTGTATGATGATTGAGTTCTTAAACAAATGATAAATGAATTACAAAATAACGCATCAGTACGTTAATTTTAGCGGTTTAATATTTAGAATCATTAAATCGTTAAGCTGAATGATACGCTACGCTCAATTCATGCACACTGTCCACTAATACTTTTACATGTTCTGGGTTAATTTGGGGATGAATCCCATGCCCTAAATTAAACACATGTCCCGCCCCTTGTCCATAACTGGCTAATAATTCAGCGACTTCGGCGCGAATACGTTCTGGATTAGAATATAGCAAACAAGGGTCAAGATTGCCTTGTAACGCCACTTGTGCGCCCACGCGCTGCCGCGCAACGCCTAAAGGAATTGTCCAATCTAAACCCAAAGCATCACAGCCCGTTGCGGCTTGTTGTTCTAGCCACAAACTGCCGCCTTTGGTAAACAAAATAACGGGAATTTTTTGACCGTCAAACTCACGCATTAAACTTTCTACAATGCGTTGCATGTAAGCTAATGAAAATTCAAGATAATCGCGGGTTGTTAATGCCCCGCCCCAAGTATCAAAAATCATCACCGCTTGTGCACCGTGCGCGATTTGGGCATTTAAATAAGCAATCACTGCGGCTGTAATTTTTTCTAATAGTTGATGAGCCGCCGCGGGTTGTTCAAAAATCAACGCTTTAACTTTTTCAAAATTCTTACTGCTGCCACCTTCAACCATGTAAGTTGCTAATGTCCATGGACTGCCAGAGAATCCAATTAACGGCACACGCCCATTTAATTCACGGCGAATTAAGCTAACAGCATCAATTACATAACGTAATTCTTGTAAAGGGTCTGGCACGCCCAAAGCTTGAATATCGCTTAATTGGCGAATGGGACGGCTAAAAACAGGCCCCTCTCCCTCATTAAAACTTAAACCCAAGCCCATCGCATCGGGAATTGTTAAAATGTCTGAAAATAAAATCGCGGCATCTAACTCAAAACGGTCAAGCGGCTGCAAAGTGACTTCACAAGCCAACTCAGGTGTTTGACACAAGTTCATAAAGTTGCCAGCGCGGGCGCGGGTGGCGCGATATTCGGGTAGATAGCGACCTGCTTGTCGCATTAACCAAACAGGGGTTTTGTCAGTGGGTTGTCGTAATAATGCGCGCAAAAAGCGGTCATTTTTTAATGTGGTCATCATATTGTGAATATAAAACTAAAGAAGAAAGCGAAATAGACACACTTAATTTAACACAAAGTAAGAAAGAATGTTAATCATTGCAATCAGTCAATAGTGTGTGAATTACAAAGAGTGTAAAATAAACTGTGCAGAGAATGTAAGTGTTTTTACCAACATTTAACCTGTTGCTAAAAATGCGGAGGGCTATAAATTAAAAACCCCTATCTGGCGATAGGGGTAGATTGATGGAAATTATAATGTCGCTTTCTTCAGTTAGGGATTTAAATGCTAACCCACTGAAATGATTAGCATAGTATACAGAGTAAACGATTAAATTAAATAACCTGCAAAATCTGTTAAATCATCCTAAGCTTAAATATGGCTAATTAATGAACACATTTTAAGCATTTTAAATAAGAGTCTCAATGAGGAAAAATCTCGTTTTTATTACGATTATTTCCATTTTAGGAAGTTAATGATTTGCTGGTAGTCATTGGTTTGTTAACTTATTTAAAATTAAAGCGTTTTTTATAACAAAACGAGAAAGTTAGAAAACAATTGAATATCGCCTAAGAGACAGAATTATCTGTCCGTCTTAGGTGATTAAGCAGTGCTTAAAAAAATATCAAGCTTGAATTGAGGCTTCACAAGAAAGATTAGCAAAATGCGTACATAAGTAGGTTTTAACTTTTTTCAACGCAACTTCCTCAATTTGCCGAATCCGTTCGGCAGAAATATGATATTCATCCGCGAGTTGCTTAAGCGTGATTTTATCTTCACAAAACCAGCGTCTTTCCAAAATGCCGCGACTGCGTTCATCTAATTCCGCTAAGGCTTGTTGTAGATGATAGTGTTTAAAATCTTCCCATTCTTGTTGTTCAATTTCCAGCGCAGGCTCTAAATCGGGGTCTTCCAAGTAATGAATAGGGTAGTTATTTTCGTCTTCGTCTTCTGCATCTAAGGGCACATCTAAAGCAATATCTTGAGCACTCAGATATTTTTCCATTTCACGCACATCGTGCTCACTCACTTCTAATTCACTCGCGACAAATTTTACTTCTTCTTGCGTCATCCATCCTAAATGCTTTTTCATGCGCCGCAGGTTAAAAAATAACTTACGTTGCGCTTTGGTGGTAACGGAGCGCACAATGCGCCAGTTACGCAAAATATGCTCATGAATTTCAGCACGAATCCAATGTGCGGCAAAGGAAATTAAGCGAACACCTACTTTGGGGTCATAGCGTTTTACGGCTTTGATTAAACCGATATTCCCTTCTTGAATTAAATCACTTTGCGATAAACCATAAGCGTTATAGCTACGGGCGATGTACATCACAAATCGTAAATGGGCACTGACTAATTGTTGCGCTGCTGATTTATCTCCTTGTTGGTGGAAACGTTCTGCTAATAATAATTCTTCTTCCGCTGATAACATTGGAACTGCTTTGACTGCATGTGTATATACCTCCAAACTTTCTTCGTAAGATACATATTGTCCGTGAGTCATTTGAGACGTTATCATGATTACCTCCATAAACACAGTTTATCGAGCAAAAATAGAATGTGTACAACGTTTGTACAGATTTCTTTTATATAGGGAAAAGAATAAATAAAGCAAGTTGTGATTTTTAAAGATTTGGTAAACCTTGCATTTTCATTTGTCAACCAATTGAAATATTTATAATTATAAAATCAGTTTGTTTGCTTAAAAAAATTTTATAAAGCTGAAAGCGGTCTATAGGTGATGTAATGAGATAAGATTTTTGAAATATTTCTGAGAAATTAGAATTTATCTATTTTTTAGCCAAAAATGCAAAATAACTGGAAATTATTTAAAGTTTAAGCGTTAAAAACATTGAATTAAGTGCATTTGTAGGGTGGAATAGCAAAGCGTATTCCACCATGAAGCTCTGCCAAAACTAAGCAAAACCGCTTATCAATCCAACGGTGGAATACGGCTTGCGCCTATTCCACCCTACAATATGACAATGAAACAGACATATAGAAACAAGAAGAGTTATTTTAATTATGTCGCTATTTATAAAAGTCAGCGGACACGGTGAGCCGCTGGTGTTATTGCATGGCTGGGCGTTTAATCATGCAATTTGGGATGAACTCGCTCATACACTGGCAAATCGTTACACGGTTTATCAAGTCGATTTACCCGCGCATGGTAAAAGTAGCGTGGTGAGTTATCAACTCCCTATTTTACTTGAACATTTACAGAAAGCTTTACCACAACCAGCCATTTGGATGGGATGGTCATTAGGAGGATTGTTAGCGATGGCAATGGCGCGCCGCTATCCGCAACACGTTAAAGCCTTAGCTTTGGTCGCAACATCACCTTGTTTTATGACACAAAATGATTGGCAAAGCGCAATGCCGCCCAAAGTTTTACAAAATTTTGCAGCACAATTACAAAATGACAGCGCGGGTACATTAAAACGCTTTCTTGCTTTACAAGTGCTCGGCAGTGAATCCGCTAAACAAACTTTAAAATATCTTATACAAGCCTTAGACAATGCAGGCTATGCACACCCCGAAGGATTACGACAAGGTTTGCAATTATTGATTGATACCGATTTACGCGCAGAATTGGCGATGATTCGCTGTCCTGCTTGGCTCTGTTTGGGCGAATTAGATGCCCTCGTGCCACACGCGATTCAACAAACTATCCGTCCTTATTGGCAAGATTTGCAAATTGATTTAATTAAATCTGCCGCTCATATTCCTTTTATCTCGCATCCTGAGATTTTTAAAAACCACCTTACAGCGTTTCTTAACACGCTATCACAAGGATAAAATAAGCAATGGCAAAAGAAAGCACTCCACCGCCCGTTTTTGAAGGGAAAGTGACCCATGTTTCTGATGGTGATACGTTTAAATTTAACTTTCAAGGTTTGGAGTTAACTGTACGTTTAGCCGAAGTTGATTCCCCTGAAAAAGCACAGCCTTATGGCGATATTGCCAAAGCAGCATTAACAAAACTGATTTTAAATAAAACGGTTAAAGTGAGCCAACAAGCAAAAGACCGTTATGGCAGAATTGTTGGACATGTTCATAGTGGGCGGACTTTTGTTAATCAAGTCATGCTGGAAGAGGGGCATGTGTGGGCGTATTCTCAATATTTAGAAAATCCTGAATTTCCTAAAATTCAAGAAAAAGCCAAACGGGCTAAATTAGGATTATGGGCATTGCCTAAAGCGCAACAAGTTCCGCCATGGGAATGGCGCGAAAAACAACGCGAAAAAGAAGCGGCATTAAGCCCTTCAGGCACAACCAGTACGACCACGACTAGCAGTTCAAAACCTACCAGTTCAACGAGCAGCAGTTCTACCAGCAGCGCGCCGAAGAAAACCGCTAGCACAACTAGCAGCTCCACTTCTTCAAGTACAAAGACCAGCAGTTCAAAAAATTATAGTGCCCCTGTTGCGGATAATAACCAAGATTTAGCTAAACAAAATCGCGGTTCGCGGCGCGGACGGTTTATCATTTTCTTGTTAATCATGGCGGGTTTAGCGTATGCGGGGTGGTACATTAGCACGCATGGCGGTTAGACATGGTTTTAAACAGGCAATTCAACGATAATTAAAGTTAAATAAGCGTTGAACCCTGTTTAACTCAAGGACAATAATCATGATTGAGCAAACTGAGCGTTTTAGCGAAGGGCAATCGTTGCCTTGGCAAGACGTGCTAAACACATTGAAATTTAATGAAGATGGTTTAATTCCTGCCATTGCGCAACAGCATGACACGGGCGAAGTATTGATGATGGCGTGGATGAATCGCGAATCTTTAACTGAAACTTTAAATACTCAGCAAGTGTGTTACTGGTCGCGTTCACGGCAAAAATTGTGGCGTAAAGGCGAATCTTCTGGACAACAGCAAAAATTGATTGAATTACGGATTGATTGCGATGGCGACACTTTGTTGTTATTAGTCGACCAATGGGGAGCGGCGTGTCATACGGGGCGGCGGAATTGTTTTTATAATGTAGTACACGGCGATAGGGTAGTTGTGAATAGCAATCCTTTAGTTGACCCTGATATTTTGTATGGAAAATCCTAATGTTAAAAATCATTTTAAAAGGATTGATTCAATTTTACCGTTACTGTATTAGTCCAGTGCTGGGGAATCATTGCCGTTATACGCCCAGTTGTTCACAATACGCATTAGAAGCGATTGAAATTCATGGCGCGTTTAAAGGCAGTTATTTAGCAATTAAGCGTATTTTGCGCTGTAATCCATGGGGTTCTTATGGTTATGACCCCGTGCCGCCCGCTAAACCGCCACATTCACATGAGCATTAAATTGGTTGTAGGGTGGAATAGCAAAGCGTATTCCACCATGAAATGCCACAAAAGCTGAGCAAAAACAGATAGTAAACTGTACAGTGGCATGGTGGAATACGGCTTGCGCCTATTCCACCCTACCTTAACTCCCAAACACTTTCCCCGCCACCGCCCAATGTCTATCACTCACCTCACGGGCGGTCAAATGCGATAAACCTTCATCATGTAATTGTTGCTGAATTTCTTCCAGCCGATACGCCGCTAATAAAGAATTAAAAAAATCGCGACGCAAGACGGGCGGTGCATCTTTCGCATAAATCCCCATCATAATTTCTGCCTGATGACGACTTTCAGGGCGCATTAAATCCATTACCAGTAACACCGTTTGTGGATGCGCTAAACGGCGACTTTCACGCCATAAAATTTGCGGATAATGCAAATGATGCAATAAAGAATTTGACAAAATTACATCATACCCCGTTTGCAATTGGGTACTGGGCAAATGTGCTTGAATTAAATGAATGCGCTCAGTTAATTGTGCAGTTTGCAGGCGTTGCTCGGCAAAATGCAACATCGCCGCCGCGCCATCCACTGCATCAATGTGTACTAACGGCAATTGCTGGGCAATACGGACGGGAATCTCCGCATCACCACAGCCTAAATCTAAAATTTTCAAGGGCTTTTTAACTAATTCAGCAAGCGATAAAGACCATTGCGTTAATAATGCCTCTATCAACAACTCACAAAATAAACTGTTAGATTCATTAAAATCTGCTTGAAAATACGCTTCCGCTTGGTCAGCGTCATTCATTAACTCAGGTTCAGGCTGGCGTTGCATAATAGTTTAAGATTTAACCTCATTTACTGCTTGGGGTGCTGGATATTGATTGCGAATATAGGCAAGGCGTAAAAAAATGTAGCCAAAAATTAACATCGGTACACATAACACTTGCCCCATGGTCATCCAATTAAACGCAATAAACCCTAACTGCGCATCTGGCGTGCGGAAAAATTCAGCAATAAAACGTAAACTACCATAACCAAGCAAGAAAACCGCAGAAACTGCCATTGTAGGGCGTGTTTTTTGTGAATAAAGCCATAAAATAATAAATAACATTACGCCTTCACCTGCTGCTTGATACAACTGTGAAGGATGGCGGGCAAAATTATCAACATGCGGAAACACCATGCCCCATGGAACATCGGTAACTCTGCCCCACAATTCACCATTAATAAAATTACCTAATCGCCCTGCAATAATCCCCGGCGGCACGAGCGGCGCGATAAAGTCAGTCAATTCAAAAAAGCGGCGTTTAGATTTTAAACTAAACAACCAAACACCGACTAAAACCCCTAAAAATCCGCCATGAAACGACATTCCCCCTTGCCAAACCATAAAAATACGGGCGGGGTCATGTAAATATTGATTAAAATCATAAAACAATACATAACCTATTCGTCCCCCAAGAATAACGCCGAAGGCGACATAAAATAATAAATCACTGACTTGCTCGGCATTTAAAATAGCATTAGGACGTTTTGAGCGAAGAATTCCCAACCACCAGCCCGCCAAAAAGCCAACTAAGTACATAAATCCATACCAGTGAACTTTTAAGGGGCCAATTTGCAATAAAACGGGGTCAATTTGTGGATAAATTAACATAGAGTCTCAATAAATTTAGGAGTAGGATTAATTATCAAGTTAACATACTTACAGGAGTTTTTATGCACTACCTTAAATTTGCTTTGTTTTGGCAACTGCTTGCTGTTTTAGGATTTATAACAATTGTAAATAGCAGTTTTGCGATGTCTGAAATTATTGTAGTTGATAGCGTGCAAGCGACCGCGCAAGTTGAGCGTGATGGCAAATTAACGCCTTTAACGGTCAATTATGCTTTGCAACGCGGCGATTATATCACGACTGATGCTGAAGGGCGGGTTACAGTGCGCTTGCCTGATGGCAGTTTGGCGCGAATTGGACATAAATCACGGGTAAAAATTGATAATTTAATCATTCCTGCGCGGGCATCTGAACCTCTATCGGCGAATTTTTCAGTATTGCAAGGCGTTTTTCGTTATACCTCGGGCGAAAGTAATGCTAAACGGGCGGTAGAAATTAAAGTAGGGAATGCGATTACGGCGGGCATTCGCGGCACGGATTTAATGGTAAATGCGGCAAAAGATAAAGATTGGGTGTGTTTAATTTCGGGAAAAATTCAAGTAAATGCTGGAGAAATTAGTGAGGTTTTAGATGAACCTCGCGAATTTTTCGTTGTTCCCAAAGGACAAAAACCTGAGCCTGTCAGTTTCTTTGAGGAAGAGAAATTTAAACAGTGGATAAAAGAAGTGGAGTAATTTAAAACAAAGACCTGCTAGGTTTTAGAAACCTAGCAGGTCTATCGGCACAATTTCAAAAATTACGAATTCTCTGAACTCGGCACAAAAACGCGGGGTTGATAAGCAAAATCTTTAGTTGCCGCTTGATGGTCAAAGCATAAATCTTGATTCATACGTTCCGCCATCGCGCTGTTAATGTGTGAAAAACGCGGTATCCAGCGCAAACTAGCAATTGCAAATTTAAAAATTGGGAATGGAATTGTAAAATAACGAGGATTGCGGTTTAAATGAATAAAAACCCGCTCTACCATTTCCCTATAACTTAAAGTTTCTCCACCACTTAAATTATAACTATGTCCGTAAGTTTTGGCATTTTCTAATATCTGCAAACAGGCTTGTGCCAAGTCTTCAGCGTGTACAGGTTGTCGTAATCCTTGTGCCGCGCCAAATAAGGGAAAAAAACCAAATTTCTGGATAAATTGCTGGATAAAATAGATATTTTTATCTTTATTACAGCCATAAACCAGTGTAGGACGTAAAATTGTCCATGGAATTTGTGCCGCCTCGCAATGTTGAATAATCGCCTCTTCCCCTTCAATCAACGCTTCAACAACGGCGCGTTCTTTAGCATTAGCAGATTGTTGTTTAGTAAAACGGCTGGTTGAACTAAAGGCAATCACACGTTTAAGCGGAATTTTTTCGCAAATACTGGCAATAAGCGGCGGCGCGTAACGCAAAGGCGCGAGATGAATCAATGCCGTGGGAATGGGTAAAAGCTTTGGTAAATCAGGCAATTCGTCAGTGAGGGTGTATTGCCACCATTGCAAATTGGGTGGCAAATTGGGCGGCGGTGCTTGGCGGCTAATGGCGATTGCGGTTTGTACAGGCAAACGGGGCAATAAAAAATGAGCAATTTGATTGGTCGCGCCCGTCACAATGATTTGTTTAATCATAGCAGCTTACTTGTTAAATTAAGGGAAATTTATACGGCAAGCCTGCTTGTTCTTGAACTAAACGCGGAACTAAATAACCAGCCAATTGTTCGCGCAAGGCTAACATGAGGGCTGTTGCTTGTTCTAAACCAACGTCAAAGTGTGCCGCACCTTGTACTTTATCCAATAAATGAATGTAATAGGGTAAGACGTGATTTTCAAATAGTTTTTCACTTAATTTTTTTAATGTTATCACGTCATCATTGATTGAGCGCAATAAAACCGATTGATTTAATAAAACCATTCCAGCGTTACGCAAGTCAGATAAAGCGTGTAACACATCGCCCGCGATTTCATTGGCATGATTGGCATGAATGACCATAATCAATTGCAAATGCGGTGCAGTATTACGCAACTGATTAATCCAACTTAAAAAATGGCTATCAATTCGTTCTGGTAACACAAGTGGAATACGGGTATGAAAACGTAAGCGTTTAATATGCGGTAATTGCGCTAATTGTTGCGCGAATTTAGCCAGTTTATCATCTGTTAATAATAAGGGGTCGCCGCCGCTTAAAATAACTTCTTCAATATCCGTATTTTGAATTAAATACGCCCATACTTGCGGGTCGCGCAGGGCTTGCGTTGTGCCATAGTCAAAATGTTGTCTAAAGCAGTAGCGGCAATGAATCGCACACGCGCCCGTCGTGACAAGCAACACTCGTCCTTGATATTTATGCAATAAACCTTGCGTAACAACAGCCGCATTATCGCCCACAGGGTCATGACTAAAACCTGCAATCGTTTGTTGTTCTATTTGTAATGGTAACACTTGACGCAATAACGGGTCGTCGATATTGCCTTTTTCCATTCGTGTTACATAACCACGCGGCACGCGCAATTTAAAATGGGGCGCGGTGAGTAGTTCGGTTTGTAACCAAGTTTCAGGAAGTTCTAAAAGTTGCGCAAGGTGTTGTGGGTCATGAATGGCGTGTTGTAATTCCCGTTGCCAAACAGGTGTCCCCTGCGGCAAACGATGCAACACGACAGAAGAAGCATTTATCATTCTAAATGGCTCAAAATTTCGCGTAAATCTTGGATATCAACGATAATATTTGCTTGTTGTTTTAAAATGGGTTTAGCACAAAAAGCCACTTTTTTGGCTGCATATTTGAACATCGCCGCATCATTTGCACCATCGCCCACTGCGACTGTATCGGCAATCGCAACGCCTAATAATTCTTGCACACGTTGCAACATGATGCCTTTGGAATCGCTGAACATCATTTCACCGCCCACCAATCCAGATAATGCGCCGTTGCGTTGGTGTAAAATATTCGCAAAATCCGCATCAACGCCTAAAATATTTTTAAAATGGCTCGTGGCTTGATGAAATCCGCCTGAAAAAATCACCACTTTATAGCCTCGTTGTTTTAACGCAGCGACGGTTTCAATTGCACCATTCATTAAAGGCAAGTTGTGACAAACATTTAAAACTGTTTCATAACTTAAACCTGCTAATAACGCAACGCGCTGAGTTAACGCTTCAAAAAAATCTAATTCGCCCGCCATTGCCCGATGAGTAATTGCAGCAATTTCCGCTTTTTTGTGAAAAGCAGCGGCAATTTCATCAATCGTTTCCCCATTCATCAGGGTTGAATCAAAATCAAATACGCATAATTTCATAGCGACAGCTCCACCGACAAAAAGGCAAAGTGTAGCGTATTTTGGCGCAAGATGGATATTGCTGTCTTACAGAAGCTAAAAGTTTTTCTCGCTTGAGAGTTGTGAACGCATTCCAAACAAACCTGCTAGGTTTTTAAAACCTAGCAGGTCTTTGTAATAGATTTAACGCAATAACAATTCTTCTTTATTCAATTTAGTCGCCACACAACGCAAGGCTTGTTGCACATCTTCACCGATAGGTGTTGCACCTGCACGAATAATGTCATCATGTGCTTGAATAGAGCAAGCACCTCCAACAAATACAGGCACTTGTACTGCATTGGTTAAATGTGCTAAATGTCGCATCCATTGTTTAATCATCGGCGTTTTAGCTTTACCCGATAATACAACCGCTAAACTTTTTGAACGTTTAACAATGAGCGGCAATTCCTCTAATGGCATGTTCGCGCCCAATAAAACCGTTTCAAAACCATGTTGATGCGCAGTTAAAGCAAATAATAACAAACCTAATTCGTGTAACTCACAAGGAAAACAAGCACCTAGCAAGCGCGGTGCATTTTTTAAGGGTGCGCGATGATGAAACCGCGCCCCCAGTTTATTGCGTAAGTACATAATAAAAAAATGTTCTTCGCCAACAGTTCCCTCACCCTTTTCCCAACGTTGACCTAAAGCTTGCGTCACAGGAAAAATCAAATTTTTATCTACTATATCAATCGGATAAATAGATAATGCTTCATTATAAGTCGCATCTAATTCATACTCATCAAAACGACTGATAGCCACTAACATGTGCGAAAGATAATGTCCCCAAGGCGTTTTCGTAGGAAAAATGATTTCAGGCGGTGTTTCAGAGGCGGCGGCAACTGTTCGACGCATCTGTAACATTTGTTTAGCTTGACTGATTGAAATCCCTTTTTCTAATAAGCTTACAATTTGATAAATTAAATCAATATCTTGCTCAGAATAAAGGCGATGTCCTTTTTGCGTGCGTAGGGGATGAATCAAATTATAACGTCGCTCCCACGCACGAAGCGTGATGGAATTTACCCCTGTCAGCGATGAAACCGTGCGAATGGGGTAGCGTCCTTGTAATGCTTCAGCGGACTTTGACATAGCAGTATAACCCCTACTTAATGTGAAATTATTAAGAATAATTTCCCTAATAAAAACGTCAAAATTAAATTCTTCCTTAAAAAACTAAGATAATTCTTTATCTCGTAAAAATAATAAATTTAAGATAAAAAAAGGAAAGGTTTAATTAAAAAATTAATCTTAGATACGCTTTTTAAGCATAGCAATAGCGTACAAAAAAGCTCAATTTAATGCTGAATCTTAACTCACTTATTTTTTCATTATGCAAATTAAGATAATTAAGTAAATTATGATTCAGATAATATTAAACTGATTAATGTAAATCTAAGCAGTTATTGTAAAAAAGTTGAAAGGCTGGTTAATTGCAAAACCGTCGGAATTTTGCGCACATCCCAATGTGCAATTGCCCATGCCCATAATTGCTGTAACGAACCCTGTTTTAAAAACGCAGGCGGTTGTTGTCCCAATACACTAAGCACTTGCCATGCAAGCGGTAATGGATGAGTGCTATTGACCGCAGGTGCATGATTTTGTTTACTTAACTTTCGCCCTTGCTCATCCACTAAAATAGGTAAATGCGTATATTTTGGCGTGGGATAGTTTAATAATCCCTGTAAAAAAATTTGACGCGGCGTGTTATCCAATAAATCCGCCCCGCGCACGATGTGGGTAATCTGCTGCAAAGCATCATCTACTACGACAACTAATTGATATGCAAACAATCCATCGCTGCGTTTTAAGACAAAATCCCCGACTTCAGTGGCTAAGTTTTGCTGGAAATTGCCCTGTATTTCATCCGTAAACGACACGATTTTATCTGAAACACGCACCCGCCATGCCCGCGCACTTTCACC
Source organism: uncultured Thiotrichaceae bacterium (assembly GCA_964555395.1). Classification (GTDB taxonomy): domain Bacteria; phylum Pseudomonadota; class Gammaproteobacteria; order Beggiatoales; family Beggiatoaceae; genus CAZKST01. Next base: position 11,246 of record CAZKST010000012.1, on the reverse strand, counting down.
CGTGGCTAATCCTTGTCGACAACGACCAGAATAAATTGCGCCTGCTGTTTGTTTGCGTGTACAAGCACAGGGAAATAATTCATTTTCTAAAGTAGTTAAAGCTTGTTGATAATGCGCCAAGCGTTGACTTTGATAACAAACTGTTTCATCCCAAAATAACTCAAAACGTTGTAAAGTCTGCAAAATTAACTGGTCAGCACCTGCGATACAACGCGGCGTATCAATATCTTCCATGCGTACTAACCACCGCCCTTGCTGTTGACGCGCATGTAAAAAACTCCCAATCGCAGTTAATAATGAACCTAAATGCAATGCGCCCGTCGGCGAAGGGGCAAAGCGTCCGCGATAAGCTGTAACCATAAAACACAGTATATAAAAATAAAACGAGGAAAAAATTAAGGAATGCTTAAGCATTTAAAAAATGCAAAAGAACACAATAAGAAAATAATATGATAGTTTATTTAAAGGTTTATAAACTTGAATTAATTTTATCTTTTTTAAGGTGTTCTACAACAGCGTGAGAAAATTCAGAAAGTTCATCTAAGCAAAAATGACTGACCCAGCCACGCAAAGTTTGTACTAAGGGAAGTAATTCTGTATTTTGTTTTTCCCAACGATTTAAAACACCTAAAATACCTGTTAAATCTCCAATTTTAGCTAATTCTGATAAACGTTCAGCTTGCGAAAGATTTAAATGATTTTGAGCAATAACTAATAAAGTTGCAGTTAAAGCAATATGAGATTGACTGGGTACTTTTAACTCAATAGAAGGGGTAATTACTTCAGCATCCATTTCATGCTTCCATTCCAAGCGTAAATGTTGTTTTAAAATACTGAGTAATTCATCTGGACGAATAGGTTTCAAAATGAAAGCAGAATAACCAATGACTTCAGCTTCTTGACGGGTAAAATCTAACACGCTGGCAGATAAAGCAATAACGGGTGTTTTACGGATATGTTCTAAACGATGCCGACGAATTTGGCGAGCAACTTCAAAACCATCCATCATCGGCATAACAAGATCAGTTAATACTAAATCAATATGATGTTGTTCTAATTTGCTTAAACCTTCAATACCATTGCTTGCTTCATAAACTTCAAATCCAAGCGGCTTAAGTAAATTAGCTAACATTGCGCGATTTGACCAATGGTCATCAATAACTAAAATATAACGTTTTTCTCCACAATATCCAGAAATCATAGGATGTGAAGAATTTGTTGTTTTAATAAAATGTTTGATTTCTTTTAAGGGAATAATCACTCTAAATAAACTGCCTTTTTCAACTTCACTTTCAACATGAATCGTGCCATTGAGCAAGTTAATAAATTTTTTGGTGAGTGCTAAACCAATACCTAAACCTTGAGAATAATAGGGTTGTGCGAAATTAATGGGGAAAGGTTGAAATAAACGTTGCATTTGTAAAGGTTCAATGCCAATGCCAGTGTCTTCTACTTCAAATTGTGCCATTCCATTTTGATAACTGACTCTAAAATTAATGCCACCTCTTGGTGTAAATTTAAGGGCATTACCCAATAAACAAATTAAAATTTGTCTTAAACGTTTCTCATCCGTGCGCACACCTACAGGTAAAGAAGTGGTTGCCAAAAAGCTAAACATCAAACCTTTATTTTGGGCTTGCTGGTCAAATAATAATACAATGTTATCTAAAAAATTCTGAAAATCAAATTCTATAAAAGAAAGTTCAATTTTATGGGTTTCAAAACGGGCTAAATCTAAAATATCATTGATAAGGGTAAGTAAATATTCACCACTATTCAAAATGGTATCTATACCTTCACGTTGAATTTCATCTAAATTTTGGTCTTCACGAATAATTTGAGCATAACCTAAAATACTGTTTAAAGGCGTGCGTAATTCATGACTCATATTAGATAAGAAAATCGTTTTAGCATGATTTGCCATTTCGGCGGCTTGTTGGGCTTCACTTCTTGTTTTAACTTCTTGTTGTAGTTGCTTAAAAGAATCTTGTAATTGTTGCGACATTTGGAAGAAAGCATTAGCTAATAATCCTATTTCATCTTTACGATTCATTTCATTGCTTAATTTATTTTCTTTTTGCCATTGCTCAGTTGTAAATTCATTTACTGCTGTAGTTAAAGAACTTAAAGGCTCAATAAAATATTTTGCTGCTAATAAGCTTAAAAAGAAAGAAATAAGCAAAGAAATGCCGATTAATAAAGAAGTCATTTTCGCGCTTTGATGAATACTTTTCATAAAATCGCTTTTTGGAATAACGACTACAATTAACCAATCTAAACCATATTCATCTTTAAAAGGAGTGGCTTGGCAAGAGAGTTTTTTTCCATCAATTTCTACTTCAATCATTTTTGCTAATTGAATTTGAGATAAGGAAATTTCTTTTTGTAAAAATTGACTGACTTCCGCAGTGACTACATTGGTGCTGTGCGTTGCTAAACGCGGATGCTCTTCCGTGCCTTCTTTAGTGGTTAAATTTTCACCTTTAGAACTAGCAATTAAAGTTCCATTTCTATCAATAACAAAAGCTTGCCCAGTTTCTCCAATTGACAGTGTTTTTAAAAAATCACTGATATATTGCAAACGTAAAGTGCTAAAAAATACGCCTAGTAATCGTTGATCTTTTCTAATTGGCACACCCGCTGTAATAAAGGGCATTTTAAAATCTAAAGATTGATAAACATCGCTCCATACGGGATTTTGATGCTGTGCTGCTTTTTTGTACCAAGGACGCTCGCGTACATCAAAATTTTCAATAGATTTAATTAATTGAGTAGCTTCACCCGTTTTAAAATCGTGACTTTCTAAGGTGAAATTTGTTTCAGGTAAACTTTCAGAAAGTAAAAGTTCATCTATCGCCCCGCGTCGCAATGCCGTATAAACGCGTTGCTCTGTTGCTAAACCCACTGAGCCCGCCATAGGATATAACTGCATTTGCTGGGCAAAATGTTGTTGCCATTGTTTGCGGTTAAGGGGTTCAACCTCAATTAAACTTTGCTTATATAAATTTAAATTTTGCTGAACAATTTGTTGAGGGGTTTTTAAGAAAGCTCTTAATTGCTCTGAAATGCGTTCAGTGACTTCTATATGTAAATGCTGTGATAAATTATAAACCGCGTCTTGTGCATAACGAAACGATAACCATCCTACTAAACCAACTGTAATAAGTAACTGTGGCAAAAAAAAGCCAAGGAGAGTCCAGCGAAGTGAGCCAAAACGTGTTTTAGTCATTGAAGAAGAAGCAACTCTTTAGGTAGTTAATAAAGCCAATCGACGTAAATGATTTTAAGTATAATTAAGCCGTTTTAGGAAAAAGCAAGGTTATGTTAGACTATAACTTTTATTACATTTAATCTGTTTAATTTTTTAACCAGCATAACGTGTTATCTAACAGAGTGTATATATTTCCATTACAAACTGTATTTCTATTTTAATACTTAATCATAGATTGTGTGAAAGATTATCGTGACTATAACTTTAGAAAAGGCATATCCTTTACGCACTGTGCGTAGCTATGTACGCCGCGCAGGACGCATTAGTGAAAAATATAAACAAGCATTGCAAACACATTGGCAACAATACGGTTTAGAACCTGATGGTGGTTTGATTTCTTTAGAACAAACTTTTAAGCGGACGGCTGATTGTTATTTAGAAATCGGTTTTGGCATGGGCGATGCCTTGTTATGTTGGGCAAAACAACATCCTGAAATCAATTATATTGGCATTGATGTGCATTTAGCAGGTTTAGCGCGTGTTATTAACTTGTTGAATAGTGAACAGTTAACAAATGTTCGCTTATTTAATCATGATGCTGTGGAAGTGTTGAAAAATTGTATTCCGCCTGCCAGTTTAGCCAAAATTTATATTTTATTTCCTGACCCGTGGCATAAAGCGCGTCATCATAAACGTCGCTTAATTCAGACAGAATTTATCAGCATTTTGGCGCAAGCATTAAAACCACAAGGTATTTTACATTTAGCAACCGATTGGGAAGATTACGCCCAACACATGTTACAAACGGTTGATGCTCATTCAAGTTTTATCAATGTCGCTGGACAAGGACAATTTTCGCCGCGCCCCGCTGATCGCCCACTGACTAAATTTGAACAACGGGGTGAACGCTTGGGGCATGGTGTTTGGGATTTAATTTATCAGAAAAAATAAAGCAAAGCGATTTTAACAAGCGTTTAGTTACAAGTTTGCCAACTTTGCTGCGTTTCATCCCAATAAACATCGCGATAACGATACGTTTTTATATCAAAATAGGACAACTTGTTTAAATCAATTTGCGTTAATGCAAATCGCATATCTTCGGGTTGTCCTGCGTAACCGCCTTCACCAAAAATCACAAATTCTTCAGTGATTTCTAGTAAATAACCCTCATAATATTGTCCAGTGATGAGTTGTAAAGCACAACGTCCTGTTGCTAAATCTTGAAAATTTTCCAATATTTCCATTAAGGACTTTTTCATTTTAACGCAGTTAATGATTAATGTTTATGTTTATTTAGACTATATAAAGTTAATAATACAATAAAAGAAAATAATAACATACTGCCCGCTAAGAAATGCGCTTCTCTAAATTCCATCATTTCTACATGTTCATAAATAGCAATAGACATCACTTCTGTTTTATTAGGAATCCCGCCACCAATCATTAAAATAACACCAAACTCACCAATTGTATGGGTGAAACAAAGGGTTGCAGCGGTTAAGAAACCATTGCGGGCTAAGGGTAAAACAATCGTAAAAAAGCAATCCAGCGGATTTGCGCGCAGTGTTGCCGCCACTTCAAGCGGACGTGTCCCAATTGCCGCGAACGCATTTTGCAAAGGTTGTACAACAAAAGGAATAGAAGCTAATGCCGCGCCAATGCTAATACCTGTGAACGTAAAAGCCAGATGATGCCCAACCATCCATTGTGCTAATTGTCCAAGCCAACCGTTAGGACCTAACATTAATAGCATGTAAAAACCTAAAACAGTGGGCGGTAAAACCAATGGCAAAGACACAATCGATTCAATTAAAGCTTTACTCCAATGGCGCGTCGTTGCTAACCACCACGCTAAAGGTGTCCCTAAAATTAATAAAACGCTTGTAACCGTCAAAGCTAATTGCAATGTTGTCCAAATGACACTCCATTCTATATTTAAATTCATGTGTTTAATGCCTTTCTCTGAATTTCACCACAATGGCGTTATGTAAAAAAAGTTATTACGTTTTTTATATTGTACGCAAAATTTACGTTAGGCTAAATAAATTCGTGCTATTCTTTTTAACAATTTTTTCTTTTCAATAAACAACCTTAACATTATGCATTACTTTTATTTACATGGTTGGGCATCTAGCCCTTTATCAACAAAAGCCCAGTTTTTTAAACAACAATTTGAGCAATTGGGTATTCAATTACATATTCCAGATTTAAATCAAGATAATTTTTATGAATTAACTTTTACACGTCAATTACAACAAGTTGCTCAACTTATAGAACAACATTCTGAAGTAGTTTTATTAGGTTCTAGTTTAGGCGGATTAACTGCATTGTGGTTAGCACAACGCTTTATGCAAGTTAAGCAAATAGTGTTATTTGCGCCCGCGTTAAATTTCTTAAATCAATGTCAAACATTATTAGGACATACTGCTTTTCAAACGTGGCAACAACAACGAGAACTTCCTATTTTTCACCATGCTACACAACAATTACAATTATTAAATTTTAATTTCATTGAAGATATGCAACAGTATAAAGATGAGCAATTAACACGCGCATTACCTACTTTAATGTTTCATGGTAAACAGGATGAAGTCATTGCAGTTAATGATGTTAAACATTTTGCACAACAACGAGATTGGGTTCAATTGCATCTATTAAATAGCGACCATCATTTAACCAATGTGCAAACGTTTTTATGGCAAACCAGCCAACAATTTTTACATTTAACTCAATAATTACTTAAAACCAAGTTCGGCAAAAGTTGCTTATTTTTGCAAAGCAAAATTTTAATTGTCAGAATTAAGTTTCTTAGCATTAACACGTTGGATTTTTTTATGTTAGTCGATTCGCATTGTCATTTTGATTTAATGAAAGAACATGAAACAGCAGCTTTAATTGAACAAGCCCGTTTAGCTGAAGTAGGATATTTTTTAACCGTCTCTGTAGATTTACCGACTTTTCCCTCAGTATTATCTGCGGCTGAGCAATTTTCCAATGTTTTTGCTTCCGTTGGTGTGCATCCTAATCACTGTGTTGAACAAGCAGATATTCCGCCAGTTAATCAAGCTACTTTAACAGAAGAATTAGTACAACTTGCTCAACATCCCAAAGTTGTTGCTATTGGAGAAACAGGATTAGATTATTTTAGAACCTCAGCGGAATTTATTCAGGAACAACAAGCTATTTTTCGTTTGCATATTCAAGCAGCAAAGCAAACTCAAAAGCCATTAATTGTGCATACGCGGGAAGCAAAAGCGGATACTTTAGCTATTTTAAAAGCAGAAAATGCACAAGACGTGGGTGGAGTAATGCACTGTTTTGTAGAGGATTGGGAAACCGCCAAAGCGGCAATTGAAATGGGGTTTTATATTTCATTTTCGGGAATTGTAACTTTTAAAACGGCTAAAGAATTACAAGAAGTTGCTAAACAAGTTCCTTTAGAATATATGTTAGTAGAAACTGATTCGCCTTATTTAGCTCCTGTCCCTTATCGCGGTAAAATGAACCAGCCCGCCTATGTAAAACAAGTGGCACAATTTATTGCCGATTTGCGTGGAATTTCTTTAACACAATTAACAGAGCAAACAACTGAAAATTTCTTTAAATTGTTTAAAACGGCGAAAGCAAGTTAAATAGAATTCGCGTAAAACAAAAACCTGCTAGGTTTTTAAAACCTAGCAGGTTTATTGGTGGGCACAAATTCAAAAGTTTGTTAATTCTAATAAAGTTTAGCGTAAACAAATAATTGTAATTAATACAAATTCTTCAAAACCCAAGCAAAAATTACCTAAATTTTAAGAAAATTATCCTTGTTTACATAGGTTTAATCACCATCAAATACATGGTTATGATGGGTAAAATGGTTGCTAAAACCCCTACAATTATCCATACTTTTTCTAATTTGAAATATAAAGCAGGAATTTCTGCACCTTCTGCAAAATTTTTAGCCATCGCGGCTTGCTTTATTTGAACTGGAATTAACACTGCTAACCATAGCAAACCAGACAGGGTGAAATAAAATAACCCCCACCAAATCCACGGGATATTAAAGCTTAATTTACCAACATGCACCATTCCTATGCCTGTAATGAACACTAAACTTGCACCTACTGCGGTAAAAACATAGTCCGTTAACGTTACTTGTCGTTGCGCAAATTTTAAAACCGTTGGAGATTTACCAAAAACCGCCAGTGTTTTCCACCAGCCTGTCACAATAATATTGCCTACAAAAAGCACCACACTCAAAATATGTAAAAACTTCAAAAATAAGTAAATATTCATTGAATTTCCTTAAGTAAGTCAATTTGTTTCTGAATGTATTAGTGTAAATCAAAAAAGCGGTCAGGTAATTAAAAATAGGAAATGCTTTGTCGTTTTATCCACTACCATCATGTTTTATTTAGGAGGAATACCCACTCTATTTAGGTCGTCATGCTGTCAGAAAGAAGCTAGTCAACGTCGTGTTGTTCAATTTTTCTAACTCAATCAAGGATATTTATGACACCCTCATTATTACCTCAGTACATTGAAGATGCTGGTTTTTTACCTGTTTTTCGTGGCCCTTATATGTTGCAGGATTCGCAAATTTCTGCTTCTTTTTTAAAAGCAGATAAAGCGCATTTAACAGCGTTGTGCGATAAATACTTGAATAGCATTACTTATCAAGGGGGGGAAGGCGATTTTATTTATAAGCCAATTTCTTCTTATGTCATGCTGACTTATGCGGATATGATTGGTTATTCACTGAATCCTGAACAACGCCAAATTGGTAAATTGCGGGAAACTGATTTAAGTTTTTGGATATTGACGGTTGCGTTTAAAAAATATGGTGATGAATACGTTGCTGACCATTTCGCATGGTTCTTGCCGTTTTTGTATGTAGATAATCCGTATGCGATTTTTTCTGGGCGGGAAGTGTATGGTTTCCGCAAAACGCCCGCCGTGTTCACGCCACCCGCAAATTTCCATGACCCTGAATATAGTGCGGAAGTGTATGGTTTTAAAAACTTTGCGCCTGAAGAGATGTGTCAGCGTTATACCTTGATGGAAATGAAAAAGGCTTCCACCAGTCGCGACGCGCCTTTTGGCGTGGATTGGCTTGAAGACCATTCAACCATGAATAATATCTTGCGGATTATTCAAGGTTTATTAGAGGTTAAAGATGGAAAAATTTTTATTGAAGGCATTAATGCCGCAGTAGAGTTTGCGGATTTGTTTAGTTTAAAACAGATGCAAATGGTGTTTATTAAGCAATATCGTGATATTTCTACTACGACTAATGCGTGTTACCAAGCAGTTGTTGAAGCTCCCGTTCGCCCTACACAATTCCAATCTGGCGGTTTGATTTTAGGCAATTATAATTTAACAATTAATGATTTAGCCAGTCATCCACTGATTTCTAGCATGGGCTTAGTGAATAATAATGGCACAATTTCCATACAAGGCGGTTTCTGGACGGTTGTCGATTTCGTGATGGAAGAAGGCAAAGTTATCGCTTATGGCAATGCGAAGAAGAAAAAAATCGCGGTGTTAGGCGGCGGCGCGGGCGCATTATCTGCGGCTTTTGGTTTAACCAGTTTGCCTGATTGGCAACATTATTATGATATTACCGTATATCAATTGGGTTGGCGTTTGGGCGGTAAAGGCGCGAGTGGGCGCAATCCCGCACGCGGCGAGCGGATTGAAGAGCATGGTTTGCACATTTGGCTCGGTTTTTATGAAAATGCTTTTGCGGTGATGCAGCAAGCGTATGCAGAAATGAATCGCCCCAGCACCGCGCCATTAGCCACTTGGGACGCAGCATTTAAACAGCATAATTTCATTGCTTTGACTGAATATGTGCGTCGAGATTGGAAAGTATGGCCGTTTAATTTCCCCGTCGTGTCAGGTGTACCAGGACAAGGAGGGCGACAATATTGGCCTTTGAATTTCGTGAAAAAAATCTTAACGTCATTGTTGGACTATTTGAATTTATTAGAATTACCTACTGTCGCGACTGTGCCAGCAGTAGAGCATCAATGGGGCTTAGAAGGTTGGGTTGTTGACCATTTGGAAAAGGCGGGGGTAGCCTTACCCGCGATAGAGCATAAAGCAGAATTAGCGGTGTTTAAACCTTTATTAAGTGCTGCGATTGCTTTAACTGATGGTTTTGACGATATTCCTGAAAGTCGGGTTAAGCAATTGTCGTTAGACGAAAAAAATGACTTAATTACACAATTCAAAGCCGCAACCAGTGCGCGTTCTGCCATCTGTTTAAGTGATGAATTTCAGCCTTTACGGGAATTAATGTCGCCATTGCAAGTGTTGTGGCATTTGTTAGAAGAAATTTGGAACTTGCTGCAAAAATTCCTTGAGTTAATTGGTATTTTAGATGCTTTACGGCGTTTTGGGATTATGTTGGAATTAGGCATTGTCACCATTCGCGGGATGTTAGCCGACGGCGTTATTTTACATGGCTATGATGTCATTGATAATCTTGATTTTCGTCAATGGTTAATTCAAAACGGCGCATCTGATGATGCTGCTTATTCCGCGCCTGTTCGCGCTTTTTATGATTTAGCCATTTCATATCCTGATGGCTATGTAGGCACAGATGAGCCGACACGGGCGGGCAACGTGTCTGCGGGGGTTGCATTGCACAGCTTGTTCTTAATGGCGTTTGCCTATAAAGGCAGCATCATGTGGAAAATGCAAGCGGGCATGGGCGATGTCGTATTCACGCCTTTATACGAAGTGTTGAAAAAACGCGGCGTACAATTCAAATTCTTCCACAAAATTACAGATTTAGTCCCGACCGATAGCGGCGACGGCATTGCAAAAATCATTTACAATGAACAAGTCACTTTAAAAGACAGCACCGTAGAATATCAACCCTTGGTTGATGTTAAAGGTTTACCCTGCTGGCCGAGCACGCCTTTATATGCGCAAATCGTACAAGGGGATGAATTAATTGCGAAACAAATCAATTTAGAATCCCGCTGGGCAGATTGGCAAGATGTCAAAGTAGGAGAAACTTTAGAGCTCGGCAAAGATTTCGACCTTGTCGTATGCGGCATTCCTGTGATGGCGGTAAAACTCATTTCCTCACAACTCAGCACCATCAATCCCCGCTGGAAAGCGATGCTTGATAATGCCAATGCTGTGCGGACACTGGCTTTACAAACTTGGAATAACAAGACCTTAGAGCAATTAGGCTGGAAAGATAGCAGTCCTGTATTAGATGCTTATGCCCAACGTTTTAATACTTGGGCAGATATGAGCCAAACCATTCCAGCCGAAGCGTGGTCGCCTGAATATGAGCCGTTAAATATTGCCTATTTCTGCGGACCTTTAGCAGGTAATGATTTACCGCCACCTTCAGACCATCAATTCCCCCAACAAAAATTAGATGAAGTGCTTAGCGGTGCTAAAGATTGGATTGCAGCTAACGCCAATTTCTTATGGCCTGCGGCAAGACAATTGGGACGTTTTGATTGGAATGTGTTTATTGACCCCCAAAATCAACGTGGTTCAGACCGTTTAAACAGCCAATATTGGCGCGCTAATGTTGACCCCAGCGAATTATACACATTATGCGTTGCAAACACTTCGCAATACCGTTTAAAAACCAATGAAACGGGCTTTAATAATTTATTTATCGCGGGTGATTGGATTGACAATGGTTTCTTAAATATTGGTTGTGTTGAAGCAACGGTTATTTCTGGATTACAAGCCGCAGAAGCGATTACAGGTGTTTCTATGCGAATTGTTTATTAATTAATTTTCTGGAAAAAGCAGAGAAAATGCTCTGCTTTTTCTAAAAATTACGATTTTTATTTTATCAACTATACGTTAATTTATAGCAGAACCTCTTCCCCTCCCCCTTCCTTGTTTATCACTGCTATTTAAGATAATATTACTTTAAATACATAAAACAAATTACTAAATTTCAAAATTTAGCTACTTATAACACGTTAATCTATTTCAAAACAACAGAGTTTTTTATGCAACACGTCGCCTCTTTACGTTACGAAGTAATTTTTAAAAAAGCGTTTTG
>CAZKST010000011.1:0-27725 GCA_964555395.1 uncultured Thiotrichaceae bacterium | reverse complement strand
GTTAGACTGCCATTGGTATTAGTAAAAGCAATAACTCCACCATCAGAATTATGATTTGCACCTGTAAAAGTTAAATTTCTCAGCGTGACATTTGTTGCTCCACTTAATGTAAAAACTTGAGTAGTTGTTGTTAATGTAACTCCGCTTCCGCCATCAATTGTCACGCTCTTAGTTAAAGGAAAAGCTGCAGGGATTGTTACAGAGGAAACAGTATTACTAAAGTTAATTAAGTTAGTTGTATCACTATTACTCGCTGCAGCAGCTATCGCTTCCCGCAAGCTACAGTGAGTTGCGTCGCACTCTGTATCATTAGTATCATCTGGGCTATTCACCGTATAAGTCACCGCCTCCACCCTAAACCCCAACAACATCAGCAGCAGGCAAACCCCAAAAAACCGTATTAAGGCAAACATAATGCTACCCCTTCAATTAAAAATCTTATGCTTTTGTATAAAACTGGGTGCAAAACACCCAGTTGTCACTCAATACAGGCTATTAATTACGGCAACTGATATAAAACCTGCTGCAAACCATTCGCATACGTCACAGTATAGTCAGATAAGCCATCGCCGTTTAAATCCGAAGTCGCAGTCACTTGCAAACTTCCCGTCGCTGTCGCCGCTTTAACTTCATAGCCTAACCAACCATTAAATTTAAACGCGCTGGTTTCCACATTCACTGTGCCATTACTGTTTAAATTAACTGTCGTCACTGATAAAGCATCGCGGAAAAAAGCCTCTAATGCAGCGCGGTCGTATGCCGTGGAATAAATAAATTGTTGATACAAACGCCCACTACTATCCGCAAAAGTCAGTAACCAACGACTGCGGTTTTGCACGGGCGAACTCACTTCTTGCAAACCCGCTGTACCACTACTAATAGGAATTGCCGCCGTTTGTGGTCTAAACCACCACGTTTCCCCCGCCGATTTCTGCGCTTGCCAATCACCATCGGCTTGCACTTCAATCGCATTAAAACCACGACGGCTTAACTCAGAACGCAATAAACTCTCCGCTTGCACTAATGGCACAGTCAACACATACAAATTAGTGTTGGTCACAAACTCAACATTACCATTCGCCAGTAACGTCATGATTGGCGCGGATTGACTTTCTTCTCGTTGCGTTTGTTGCACTGCTTTTAACAATAACCGCGCATCAGAGCGACTCAATAAAAATTGCTGATAGCCAACTTCTGAAACTTGATAATTAGCCGCTTGCACATCGGGAATATTCTGTAACGCAACGCCTAAAGACTGCGGACTGATGTAAGCATTTTGCATGTCACCATTTAAATAGATGATTTGTACATCGTTTGAACCATCGCTATTTAAATCTGGAATGGTTAAAAATTGCGTTACACTAGAAGCATTGCCTTTTTGAACAGCTAAATCAAAAGCAACGGTATAAGTCAATTCATTAATCTTAATAGATAAACTACCATCGCTATTAGTCACAGCTTGTTTAAAGCCCGCAATCGCTTTGAGCGTATTTAAAATTTCCGCTGTATTTGCCGCTGTTGCGTTAAACCGTTGAATCCGTCGCACACCTTCGCGGTCGGTAAAATGAAAAACGAGCGTTTGCACTTGTTTAAACACGCCAGATTCAGTAGAAATGCCCGATAATCCACTGTTATCTACCAGTGTTTCATTCAAAGGGCGTACCACAAAATAGACTGAGCTTGTCGCTGCTTGTAAGCGCACACTGCCATCCGATAATGCCGTTAAACCTGTTAAACCAAAAGCTTGCAGGGTGGTGCGTAATGCAGTCGTCTCTTCAACAGCGGGTTGCGCGCTAATCACCCGCCCTGAGGCTAAAATAAAAGTCATGCTGCCATCGTCATTAAATAAGATGTTGCTGCTTTCATTAGCCTTCGCTTGGCGAATTGTCCAAGGAATTAATACAATACGCCGTTCGTTGCTCGTGCCTTTATCGCGGGTAAATAATAATTGCCCTGTATTACTCAGTTGTTGCAAATCTGTGCCGATTTGTGTGGAACTCAATAACGCCGCTAACTCGCTGAGTAATGAGCTGTTTGTTTCAACAATATCATAACTCAAATTAAGCGCGACGCTTTGGCTGACAGGGTCAATAATCGTGGGATATAAATTGCTTAAATCTACGCCCGCAGGAATATTGCTACTGTTTACAAAACGGGTTGTACCTGCTAACACTACCGCACTGTCTAATAACACACCGTCTTGAATTAAAACGTTGGTTAAAGTCACTGCACCTTTAACTTGTGTCCCCGCGCCCAAAATCACATTTGAAACTTCAGTCGTTTCGCCACTGTCCTCAATAATCGTGACGGCGTTTAAAGTCGCAGGCGAAGCAGGGAAACCGCGAATAATGCCGCGTAATACGCCGCCCGTGATGGTTGTGTTAGTTAAAAACTCAACCGTATTTAGCGTGCCGTTATTGCTGATTGTCCCCGCTAATTTGCCGCCGTTGACTTGGGCATTGGCTAAAATAGTCAAGTTATACAATAAGCCTTCATTTTGAATAATACCCGCGACTGAACCGCCACGAATCGCGCCTGTGGAAGCAATACTGTAATTGCTTAACGTTTGTCCGCTGTTATCGCGTGTATCTTCAATCACATTCAAACGCACAGGCACAGTTAAGGTCGCGCTGTTATTGCTCGTGTTGGGGTCAAAAGTGTCGACTTTGGATAAGCTGAAAGTATTGATTAATGTACCTAATTCACTGGGTACAACTGTTAAATAAAGTGTTGAACTGCCTGCTGCGGCAATGCTGGGCATCGTGCAAACGACTTGATTAGTATTAACATTTTCCAATACACAATAGGCTTGTCCCGACGTGGTGGAAGGGGTTAATGTTGGAGTACAACTGCTTGTCCCCGTACACGCGCCTTTATAAGTCAAGGTAGAAGTCAATGGTAAAACGGTGACGGCGTTAATGGCTGCCGCGCCGCCGTTGTTGGTTAAAGTCAACGCATAGACAACCGGATTATTTAACGCAGCAACGCTGGGGCTTGCAGTCGCGCTAACACTTAAATCTGTAGTTGCAGTCACTTTAGTCGTTACTGAAACTTTATCGTCTGCATCGCTCGGGGTTGGGTCAAGTTGATTCGGTAATAAAGTTTGCGCGCTTAAAGTGAATTCGCCGATAGCGGTCGGACGCACGTTTAACCGCACTGTAACCGCTTCCGCCGCCGCTAACGTGCCTAATTGACAAACCACTTGCAAACCACTGGCGGTTGTCGTCGCCGAACCGCAACTGTCGCTTGCGCGTGAACTGCTTATCGAGACAAATTGCAATTGACTGGGGAAAGTTAAGGTTAAGCTCACATCAGTGGCTTGGTCAGAATCAGGGTTGTTGGTGACGGTAATCACATAACTTAAATCACTGCCTAAATTAATAGGATTACTGCTGGCATTGGCAACAATACTTAAATCGGCACTGGCAATGCGTAACACCGCGACGGCGTTATCGTTAAAACCGACAGCATAAATATGAATGCCTGAAGCGGAAATCGCGAGATTACGCACGGCGGCTAAACCGTCTGTACCATCCACTGAATCGCGGCGTTGGTCAATATAGGTTAATTGCCCATCATTGGCGCGTTTAAACACGGCAACAGCATTATCATTTTGTCCAGCAACATAGACATAATCACCCGTTGGACTGACAACCACATCGCCCGCACCGCCTAAACCGTCAATAGTTTTTGAAGTGGTTTGAGGTGTGCCGTTGACTGTGGTAGTCGTGCTGATGACTTGCCCATCTTGCCATAAATTGACAAACTGCAATTGTCCTGTAGAAACATTGCGTTGATACAAAGCGACTGCATTGGCTAAACCGCTGCTGGTTGCATATAAAGTTGTACCGTCGCTACTAAAACCTAAACCATTAACCGTATCTAAACTATTGATAGAATTAACGGTTGTCCCTGTTACAGTTTGCGCTAAAGTTAAAGTGCCTAAACTGTCGCGACTGAATACACTTAAAGTTTTAGTATTGGCATTTGCAACAACGACATGCCGCTCATCGGGACTGATAACGATATCGTTTGTACCATCAAAATTGCTATCAGTTTGTTTAGCAACAAAACTTAATGTCCCCGTATTGCTATCACGGCTAAAAGTGACGAGAGCTTTATCGGTCAAACTTACCACATAGACTTGTCCATTGGTCGCCGCTAAGGCATACGCGCCGCCAAGTCCTGTAATTGTGCCGTTATTATTGCTATACGTTGCGAGATAAGTTAATGCACCCGTGATACTGTCGCGGTTAAACGCGGTGACAGTGCTATTTGAATTACCATCTAAACCAATGACATAAATATTTTTACCGTCGGGGCTAATTGCTAAACTGTTAGCACTGATAATCCCCGTCACGTTATTTGTGCCATTAGCCACTAAACTGCTATAACTCAATTTACCACTGCTCGCATTACGGTTAAAAACCGCCACTGAATTTGTCCCGCTCGCACTGACATATACAAAATTACCGTCAGGACTTAACACTAAATCGGTTGGGCGTTGAATGCCCAGCACGCCATTATTGGCATTACGCAAAGCTTCCACAAAAGATAAAGTCGCGGGATTGGTGACGGTGGTTTTTACCGTCGCGATATTATCGGTTTCTTTGGGGTCGTTTTCGTTGCCTTTGACTTGCGCAGTATTGGTAATTTCGCCCGCAACATCGGGACGGATTTTTAAAGTAATTGTCGCCGTATTGCTTGCAGTTGCTGTGCTGACTGCCAAAGCATTGAGTGTACAAGTTAATGTTCCGCCCGCTCCAGCAATTGCCGCCGCAGCATAAGTACATGAACCTAAAGAACTTGGACTTAAAGCCGACTCTAAATACACCGTATTGGCAGGCAAGGTATCAGTCAAAATAACATGGGTTGCATCTTGCGGACCGCTATTTTTCAGCGTCATTGTATAAGTTAAGCTATTATCCACTAAAATACTGGTGGGCGACCCCGCCATTGTCAGCGTTAAATCTGCTTTAGAAGTACTCGCCGTCGTTTTTAAAGTCACTGTATTATTAGAAATAACTGGGTCAGCCGCTGCGCCAGTGGCTGTTACTGTCGCTGTAGTGCTTAATTCACCTTCTTGTTGTGGTGTAACGATTGTGGTAACAGTTGCAGATTTACCATTTTCAATAGGACCTAATTCGCAGCTAATCGTTGTCACGCCGTTGCTGACGGTATTGGTACACGCATTGCCTTGACTGGGTTGTGGATTGCTGGTGGGCGTGGTCGTCGCGGTGAATTGCGCACCGATAGGTAAAGCTTGTGTGAAAGTGATTCCATTAACGCGACTAGGACCCTCATTTTTAATTGTTGCTAAATAAATTAACTGACCTCCGACTAAAGCAGTAACCGGAGTGCTGCTCAAAGTTACGCTTAAATCAGCAGAAGTCGCTGCAACTGCTGTTTCTAAAACGGCTGAATTATTAGCTGTATTAGGGTCATAAGTCGGTTCAATTGTGCCCGCCGCAATCGTTGTTGCTGCGGATAAGCGTAATGTACCTAAAGCGGTTGGGGTGACGACTAATGCTAAATTGACAGAGCTACCCGCTTTTATCGTGTCAAACTGACAAGTCGCCACTGCGCCCGTGCTACACGTTCCAGCCGCGCCACCATTCATTTGCGTGACAATATTCACGCTTGTACCACTGAGGGCGGTGGTCAACGTTACGCCGCGTGCATCACTGGGTCCGCTGTTCGTCACAACAATCGTATACGTTAAATTTTCATTGATAACGACAGGGCTGGCACTGGCGGTAATTTTGACATTAATATCAGCCGCGTAACCCGTTGCGCTGACAATCACTAAGCTGTTGTTATTAGTTTGGTTGGTATCTGTGCCGCTGGCAGTGGCGGTAAATTGAGTGCTGATATTTAAATCAGGTAAAACCGTTAACGCTTTGATTTCTACATAAGTGCTTGGCGTTGCCAGCGCATCTAACATGCCTAAATTGCAAGTCAATTTTGCAGAAGCATACTGACAACCTGCGTTATCGCTTTGATATTGTAATTGAGAGGGTAAAGTGCTACTTAAAATCACACCAGAGGCAGGGCTTGTGCCTTGATTGGCTAATTTGACTTTGTAAGTAACTAATGTACCCACCCGCGCTGAACTGGGGTCGGCTAACGCTTCAGTAATCGCTAAATCAAAAGCTAATACTTCCACAGAAACAGAAACACTTGCAGAATTATTGCTACTAACTAAATCGCGTTCTTTTGCGGTGACTGAAGAACTTAAGGTCAACGGCACTGTTGATGCAGCACTAGGCGTGGTCACTATAATATTAAAAGCACTAGAAGCATTAGCGGCTAAAGTAGCGGCACTACAAATAATTTGGCGCGTATTGCTGGGACTGACTGCGCAACGACTATCACTACTGCTGGATTGATACACCATACCCGTCGGTAAAGTATTCGTTAATATCACTGCGGAAGCGGCATCTGCACCGTTATTAGTCACCGTTAAGGTATAAGTTAAATCACTGTTTACATTGACAGGATTAGCACTTGCCGTTGCTGTCAATTGCAAATCGGCGGAAGCAATCGCTGAAACCAAGCTGCTTTGTTTAGTCACGCTATTATTGCTGGGCGTATCATCAGGCGTGGTTGTGCTGGCAGTTGCGGTGCTGGATAATGAGCCTGTGCCTACACTGCTCGGCGTAGTGACTTTGACTGTGATAGTTGCAGTCGCTTTGCTTGCTAAATCACTCATTGAACAAGAAACTTTATGAGTAGCACTGTCATAAGTGCACGCGCCATTAGTAGCGACTGCGCTGGTAAAAATCACGCCTGTCGGCAACGTTTGACTAAAACTAGGACTGCTTGCAGTAATATTGCCCGCATTGGTAACTGTAAAGGTATATTCCAGTGGGCTGTTAATCGCAACGGGCGCATTATCTACCACACTTAATTGTAAATCAGTAGAAAGTGCACTAAACACACTCACCGCATCGCTAAATAACGCACCAGTGTATAAATGTTGACTGTCAGGAGAAACATCAATCGCCGTAACGCCAGATAATGAAGTCACCGTAACACCGCCATTACTGGAATTATTCGCTAATTTTTGTTGAAAAGTTAATAAACCGTTGCTGCTATCCCGTTGAAAAACCACAATTGAATTATCATTCACTGCGGTAGCATATAACATGCTTGCATTAGGTAAAACGATTAAATCACGAACGCCTGATAAACCGCTAATTGTCGTTGAACCAACAACTTGCCCATTTTTGTAATGAGTGACATAAGTCAACTCGCCCGAGCTTGCCACATTAAAAACGCTAATCGCGGCACTATCACTGCCCGCACCGTACAATTGCGCGCCATTGGGACTTAATACAACGTTATAAACCCCTTTTAGCCCTGCAACACTGTCCACACCTTCCTTATACACTTTAAGAAAGCCCAATTCTCCCACCGCAGGCGCACGGATAAAGGCACTAATGGCTTGACTACCAGCGGCGGCGACATAAATAAAATTACCTGTGCTATTAATCGTTAACCCTACCGCCCCGCTTAAACCTGTTACCCCGTTTTGTCCTTCCACTTGTGAACTTAACAAGGTTAATGCGCCCGTATCCGTATTGCGTGCAAAAACTGTCAGCGCATTATCAGTCGCTGCCGTAACATATACCCGCACATTATCAGGACTGATAGCCACCGCGCTTGCACCGCCTAAATAATTAACTCCGCCCGCGCCATCTTTTTGAATTTCAACTAAAGAAAGTTGTCCCGTACTCGCATTGCGTGTAAAAACGACAACCGCATTATCGCCGCGACTGGTGGCATATAAATGTTTGCCATCGGGTGCAATAGCAATATTAGTGACATTGGTTAACCCCGTGCCACCCATCGTGCTATTAGTCACAGATTGAACAAAAGTCAGTTTACCGCTTGCGCTATCACGGCTAAAAACGGTAATTGCGTTTGAAGTGCCCGCAGCAGCGACATATAAATATGTGCCATCAGGACTTAAAGCAACGGTGTTAACGCTATCTAAGCTGGTAATTCCGCCACTATTATTAAATTTGCCTTCAATAAAATTCAAAGCAAAACTGGGGAAACTCACCCCCAATAAACAAACGAATGCTAAGGCTTTTCGCCAACAAAACAACTGCATGAATAGGGTCTCCTAGAATGTAGGATTTGCGAATAGGCAAGTTTATTGATTATTTAATAGTATAAACCGTTATCTACAGATTTAGCTAAACTTTGCAGATTATTAGACTGTAGCGCGGGACAAGCAACAAAAGCAGGGTTACACGATTTGTCTAAATGGAAAAATAAAGAGACAAAAATAGAAGTTACGCAGTTGAATAAAAGAAGCTTGTAGGATGGGCTGACGATAGGAAGCCCATCAAGACTGTTTGTTTGCACTCGCTATACATAATAGATTGAATTTACAAAAGTTAGGTAGCACACTCAAACCTTTAACTTTTATCTAAACTGCGTAACTTCTAAAAAAAATTGAATAATTAAGTCAACTAATTAAATTAATTTTATTCTACTATTTTGAAACGAATTGGAATGTTATATGCTAATAAAACAACGTAGTTTTCACCAAAGCGAAGCAGATATTTTTAATCTTTTGCGATTTCGCAAAGTGATTAAATAAATGAGACATAATTATGTAAAAAAAGACATAATTACAGCAGATTTCAGTCAGATTGTTTTTACATAATTTTAACTGCAGTCTTCAAAAAGCAAGATTGGGATTTCTGTCATAACGCTAGTTATGATGTGATATATCAAACTTTACATTTTAATTAATAAATTTAAGAGCTTAGTCAGTATGTACAGACTGTTTTTTCAGTTATTGAGTCTTGCTATTTTGTCGATAGTAAATTTATCTATTTTTACATGGTGCATAGAATATTACTTCGGCACAAATCCGCAAAAACTGAATACAATGCAACCTATTTTTAACACAGTACAAGCTGTGTCTAAAAATAATTTTGAGGAGACAGCGCACAATAATAATGTGGTAAATCGTTCTAATCCTCCTCCCGCAATTATTGTTAGCTCAAATAAAACTTTATTATCTCAAAATATAAATTCATCTAGTTTAGAACGTCGTAATGCAAAACAATTAACTTTACATTTTTCAGAAAACACAACGCAATTAAAACCAGAACATATTAGTTTAATTGAAAATGCGCTTGAAACTTATCAAGTAAGTGCTTTACATGAAATTAAAATTATGGCTGGTGCAGTTGCGAATAATCAAAGTGATAATACGATGGTAACGAATGCGAAATTGCGCGCCCAAGCAATTGCCCGCGTGATTTATCCACGAACTCAATCCGTGAAAATGATGTATTCAAACGCATTACGTCCTAATGAAGTCATTATTGATTTTGCATTAAATAACGCTAAAACGGCTTTAAATAATACAGCCCAACTAGAAACAAATAATTAATCTTTAAACAAGGGCGATAATTTCGCCCTTTCTTGTTTTTTTATCTCATCTTCTATTTTCTGCTATACCTTATAAAAAATTATTCGCACCAAAAATGGTTTTGATATCATTATCTAAAATAGCTTCGTAGCGAATAAAAAAATCGTATGCTTCATCAACGCATCGTTGAATGTTTTCTTGTGACCCATCATGCTGGGTTGAACGAATAACTCTTGATAATAACATGCTTGCTGGAACAGCTTGTAATTTATACTGTTTTTTTCCTGTCACCAAACTTTGCCAGCGATTATCAGTTTTTGGGGGAAGCATTCTATAAGCTCTCCATTTGTAAGTAAACTAAGCGAGTAGCTCTTAAAAATTAAAGCGTTATTGCCGCCTTGTTAGTCAACATAATTTCTTAAGTAGCAATACTTAACTATAGTCCATGGCTTTTTGTGTTCCCTCTGAACTACAGTTTAATTATTTTAATAGTGGTAAAAATCAGCTTGCAATAATAAAACTACAAGTTTAATAAATTTTACTTTGGCTAAACTAGCAATCATTAAACCAAAACTAAGCCAATAAAATTTTAAAATTCATAAATTTACCTCAGAAAATACGCCGCTAAACATTATCAATTTTTTTAGTCCATTTCCAAATTCTAAGCATTTTTAAAAACCTAACAGGTGTCTGTATTTATTTAAAATACTTGCTAACACTATAAAATACAGCTTTTTCTGTTGCATGAAGCGGCTAGAGACTTAAGAGAAAAATGTGATAACATGAAGCGTTGCTACACGCAACATTGCATCAATGCAAACAGAATAAGTTTATAAAATTAAGTATTATCAATTAATTAAAGTGTTAATACTGCGTTAACTACTCAAAACAATTGCTGCAATCTGCACTAAAGAGTAAAATTCAACGTTTAATTAACATCTCCATAGATAACCGCAGAGATTATGCCAAATTTACCCTATAAGTTATAGGTGAATTGAGGTGTATTCTCTTTTTTAGTTTTTCAACATAATTGATATGCCACATTAAAAAGGGGATTTTATGACTAATAAGACGGTCACCATCACTGATAATAGCACTGGAAAATCATTTACTTGTCCCGTACGCGAACCTACTCACGGTCAACCAGTTGTAGATTGCCAAGCTTTACCAAAAGAATTAGGCATGTTTACATTTGACCCAGCCTTTATGACAACAGCCAGTTGTGAAAGTGGTATTACTTTTATTGATGGCGATAAAGGAATTCTCTTACATCGTGGTTATCCAATTGAGCAATTAGCCGACCAAAGTAGCTTTTTAGAAGTTTTCTATTTGTTATTCTACGGAGAATTACCTTCTGAAGCAGAATTAGCAAAATTAAAAGGCGCAATGAACCGTCATAGCATGTTGCATGAAGGGATTCGCAATGTATATGCAGGTTTCCGTCCTGACGCACATCCTATGGCGATGTTGGTAGGTATCGTTGGTGCATTATCTGCGTATTATCATGATTCTATGGATATTAATAATCCTTATCATCGTGAATTATGCGCATTACGCTTAATTGCTAAAATGCCGACTATTGCTGCAAATAGCTATCGTTATACACGCGGTTTACCTTACGTTTATCCTCGTAACGATTTAAACTATGTAGAAAACTTCATGTACATGATGTTCTCTGCACCTACTGAAGAGTATCAAATCAACCCTATCGCTGTGAAAGCGTTAGAAATTATGTTGATTTTACACGCTGACCACGAACAAAATGCAAGTACATCTACTGTTCGTTTAGCAGGTAGCTCTCAAGCTAACCCATTTGCCTGTATCGCAGCAGGGATTGCAACTTTATGGGGACCTGCTCACGGTGGCGCAAACGAAGCTGTGATTCGCATGTTACAAGAAATTGGCGATGTGAAGAACATTCCTTCTTTCATTTCTAAAGTTAAAGATCGTGACAATGCAACCCGTTTAATGGGCTTCGGTCACCGCGTGTACAAAAACCACGACCCACGCGCAAAAATCATTAACGGTATTTGCCATAAATTATTAAAAGAATTGAAAGCAGAAAACTTACCTATGTTCGAAATCGCTTTAGAATTAGAGCGCATTGCGTTACATGATGATTACTTCGTTCAACGTAAATTATATCCTAACGTTGACTTCTACTCTGGTATCATCTTAAGCGCGTTGAATATTCCATTAAATATGTTCACTGCAATGTTTGCAATGGCACGGACAGCAGGCTGGATTTCTCAATGGAGTGAAATGATGTCTGAAGGTAATCTCAAAATTGGTCGTCCACGTCAATTATATGTGGGTGCTCCAACACGGGATTATGTTCCTATTGCACGTCGCGAAACAGCATAAGCTGTAACAGTGCTTATTAGCCCTCTATTTCGTCTTTTATAGGCGAAAAAATATGCAAGGCTTAAATACGGGTAGGTATTTAAACAATGCCTACCCGTTTTTTTATCTGATTAATATTAAAAGAAATAGAGCTAATTCCTTATCATATTACACGGGCAATAAAATTTTTTTGCGAATAACCTCTAAAAAAATTGATTAGTTGCGCAACTTAATGTTTTATAACAATTAATTATTTTTAATAATAACCACATAGCGATTTATGCTTGTTATTTAGGTTATAACTGCATTATGATTGCAAGGACATATTAAAAAATACGCTATATTTCAATAGAATAATTCTAAGTGCGTAAAAGCAAGAGATAATTCCAGTCGCTTTCAACTTGTTAAAGTTGTGAGTGGTTGATGAAATTAAAAAGGAAAGTCAATATGTTAAACAAATTGATACTATAGCCCTTTTAGAACGAGGGGAATTCTATACTAGTCAAATGTTGACTCATTCCCTTAACTTTTATGATTTTCTTCTCCCTAAACAACACTAAGTGTAGAGACCAATGACTTGCGAAAAACACTTAAAAAAATCCTTAAATTCTGGACAATACGATAAGTTATTATTCAAGAATAGCCGTCCTAAACGTTTATTAACATGGTTATTCGGTGAAAATAATAATAGTCAACGTTTATCTGACCGCATTAATTATGATGTAGAACAAGGTTTACGTCGTCGTCCTGCCCCGCGCAAATGGTTAACTCAAGTTGCGATAATGGGTTGTGTTGCCACCCCTTTATTTTGGTGGTTAAGTAGTTCTAACGCTTCTTATCAAGAACAAGATTCCGCTCTTTCTGCTGCTCCTGCAACAATAGACGAAAAACATTTAACAGATGTCGAATTAGCTGAAAGTTTAGCTTTATTGCCTTTAAGTTTATTACATCCGCCTGAAATGATGCTCAACCAAGAAAGTTTTGCTGAAGAGCATGGCTATGATGATGCTCAAAACGAAGGGGATGAGCTTTTTGCTGAAGATGATTCAGAAATTGATGATAACTCAGATGAATTAGCTGCAATAGATGAACCTCCCGCTGAAGAATGGGTGGACGCTGAGGTTAACCCAGGGGATACCCTTGGGACTATTTTCGCACGGCACAATTTAGATCAAGATCAAATCTATCAATTATTAGCCTTAAGCGATGCAAAATTATTAGAGCGACTGCGCCCCGACCAAGCTTTACGCATTAAACGGGATGAGCAAGGCGGTTTAGAAGATTTAGTGTTAGTACTTGATTTCAACAAAGAACTTCACATTTATCGCAAAAATGAAGAGTTTGTGCAAGAAATTCGAGCGCGTCCCGTACAAACCCAAGTGCTTTATGCTCAAGGTTGCGTGCAAAATAGCTTATACAGTGATGCACAAAAAGTGGGTTTAACCAGTGCCTATATCAAAGATTTAAAAGATATTTTTGCAAATGATGTTGATTTAAAAAGTTTGCAAAAAGGGGATAAATTTGCGGTTATTTATAGCCAACACACCTATAACAACGAAGTTGAAGAAGGGGATGTGTTAGCCGCTGAATTTGTGCACGAAGGCAAAACCTATCAAGCAGTACGTCATACAGATGCCAAAAACCGTACTTCTTATTATCAACCCAATGAAAAAAGTGCTGAAGCTATCAATCAGTTAGTTAAACACTTTGATAATGCTTGTGAAACTACAAAAACTACAAAAGCTCCTCTTGTCATTAACACTGACAAACTGGCGTTAACTTGGGAATTAGCCCCCAAAGGCGAAGCTGCATTATTACAACAGGGCAAACCAGAAAATGTTTTGACTTGGTTGCAAGCTGATTTGAATAAAGATAAAAATCCTGCTCCCGCCCCTGCACCCACGCAAGTTGCTAGCAAACCCAGCACACCTCCTGCCCCCACCGTTGTTGCAAAAAAACCAACACTTCCTTCTTTATTACGTCCTACACAGACGAATAACCGTCGTACAGAAAACTTGTTAACGCGTAGTGAACGTGAAGCTAATCGTCGAGCACGCAGTGCTGAACCAACTTTAATTAGTCGTCGTCAACCTGAATATGACTTAACAGCATCACGGGTTAGCCGTCGTCAAACAGTTGCTCCCTTACGTCGTGCACCTGAAAGCGAGAATATTAGTCTTGCTAATGAAGGAATTGGTAACTCTAATTCTGTCGTTGCAAATGCCAGTGAATTGTTAGGAACACGTTATCGTTTTGGCGGTACAAGCCCAACTACTGGTTTTGATTGCAGTGGCTTTGTGCAATACAATGCGAAAAAAGCAGGTTATTCTTTACCCCGCACTTCACGCGAGCAATATAGTTCCACCAATCCTGTGAACAAAGGTGAACTTAAACCGGGCGATTTAGTATTCTTTAAAGCCCGCAGCAATAGCGTTGACCACGTTGGTATTTATATCGGCAATAATGAGTTTATTCATTCTCCACGTTCTGGTAAGAGTGTTTCTATCAGTAAAATGGATGATAGCTATTATTCACGACGTTTTGTTCGCGGCGGACGTTATGACAGTAAGTAAGCGTTTCCTTGCTATCTTACTTTTCAGTGTACAGTTAAATGCCGTGCAAGCGGCATCTGATACACTGAGCATTATTGGGGTAGGCGATTTGATGTTAGGTACAGCTTACCCTTCAGAAACCTTGCTGCCGCCCAATCAAGGCAAACAATTACTGGAAGATGTCAGTGCCTTGTTAAAAGACGCTGACGTAACTTTCGGTAATTTAGAGGGAGCAGTGGCAAATTCGGGGACAACTGGCAAAATTGGTTGTACCAACTGTTTTTCTTTCAGAATGCCCGAAAATTTAATTCCGAATTTAGTCGATGCGGGATTTGATGTCCTTAGTATTGCCAATAATCACGCGCGGGATTTTGGCATCAGTGGACAACAAAACACCATGAAAGTCTTAGATTCGCTACAATTATACTATGCAGGGCCTGTAGAACATCCTAGTGTTGTTTTTACTAAAGACGGTGTAAAATACGGATTTGCTGCTTTTGCCCCCCATGAAGGCATGTCTGATTTGCGGGATATTGATGAAGCTAAGCGAATTATCAGTGATTTACGCAAACAAGCGGATATTGTACTTGTATCATTCCATGCAGGTGCAGAAGGTCGCAAAAATCAGCACGTCACTCGTAAAACTGAATTTTTTTACAGTGAAAATCGCGGAAACGTTTATGAATTTGCCCATGCGGCAGTTGATGCAGGTGCTGACATTGTGTTTGGACATGGACCGCATGTTACCCGTGCCGCAGAATTATACAAAAATCGTTTTATCGCCTACAGCTTAGGAAATTTCTGTACTTACGGTCCGTTTAATTTAAAAGAAGAAAATGGTTTCGCGCCCTTGCTAAAAGTCCACGTTAAGCGCAATGGGGAATTTGACCATGCTGAAGTTGTTTCTATTAAGCAAGAAAAAAATACTAAAGTATTAATTGACAAGCAACATACTGCTTTTAAATTATTAAAAACTTTAACGCAAGCCGATTTTCCAGAAACAACGTTGAATTTTTCAGAAGTGGGCATCATCAAATAACGGTATTTCTTCCCACATCATCCATTCATGATTACCTTTACAGATGTTAGCAAACGCTACCCTTCCGGACATGAAGCCATTAAGAATTTAAGTTTTCAGGTTGAACGCAATGAAATGGTGTTTGTCACAGGACATTCTGGGGCAGGAAAAACCACTTTATTGCGTTTAATCGCGCTGATTGAACGGGGCACAACGGGACAAATTATGGTTAATGGTAAACATTTAGGACGTTTACCTAATAATCAAATTCCCTACTTGCGTCGTGATATTGGTATGACTTTTCAAGAACATAAATTGCTATTTGACCGCACTGTTTTTGATAATGTCGCGTTACCGTTAACTATCATGGGCTTTGGGGCGATTGAAATTCGTCGCCGTGTGCGTGCTGCTTTAGATAAAGTCGGCTTGCTTAACAAAGAAAAAAGTTACCCGATTACCTTATCAGGTGGACAACAGCAACGTGTAGGCATTGCGCGGGCTGTGGTGCATAAACCGCCGATTTTATTAGCCGATGAGCCAACCGGCAATCTTGACCCGCAAATGTCACAAGAAATTATGGAGTTATTGCGGCAATTTAATCAAGTCGGGGTAACTGTGTTAATTGCTTCTCACGCGCTCAATTTGATTAAACAAATGGGATGTCGTACTCTAGTTTTACAAGAAGGTAGTCTTATTAGCGACCTATATCCTAATCGTCCATGAAAATCCAACGCCCTGCTCGTGTACCAACCAATACAGCAAATCGTCCCAAAACTGCGGTTAAACCCAGTAAAAATCCCGCCGCCGCCACGTTAACGCCAACCAACGCTTGGCTGATGAATCACTGGCAAGCCCTGTGGAGCAGTTTTTGGCAATTGCTCCGCGCACCCTTAGCTAATTTGATGACGATTGCAGTGGTTGCGGTTGCCTTGGCTTTACCTGCTGGGTTTTATTTGCTCTTGGAAAATGTGCATTTAGTCAGTGCTCAATGGACAGGCGCGGCGCATATTTCCTTATTTGTAAAACCTGATGTTTCCCGCGATGCTTTGCAAAAATTGGCAGACACTTTAAAACAACGGGCAGATATTCGCGGCGTGCGCATCATTACCCCCGAACAAGCGTTAGAAGAATTTCAACAATTATCAGGTTTTGCCGATGCGGTAAAAGCTTTAGATAATAATCCCCTCCCTGCGGTGGTTGTTGTGCAACCTGTCAGTCAAGCGGATGGACAACCCACTCCTGCCTTATTAAGTTATTTAAAACAACAACCTGAAATTGAAATTGCCCAATACGACATGAAATGGTTACAACGCTTTCAAGCCATGTTAGAGCTTGCCCAGCGAGGTGTTCTCATTCTTGCAGGTATATTGGCATTAACTGTGCTGTTAATCGTGGGCAATACTATTCGCTTATCGGTTAATAATCGGCGCGAAGAAATCGAGATTTATTTACTTTTTGGCGCAACAAATCATTATATCCGTCGTCCATTTTTGTACAGCGGATTTTGGTATGGCGTATTAGGCGGCTTATTAGCATGGGGACTGGTTTCAATTGCTTTTTGGTTGTTGCAACCCCCCGTAAAACAGTTAGCGGCTTTATATAACAGTCAATTTGAATTAGTTTTATTTAATTGGCAAATTGCATTACTTCTTGTCAGTATTGGCTTTTTATTGGGTTTTGGTGGTGCATGGCTCGCCGTTGGGCGACACTTAAAAGGTTTACAACCGCTTTAGTTATTACAGTGCATCAAAGAAGACTGATAAAAGTCATTGATGGAAAATTATCTAAGCTATATATCTAAATTTGTGTATTGAATTTAAAATACAATTTGATACATTCCGCATAACACTATTTTTTCTAACTCCTTTGTTTATTAGACAAAAATGTTATTTACAAATAGCCAAACCGTGCGAATAAAATGCGATGAGATGGGGGATAATGTAGAGAAACGTTTTCATTTTTAATATGAAAATCATCCCTGTTGTTGTTACCTCTCCTCATAAAAAAAACTAATTTACCACTTTTATCTCTTAAGGAAATGAAGTGAAAAAACTTACTCTTAAACAACGGCTCAGTTATTGGTTTGACAATAGCATGGCACAAGGCTCTATTGCCTTGATGGGATGGCTATTTTTGTTATCCGTCGTCTTTATTTTTGCAATTTCCTTTGTCGTTATGATAGCGGGAATTGACCCCAGCAATCGTGACTTTTTCCATTTAGCATGGGCAAGCCTGATGCGCACCCTAGATGCGGGCACAATGGGCGCAGATGAAGGCGATTGGTATTTCTTATTTGCCATGCTGGTTGTAACTTTAGGCGGGATTTTCTTAATTAGTACCCTTATCGGGATTTTAACAACGGGTTTAGATGAAAAACTGCAAGAATTGCGCAAAGGGCGTTCCGTCGTTGCCGAAGAAAATCACATTGTTATTTTGGGCTGGTCTAGTCAAATATTCAATATTATCAATGAGCTTATCACTGCAAATGAAAGTAATCATTATACTTGCATTGCAATTTTAGCCAATGAAGACAAAGTAGAAATGGAAGACCAACTCGTTGAGCGGATTGGTAAAGTTAAAAAAACGCGCTTTGTTTGCCGCACAGGCAATCCAGTGGATTTAAAATCCTTAGAAATCATCAACCCACACAATGCACGCGCCATCATTATTTTACCGCCTGAAGGAGATGACCCAGACGCGCAAGTGATTAAATCCGTCTTAGCATTGACGAATCACCCACAACGCCATCCTGAACCTTATCATATTGTTGCAGTGATTCGCGACCCCCGCAATTTAGAAGCAGCAAGATTAGTGGGCGGTAAAGAAGCAACCTTTATTTTAGCCTATGATGTGACAGCACAATTAATTGCGCAAACTTGCCGCCAAGCAGGTTTATCAACCGCTTATATGGAATTGCTCACTTTCAGTGGCGACGAAATTTATTTTAAAGCTGAACCACAATTGCAAGGTAAAACCGTCAGCGAAGCCTTATTTGCTTATGAAAAATGCAGTGTCATTGGCTTATTTAATCAAGAAAGCCAACAAGTTAAATTACTTCCGCCCTTAGATACGGTTATTTCTGCACAAGATAAAGTCATTGTGATTGCAGCGGATGATTCCGAAATCAAATTGACAGGAATGAGCGCGCCTAAGATTGCCAATGAAGTTATTCAACCTCATACCTTAGTACAACCGCAACCCGAGCGTACTTTAATTCTTGGTTGGAATCAACGAGTTGAGCGAGTTATTCGTGAGTTAGATAATTATGTTATTGCGGGTTCTGAAGTATTAGTCGTTGCGGATATTGAGCCTGAACAAGCTGAAGCTATGTTGTTTAGCCAAGCTTATCAACACTTAACTGTCAGATTCCAACAAGGCAATACGACTCGCCGAGCGGTTTTAGACAATTTAAATATCCCAACTTATCATCATGTTATTGTATTAAGTTATTTTGATAGCTTAGAATTACAAAAAGCAGACTCTTGCACTTTGATTACCTTATTGCATTTACGCGATATTGAGCAAAAGGTAGGACAAGCATTCTCTGTTGTCAGTGAAATGTTGGATATGCACAATCGGGAATTGGCTGAAGTTACTCAAGCGGATGATTTTATTGTCAGTGATAACCTCATCAGTTTATTACTCGCTCAATTATGCGAAAATAAACATTTAGCGGCTGTCTTTGAAGACTTATTTGATGCAGATGGCGCGGAAATTTATTTAAAACCCGCTGAAAATTATATTGCATTAAATCAACCCATTACTTTTTACACCTTGTTAGAAGCGGCAAAACAACGGGGCGAAATTGCTATTGGTTATCATCAAGCAGAATTTTGCCGTGATAAACAAAATGCGTATGGCGTAAAAATTAATCCTAGAAAATCAGAAGCTTTTACCTTGAAAGCAGGTGATAGAGTAATTGTATTAGGACAAAATTAGCCGTTTTGTTGTATTATAATGTCAACGACCCCGTCGATTGTTGCGCAGTCGACGGGGTTTATCTTTGAAAGCCCTTAACAATTATAATTAATTTGGACTTAATTAAACCTTTCTAAAATTTTGCTTAAATTAAGGCTAAAATTGAGTTAGTTTTTATAAAATAAATCGTAAAAATAATAAGGTTGAGATAACAATGACAGAATTCTTCGCAATGGGTGGTTATGCGTTTTATATTTGGACAACTTATGGCTTATTTTTCTTTCTGGTTTTAGCGAATATTTTATTTCCCCATTTTCGCTTAAAACAAACACTTGCAGCCATTGCCCGAAAACAACGGCGTGAACAAATTTTAAACAAATCCAATACAACTATCACACAATAAATTAGTTAAAGCTATTATGAGCAATTCTTTCATTACCTTTAATAAAAAACATAAACAACGCTTAATCTTAGTGTTGCTGTTATTGCTTGGGGTAGGTATTGCGACGGCGTTGACCGTGCGCGCATTCCAAGAAAATATGATGTATCACTTTAAAATTACTGAAATTGTAGAAGGTAAAGCTCCTATAAACCGCAGCATTCGCGTTGGGGGTTTAGTCACTACGGGCAGTCTGCAACGGGCTACGGACAGTTTAAAAGTTCATTTTAATATTACCGACACCAAAAACAATCTTGCCGTAAATTATGAAGGCATCTTGCCTGATTTATTTAGAGAGGGACAAGGGGTTGTTGCTATTGGTAAATTACAAGAAAATGGACAATTTGTGGCAGAAGAAATATTGGCTAAACATGATGAAACCTATATGCCGCCTGAAGCCGCCGCCTCTTTACAAGCGATTCAAAAAGAACAAGCAAAAGTTAAGCCTTAACTTGCACCTATCGAGATATTATGCTTCCTGAAATTGGTCTTTTCGCGCTGACATTAACGTTAGCACTTGCAATGATTCAAACCTTATTTGCTTTATTGGGCGCAACATGGCGCATTCCGAATTGGATTGCACTGGCTCGCCCTGCAACGTATGGGCAATTTACTTTTATGTTTATTGCTTATAGTTGTCTAACTTATGCTTTTATTTTCAATGATTTTTCTGTCAGTTATGTTGCGCAAAACTCAAACAGTCAACTCCCCTTAATTTACAGAATTGTCAGCGTTTGGGGCGGACACGAAGGCTCACTACTATTATGGGCATTTATTTTAAGCGGTTGGATGGTTGCCGTTGCCTTATTTAGCCACAGTTTACCGCGTGAAATGATTGCACGGGTGCTGGGCGTGATGAGTTTTGTACAAGCAGGTTTTCTGCTTTTTATGATTATCACCTCCAATCCTTTCACCCGTTTAGCTAACCCACCGATTGACGGCAACGACTTAAATCCTTTATTGCAAGATGTTGGTTTGATTATTCATCCGCCCATGTTATACATGGGATACGTTGGCTTTTCCGTCGTTTTTGCCTTTGCCATTGCCGCATTATTAAGTGGGAAACTAGACAGCGCATGGGCGCGCTGGTCACGTCCTTGGACATTAATCGCTTGGGTATTTTTAACACTCGGCATTACGCTCGGCAGTTGGTGGGCTTACTATGAATTAGGCTGGGGCGGCTGGTGGTTCTGGGACCCCGTAGAAAATGCTTCGTTTATGCCATGGCTTGTTGGAACGGCGTTATTACACTCTTTAGCGGTGACTGAAAAACGCAATTTATTTAAAGCATGGACAGTTTTATTAGCAATTTTTGCCTTCTCACTCAGTCTATTAGGGACATTTTTAGTCCGCTCTGGCGTGTTAACCTCCGTTCACGCCTTTGCCAATGACCCAGAACGCGGCATGTTTATTTTAGGGTTCTTAGCCGTTATCGTGGGTTTATCATTGGTGTTGTATGCGTGGCGTGCACCAACGGTCAATACAGGCGGAAGTTTCTCTCTTTTTTCTAAAGAAAGTTTATTGCTAACCAATAACATTTTATTAGTCGTTGCTTGTGCAAGTATCTTATTAGGCACTTTATATCCTTTATTTCTGGATGCTTTAGGATTTGATAAGATTTCAGTAGGACCTCCTTACTTTGATACTATCTTTTTCTTATTAATGTTACCTTTAGTTCTTTTACTTGCGATTGGTCCAATGACCCGCTGGCAACAAGAAAATCCACAACGCATACTTATGAATGTACGTTTAAGTTTATTCTTCACACTGGTTTTAAGTTTTGCTATTCCCATTCTTTTAGTCGGTTGGAAAGGATTTAATTTAACAGTTACTTTAGCCCTTGCATTCTGGATTATGATTGTAACAGTACAAAATACTTTAGAAAGACTTATGCACAAGCCCAATAAACTACAAGGGTTTATGCTATTACCTTCTAGTGTACACGGTATGAATTTCGCGCATATTGGCGTTGCAATTTTCATTATTGGCGTTGGTATTTCTAATAGTTTTAGCATTGAGAAAGATGTGCGTATTCAAAAGAATGTTGAATTAGAAGTTGCAGGCTATCAATTCAATTTCCAAGAATTAGAAGAAATACAAGGTCCCAACTATACCGCTGAACGCGCTAAAGTCAGTGTCAGCTATCAAAACGAAACCGTTGCAGTTTTATATCCAGAAAAACGTTTTTATCACGTCCGCTCAATGCCTATGACAGAAACCGCTATTGACGTTAACTTATTCCGTGATGTTTATATTTCTTTAGGCGAACCTTTAGGCGGCGGTGCGTGGAGTGCGCGGATTTACTACAAACCCTTTATTCGCTGGGTGTGGTTAGGTGCAATTTTAATGGCACTGGGTGCAACATTATCCGCTTCTGACCGTCGTTATCGGCAAACTTTGAAGAAAAATGCAACGGTAACAGTTAGCCAAACTAATGCAACTGCTTAAATTTTATACGGTGATTTATTTATGTCGCGTTTTATTCCAATCGCAGTTTTTTTAATATTAATCTTGTTTTTCTATGTAGGATTACAAATGAATCCTAATGAAAAAGAATCACCGTTGATTAATAAAGCCGCGCCGAGTTTTTCTTTACCCAACTTAGCCAATCCACAACAATTAGTCACAGAGAAAGTCTTTCAAGGACAAGTTTCTTTATTCAATATTTGGGCTTCATGGTGTGTTTCTTGTCGCTATGAACATCCTTTATTGATGGCATTGGCTAAACAAAACAAAGTTGCAATCTACGGTTTAAACTACAAAGATACGCCAACTAAAGCAGAAGAGGTTTTAACTCGCTCAGGTAATCCGTATCTTATCAATGCTATGGATGCCAATGGGCGGGTGGGGATTGACTGGGGACTGACAGGAACACCAGAGACTTTTATCATTGATAAACAAGGGATTATTCGCTATAAGCATATCGGGCCTTTGAATGAAGAAGTGTTAAAAACTACAATTCTGCCGTTAATTGAAAAATTACAAAAATCCTAATGCTATTTGAGTCAATCATGTTAAGAGTTTTTTTCTTTTTTCTTAGTTTTTGCTTATTGAGTTGCAATAGTTTTGCAATTGATAAAAACGCAACGCCTTTTAAAACACCTATTGATGAAAACCGTTTTCAGGAATTAATTAAAGAATTGCGTTGTATGGTATGTCCTAATCAACCTTTATCTGAATCTAGCGCAGAATTAGCTCAAGATTTACGCGACGAAGTGCGCGAAATGGTAATGCAAGGACAAACAAATAATCAAATCAAAGAGTATTTAGTGCAACGTTACGGTGATATGGTGCTTTATCGCCCGCAATTAAAAGCTAAAACTTTTCTTTTATGGTTAGCTCCTGCAATATTAGCTTTTATCGGTTTTATTGTATTGTTCTTTTACATTCGGCGACAAGCAAAAGAAGCACCTCCTCCTCAATTAACTGAAGAAGAGCAAAAAATTCTTAAAAACGTTTTAGATAAATCCTCAGATTAGAGAAACTTCATGCTAATTTTGTTTTATATTATTGCTGCCTTAATGTGCGCAGTTGCTTTAATTTTGTTGTTATTTCCTTTATTCAAAACCGCTCCTGAATTAGAAGAAAGTTCACAAAATAAAGTCAATGTTGAGATTTATAAAGAAAAGCTAATTGAATTAGAAAAAGCACAATTAGCAGAAGATGTTTTTAAACAAGCTAAGTTATTACTTGATAAAAATTTAGCGCAAGATTTACAAACCACACGCGAAAACAAACCTGTTAATCGCGGTATTGTGTTTGCTAGCAATACGTTGATTTTACTCTTGATTCCAGTTATTGCAATCGGAGTATATAGCCGCTACGGTTCACCTGATTTATTGAATGTGACGCGCACTGAAGAACAAATTAAAGCCGCAGAACAATTGGCACAAATTCAAGTGCAGGCGCAACAATTACGGCAAAAATTACAAGAAAATCCTAAAGATGGGATTAGCTGGGTCTTTTTAGCCCGCGCTTATACAATGCTGGAAAAATTTAAAGAAGCCCAGAATGCGTATGAACAAGCTTTGCATTATTTTCAACCGCCCGAACCTGAGTTAATGCTTGAAGTAGCTGAGTTTTTTATGTCTATCAATCAAGGCAATCTTGTGCCTGAAGCGGAGGCATTAGTAGAAAAAGCGTTAGTTTTAAATCCTAATGCGCAAAAAGCATTATTTTTTGGCGGAATTACAGCATACAAAAAACAAGATTATGGACGGGCGGCGGCTTTATGGACACATTTGTTAGCATTAATTCCCACCTCAGAAACGGAAGTTATTGCTACTTTAAACAAACAAATTGCACAAGCTAAACAACTGGGTAATTTGAGCGATGAACAAGTCACTACTTTAGTTAATGCGCTTGCAACGCCTAGTAGCACCACAGAAACAATCGTTGCAAATACAGCCGCTGCAATTCAAGTGACTGTGAATTTAGCACCTGAATTAAAAGAAAAAGTGCAAGCAACAGATACTTTATTTGTTTATGCAAAAGCAACCAAAGGAATGCCGATGCCTGTTGCTATTGTGCGTTTAACGGGTGAGCAATTATTGAATACAAACAGTCCTTTAACTGTCACTTTGGATGATTCTACGGCGGCAATGCCTACCATGCGTTTATCCAGTTTAGAGCAAGTTAATGTTGTTGCGCGCATTTCCAGTAAAGGGCAAGCAATGCCACAATCTGGCGATTTAATGGGCGAACAAACTGCCGTAAATACCCGAAATGATGAGAAAGTTACAATTGAGATTAACAAAATTTTACCTTGATAGTTTATAATATTAATGTTCACTAAACTATTTTATTGAGGTTTAAATATGTTTCTTAGAAATTGTTTTATCATTTTTTTGATGTTTTGCTCATCATCAGCATTTGCTGAGTTGTTTAATATTGATAATGCAACTTTACAAACATTAATTGATAAGAAAGTGCCTATTATTGATATTAGAACTGCGCCTGAATGGCAAGAAACGGGGGTTGTTACAGGAAGTCATAAATTGACTTTTTTTGATGAGGAAGGCAATTATAATATGGCGCAATGGTTAGCTGCATTTGAGCAAATTGTGCCTAATAAAAATCAACCCTTTGTATTAATTTGCCGTTCTGGAAAACGTACTCGTAGTATTGCATTGATGTTATTAAAAGAAGGCTATACTAATGTGTATAACGTCAGACACGGAATTCAGAATTGGATTCAAGAAAAACATCCAGTTGTTCCTTAAAATAAATTGGATGCGATAAACAAAAACCTGCTAGGTTTTTGAAACCTAGCAGGTTTGTGGTTTGGTTTGAACAACTTGTCAAATTCGGATTAGTTTATTGATATTCAACTTCCCAATCATCTTGTGTGTAACCACAAATTTCAATTGCTTGCTGACAAAATAGAATATCGTAAAAAAAGCTCATCGATAGAACAGTTCTGCTGTTTACGAAGAGCCTTAGCTTGCGCCCATTGATGCTCAATAGGATTTAAATCAGGTGAATAAGGAGGTAAATATTCCAAAATATGCCCTGCCTCCCAAATCGCCTGTTGAATATCCTGTCGTTTATGAAAAGTCGCGTTATCCATGACGATAACCGAATTTTGCGGCGCATAGCCAAAACGACGCGGCATATCGTGAGCAAAACCACTTTCATCAATATAGATAATCGGTTTATTAGCTTGTTTATAATGCTTTATTTTGTGACGTGTCCGTTTAGCTTCTAAAACTTTATCCCATCTCACGACACTGGCTATTGCTATCTTAAAGCGTTTTGCTACCTCGGCAATGGTTAATTTGTCTTCTTGTCTTGTTTTTAATACGCGTTCACGAAAGTCTCTTGAATAGGTCATTTTCTATACTCTTTTTGTGATACGGGGACTATAAAAGTAGGATGGGCTGACGTAAGGAATCCCATTGTTTACGGTTTGAGTATGCTGACTAATTCTTGTAAATTCAATTTATTATGTGAGCAAGTGCCGATAAACAGTTTTGAGTGGATCCCTATTGTCAGCCCATCCTACCTATTTTCTCATTCAACCGAGTAACTTTTACATTATTTGATAAAGTACCTTTATTTAATCTATATGATAATTATTTTTATTTGCATTGTCTTTGCATATCCTATAGTATTTAAGGCTAATACGAACTGCGTTAGATTTATTTTAATAGTTAGAACAAACGCAAATATCAGAGTTTCTATTGGTTTGACAAGATGTTATGAGGTGTGCGGTTATGAGTGCTTATATTCATCATGTTCCTGGACGGTTGCGGATACGCACCGATAAATTGCGGCGGGCAGTCTGTCAAGCAGAGCATTTGCAGACCACTTTGATGCAGTTGCAAGGGGTAGAACACTGTCAAATAAATGCTAAAAATGGCAGTTTATTAGTACATTATGACCCTAATAGTTTGAATGGCGACGATATTTTATATCACTTATACAAAGCAGGTTGCTTAGAAAGTGGATTAACCGCTTCTTTAGCACAACGGAGCGCGGCGCATAATACAGGCTCTTTAATTGGCAATGCTTTGTTTGGCGCAGTGGTCAAAAAAAGTTTGGAAACCTCCGTTTTATCTCTCGCTAAGGTGTTTTTATAAAATATGCACGCTTCTTTGTCCCCTGATTGGCAACGACTCGCTGTTTTTTTGCCGCATTTGCAAATTGTGCATCATATTCAGGGGCGTTTGCGTTTGCGGTTACTTCCGAGCATTTTGACCGTGTTATCTTCTGTATCAGAACAGGAGTTTCAGCGGTATTTAACGGCAATGCCCGGTATTTTGGAATTGCGCTTAAATAAGCCCGCCGCGTCGTTAATTATTATTTACAACGCAATGCAAATTCAATCCAGTTGGTGGGAACGCTTAATTCTTGCGTCAAACGCTGATTTGCCCGCGTTATTAGCAGAAATTGGCGTGCACGCTTCTCTTTGTCCACAGGAAACCCGACCATGAGTTACACTTTTTATCCCCCGCCTTATGCTGTCTATGTTCCTGCTGTTACTCCCCCCGTTGTGCATAATGCTTTATTAGGTGCATTTATTGGTGGAGCCGCCGCTGCCGCTACCCAATTACAAATGCCAGCCCAACAACGGGCGGAGTATCCGCTGGGTAAAATTATGAAAACGGGCGTAGCAACAGGGATTGCAACGGCGTTAGTCACCGCATTAGGACAAACAATTTCACCGAATCATTCTAAAGTCGCAACAACTGCAACTTTGTTTATTGCAGGAACAGCGTTGCTTTATACCTTATCAAAAAATGATTAGGGTAAATTTTTAGTCTTGAAACTTTAAATACGCATTCTTTTGTTCAATAAGGAATTTAACAATGATAGACCCACAACAAGCTTCTGCGCCCGTTGCCGCTGCTGCTCCTACTCAAGCTCCTGTGATTCCTCCTCAAGTTAACGTTGCACAAGGATTACCGCCTTTTTATTGCTATCCTAGTGCGCCTGAAAATGCGGGTTATCCTGCACAGCCCGCCGTCGCGCCCGTGCAAGCACCTTATCCTTATCCGCCACAGTATCCACAAGCACAGGCACAATATCCACAGCAACCTGCTGTTGCTGCTGCAAATCCAGCTCCCGCGCCAACTTATCCCAATTATCCTAATGCGGCATATCCCGCCCATTGCCACCCACATCATCACGCGGCTTACTATCCCCCTGTGCCACCTTATGCAGCACAGCCTTATCCGCCACAGTATCCACAAGCGGCTTATCCGCAACAAGGACAATATCCTTATCCACCGCATCTCGCGCCTTATTATGCAGCTTATGCTGCCCAAGCGGCTGCAGCAGCTCCTGCACCTCAAAATCATGAACAAGGATTTGCCAGCTTTTTCAATTTTAAAGATGAGAAGTTTTTAAAAGGGGCAATTACGGGCGCGGCGTTAACGTTTATTTTGACAAATGAATCTTTGCAAAAAAATACAATTAAATCCTTAGTCAAATTATGGAACACCTTACAAGGCGGAATTGAAGAAGTTAAAGAGCGTTTTCAAGACGCAGAAGCCGAAATAAAAGCAGAACAACAAAGCAAATAACCGCAAATAGTCGCCATCGGCTAACATATTA
>CAZKST010000010.1:0-27950 GCA_964555395.1 uncultured Thiotrichaceae bacterium | reverse complement strand
ATTTAAAAACACATCCTCATTAAAATCTGTTAAATCAGTTTCTTTACGAAATTGTTGTAAAGCAGTCCAAAAATCTAAGCTTTGTATAGAAGACATTATTTTTTCCTTTTACATAAATAATGCTATTTCTTGTTTGAACCTTAATTCACTTGATTAACTTAGCGTTCTTAATTTTTTATTATGGTAATTAAGAAAATTAGGTGAATTATGGTTTGAGCAAAAATAAATTGAATATTCTAAAAATACCGCTCTTAAAACAAATCACGATTCATTCATCGCTTGCCATTGTTGCAAAAACTGCTGACCGGCAATGCCAACCACCATCATTTGCTTTGCTTGTAAATGAATTTCTACTTGGCGTTGCGTTTGTCCATATAAATGTAATTTATCAATATAACGCTCTGTAAGTGCATAAACCTGTTGATTTGCCGAGCCGCGCAAGCTTAAACCATCATTCAAACTTTCTATAAATTGTCCATCAATTAATAAATCAATACACGCTAATAATTCAGCAATCGCTAAATTCCTCTGTGCTTGTCGCTGCAAAGCTTTGAATTCATAACCAGAATAAACAATCACACCTATATCACGTTGCAAACGCACTTGTTGAATTAATAAAGTTAAACTTTGCGCTTGTAGAAAAGGTTCGCCGCCTGTTATCGTCAATCCTTCAATATCTGCTGTGGCGAGAATTTCATCAGCTAATGCTTTGATTGTAATTGTATCTCCGCCTTCAAGCGGTAAAGAATCGGGGGTCATACACCCCACACAGCGGAAAGGACAACCTTGCACCCAAATTGCAAAACGGTTAAAGCAACCTAAAGCTTGCGTGCGAGAAACTTTAGCATAGAGTTTTAAATAATCACCGGACATAATCAATAAATGTCCTTATCAGAGGTTAAAAGAATTGAAAAAACAATTTTTAAAGTTTATCGCATGTTTTTCTTTAATCTTCAGTTGTCATGTTGTAGCAGAAGAACAAAATTGTGATTTTAATTTTGAGCAGCTTTATTTTGCAATTGCAAAACAAAATCCTCAAGAATCTTCAGAAAATGAATATAAGTTTTTATTGCATTCTACTGAAGAAATTTATTTTACTAAAGCAGGTTATACTTTAGTAAAAATTTCTAAAACTCAAGGTTTCATTCCACTGCTCAAAAATAAAAATCAAGCTCTTGCGATTGTAAAAACTGCTAAAACGGAAGCTTGCAGTTTATTAAAACAAAATCATTAGAAAGGTTTTTCTGTTAATAAAGGAGTTTGTAAAACAGGGAAAACACTGCTCACCACAGTTCCTACACCAGCAGAAATAATAAAAATCATAATAATCCCCATGATTAAAGAAACTTCTAATGCTTGTCCTACAACATAGCCATAAACAACAATTGTCCAAATTGCAACAAACAACATAAAAGCCAATGGCAATAGAACTAAAGCATTAATTTCAGTATCAGGCTGAATATTTTCAGGTGTTAATAACATTACTAAAATTAAAGCAGGTAAGCTAAATAATTCCAATAATGTTCCCGCACCAAATAATGCTGTTAAAGTTTGTTGTATGCGATTTTTATAATCTGCAAAATAAAGCAATGCAGAAATAGAGAAACACAATAAACTTGCCTCTATTAAACTAATACTTAATGCCATTGTGATACTTAAAGCAAAAGCAGATAATACAAAACTCACTAAAATATGCAAAAGCACAATAGTAGTGAGTAATGCAGAGGCGGCGGGTAAAGATTGTGGCCCTTTTTTTAATAAGCAAATTGCTAAAAAAGGTTGCCAAAAACGAATAAGCAATTCCATATAAATTCAATTTATCCTTTAGCAAAAATTAACGTAATGCTTTTAATGACATTAAATCTAAATCAAAATTAAAGGCAGGAGAGGTTTGTTTAAGTTGTAATTGCCAAGTGCGTGGAGCATCAATAGGCTCAACTACCATTAAACAGGGCAAAGTTAAATCGCCAGATTCAAAAGAATACGTTGCCATGCACGGATTAGTTTGTCCTGAATATAAAGCTTGCAATTCTACTTCAGATAATGCGCGGTTATAAATGCGTACATCGTCAATGCTGCCATTAAAATAATTATCGGCGGCTTTATCATCGCCCCCATGTCTGCCAATTGCCAAGCTATTTGTACCCACGCGGGTAATGCCTGTGCGTGGATAGCGGGTATCTAACACGCCATTAATGTACATAGAAACCCGTTCACCATCATAACTCATTGCAACCCATGTCCATTGAGCTGGATTAATTTTTGCACCATCCATGTTGCGAAAACCAAGATTATTAACTTGCTCGCCTGTTGCAAAATTAGTGCGTAATGCTAAAGATTCACTTAAAGCTAAACTAATGGTTTCAAATACAGTGGGATTAACGCGCCCAATAATATTTTGTACATTTGTGCCATTTAAATTAGGAGAAATCCATGCAATTAAAGTGTGTTTATCTACATTTAACGAAGTAGAATAAGGAACTTTAATGAAATTAAGTGAACCGTCAAACAAATAAGCATGTTTTTCTTGACCAAAACGGTCGGTAGTCGTGCGTGCACCAATTACAATACCATGATTGCCATTACCACTTGCATCTTGTGCATTGCCATCTAAAGGATAATAAGCCACTAAACCAGAAGTTAAAGTTGTTACTGAATTTCCTAAACTATCTTGTTGTGCATAACTGTAATGAGTAATTGCAAGAAAACAAAAGACAATATAACTAATTTGACCTAAAAAACGCATTGTATAACTCCTCGTTGTGAAAACCTATAAACTATCATAAAGAAATTTAAGCAGAAAACAATGAATTGTGTATCTAAATAACCAATAAAATGACTTAAGATGTCAAAAATACATCTTAGGTCTGTAAGCCTAACTTGTAAAGAAAAAAGAGAATAAAAAAATAAATAGAAGACTATTTATAAACCATTTTTTAATTTAAAATAAAATAAAAAAATCTTATCTCTTAACTTGGTAAATAAGAGAATAAGCATTTTATTTTTAATAAATTTAAGCTTTTCTCACCTGCTGATTTAAAAAATTATGCTATGTAAATCGCCGCTTTTCGCTTTTAAACTGTTAAGCACATTTTTATTGTGTTTATGGATGAGTAGTAGTTTTGCTGCTACTTTGCACGCTATTTTAGTCATTGAAGATGACTATAAAGATAGTGATTTAAATAACATTGCTACTTCAATCAAAGTAGATTATGGTAATGTTTCAAAACTATTAAAAGTTTTAGAAGAACGTGACATTATCAAAGTAAAGAAAACGATTGTGCGCGGACGTACTGCGACGTTAGTTAAAATTAAAGAAGCCATTGCGCAGACAAATGTCAGTAATGACGATGTTTTGTTATTTTATTTTAGTGGACATGGCGGAATGGAAAATGGCAGACCTTTTTTATATACCGCTGATTCAGAAAATTTAGACCGCAAAACCTTAGAACAAACCATTAATGCAAAAGCCGCCCGCTTAAAAATCATTTTAACAGATGCTTGCAGTAATAGCATTGATGGGGTTGTCGCAATGCGCAGTATTGCAAATAGAAGAGTTGCTGAATCAGGTCAATTTGATGAAATTTATCGTCAACTTTTCTTAAAATATAAAGGAACACTCAGCATTTCAGCGGCATCAGAAGGTGAGTATGCGTGGTCAGATAATCAATTAGGGGGATATTTCACGCATTATTTAGTTTATGAAGGTTTATTAAAGAAACCTGTTAATTCATGGGAAGTGTTATTTAATAATTCACGCAATAAAACATCACAAATGTATGGTTTATTGCCAGCTAATCAACGCGCTGAATTAAAAGCAGAAGGAATTAAAGGACAAACGCCTAAAGCCTATGCTTTACCTGTGATAACAAATGTTATTGATATTCCTCCTACACCGCCCAAACCAGAAAATAATACAAATAAAGGCATTATCATTGAAAATTTAACGGATAAAACGGTTACTTTCTTTCGTGATATAGACCCTGAAGATGAAGAAGATGAAGACCCACCAATTAAATTAGCGAGTCATGCAAAAACCAGTTTACCAGATGGCAGTGTTGTTTATTTCCAAGCAAATAAGAAAGACATGTATTACTACGAATTGGAAGCTGGAAATTATTATTTTGAATTCGGTGATAAGAAAACTTTAGATTTGTATTCAGAAGATGAGCAAGATTTATCTGACCAACCGAATGCAGAAGAAAACTATGCAAAGTTGCTCACGGCTAAATGGGAATGGGATGATGGTGAAGATACCTATTTCAGCACTTTAAAAGCAGACGGTAATTATACAGATACTGATGAATCTGGCGCAGTCATTACAAAAGGCAAATGGAAATTAAAGCAAGAAACAGAGAACGATGAAACTTTTGATTTGCTAGTTTTTGAATACAAAGAAGAAGGGGATTCAATTAAACTCACTTACATTCTTGACTTTATTGATGATGATAGTGTGCGGTTGGAATTGATTGAAAACTTGGTAAATGGTGAAGCAGAGAATTTAGAGGAAGAAGAGGATTTAAGCATCATGATGTATAGGCATTAAATAATCCTCTAAACAGGTTGTTTTATCAAAAGACTAGCTGTTTTTTAAAATAGCTAGTCTTTTTCTTTAATCAGCTTTAAAAAAATTTAAAGAAACTACAACCAATTTCCCATTAAAACAAACGGCGACCAATAATAAGGATGTTCAAAATAAATCGGTAATGTGTTTTGTTTATCCGTTTTATTTTCTGTTATTCGGCGCGCATTGATAAACGCTTGTTGTACTTGTTGAATTGCAGCAGCTTTGCTTAAACCTTGAGTATGAACATGATATAAACGTTGCATAAAAGCA
The DNA here is from genome assembly GCA_964555395.1 of uncultured Thiotrichaceae bacterium. Taxonomy (GTDB): domain Bacteria; phylum Pseudomonadota; class Gammaproteobacteria; order Beggiatoales; family Beggiatoaceae; genus CAZKST01. The sequence goes on along the minus strand of CAZKST010000010.1, from coordinate 23,113 downwards.
GCGGTACTTTCATCATTAACTGCCCATAAAGTGGCTAATACACTATTTGCTCCTTGTCGCTGAGCAATGCCTGCTAAACCTTCTATTTCGCGCCCCGTGGCTTGGCTGCCTAAAGCCGTTTCACAAGCAGATAAAGTTAATAAATCCAGTTTATTAAAATGATATTGCTTACGCACGTCTGCTAAAGTTAATTCACTGCCATCACCTAATAACAAGAAAGAATCTTCATCACTTCCCGCTTTAAATATAAAATGACTAGCAATGTGTACTACAGGAAAGTCAGCATTTGAATATTCTTCAAGTTTCTTACGATTGAATTGCTCATTTAATAAAATAATGCCTTTCAAAGCTCCATTTTTATCTTTATCATTTTGTGAAATAATCCCTTCTAATTCTTTTTGTACGGCGGGTAAAGGATTAAAATCTTTTACTGCTTTTGTTAAGCCAAAGCCTGCTATTTTCCACTGTGTTTGAGGTGTCTCCGTAATTTGATTTTGTGCAACATCACTAAATAAAGCTAATTGATATTTCTCAGCAACATAATGTTGTCCATCAAATAAAGCAGCAATCGGTAAATAACGTAAATTTCCCTCTAATGATAACATCAGCATTTTTGTATTCATTTGCTCTAATTCTTTAGCAAACGGGGCAAATACAATTTGATAAAGTTGCTTTGCTTCACCAAAAACTCGACGATTAGGATTTTGTACAGTTAATCTAAAATCATTAATTAAACTATTTAACTCTGTGCGATTAATAAGACTTTCTCTACAAAATTGCTGAGTAGCAGAACTTACAATCATGCGCAATTTATGCTCTAACATCACATAATGCACAATAACAATATGATTTGGAGAGTCAGCATTTAATTGTTGATTTAATTTATCTAGCAGTTGTTTTAATTGTGTGTTTAATTCACTTTTTGTATTTAACTGACTTTCTGCTTGACAAATATTTTGTAGTTCATCATTGATTTGTGCTTGTTGAGAGAAATCTTGTTTTAATTGATTAAAACTGAGATTAATTTGATTTAAAGTTGCGTCGGCTTCAGCTCTTAATTTTTGTAATTCTAATTGTTGTTGTGGATTTAATACGGGTTGCCGTTGTAGGTTTTTTAATTGTTCACCAATTTTTGCGAGCTGTTGATTTAAAGTGCTAATTTCTTGATACCAACGTTGTTCTTTATCAGTTAAAGCAGCGACAGTGATTTTAATATCATCAATTTGTTGGTCACGGCGCACAAAATCAAAGAATTCTTCTTGTTTTAACATGGCTAATACTTGCTGTGCTTCTGCTAAACGTCCTTGTGACATTAATAAATCAGCAAGTTGGCGATAAATTTCTATTTTATCTTGTAAGAAACTATTTTGTAATTCTTTAGGAAAATTGGTTAAATTAGTGCGTAATTGTTGTAAAGTATTGATGGCTTGTTTACCAAAGAAAATTGCTAAATTAAACTGTTTTTGTTGTTTAAATAATAGCATTAATTGTTCAAAAATTTTCCATGATAATTCAGGTTGATTTGCGCGTGCTGCAATTGCTAACGCCCGTTGCAATAAAAGCTCTGCTTGTTTTTCATCTTGTTTTAGCATTGCTAATTTTGCTAAATTGACTAATGTAAATGCTAATTGCGGTTGTTCTACTTTAAATTGTTGCTCCCATAATTGCATTGCTTGATTTAAGAAAATCGTTGCTTTTTCTAATTGTTGCTGCTCTAAGTATAATAACCCTAAATTATTCGCATAAATCGCAAGGTCTGGGTGGTTTTTGCCTAAACGTTTTTCTACATTATTAAAAGCTGTTTGATAGAGTATTAATGCTTGATTGTAATCTTTGTTTAATTGTAAAATCCAAGCTAAATTATTAGAAGCTGCCGCAATTAAAGGATGGTCATTGCTTAATGATTTTTGCCAAAGTGTTAAAGCAAGACGATAATAACGCTCCGCTTCTTTATAATTAGCAATACTTCTATAAAGTTGTCCTAAGTTGTTATAGCGAATCGCTAAACTTATTTCTTCTAGTTCTTTTTGCTTAACTGCATTTTCATCAATGCTTAAAGCTTGTTTAAGTAATTGCTCAGCTTCATTATAACGTCCAGTTAAACGATAGATTTCAGCCAGATTATTTAAACGAATAGCGATAGTAGGCGATTGTGGGGAAAAACGTTGCTCATCTAAAGTTAAAGCCCGTTTTAACAGAATTTCAGCTTGTGCATAATCTCCCTGTGTTCTATATAACTCGCCTAAATTATTTAAATAAATGGTAAAACTGGGATTATTTGAAGGGGCAATGGTTAAACACCGTTGCCAGAATTGTTCAGCTTGAGCGTAATTGGCTAAACGGAAATAAAGCTCAGCTAAACTATTTAAACTCACAGCAACACTTAAATGATTTTCTCCGAAAAGTTGTTCGCGTAAAGTTAAAGATTGTTGTAATAGTGTTTCAGCTTCTGCATATTGCAATTGTTGCTTATATAAATTTCCCATTAAGAAACTGATTAAAGCAATATTTTGTTTATCTGGCGTTGTTTCTGTTTGTAATTGCGTTAATAATTGTTGATATAAAACCAGTGCTTTCTTGATATCACCTTGCTGTTCAGTTTTTTGGGCTTGTTGAAACAGTGGAATTTGTTTAAGCTCGGCTGCATTTGCAAGGGTTAAAGAAAAATATAAGCAAAACCATACTCCCAAACTTTTAAAAGACATGAGAAATATCCTTGTTGCATCATTAGTGATTTTCTTTCAGTTTTTCTTGTTGCAAAATCGTTGCTGCGATTTCTAATTGCTCTGTTAAAATTTTGAATAAAACCGATGCTTGTTCTAGTTGTTTACTTTGAGAATGTGCCTCTATTTTTAAACAAAGTTGAATGATAGGAGAAACTCCTAACATATAACTTGCACCTTTCAGTTTGTGCGCGGCTAAATAGAGTAAATTTGCATCATTTTTCTTCAGTGCCTCTTCTAAAGATTGTAAGTGGGTATCGATATTGTTTAAATACAAATCAATTAGCCAATTAATGCCTTTACCTGCCATATCTCGTCGTAAGTTGTCTAAAACAGTTTGGTCTAGGAAATCCATTTTAGGTAATTCTAAGGGAGCTGTCGGTTCATGAGTTTCAGACATCATAGAATTTGCAGTTGACCAGCGTTCTAGCATTTTTTCTAAATCGTGTAAGCTAAAAGGTTTGCTTAAATAATCATTCATTCCAACCGCTAAACAACGTTCACGGTCCCCCCGCATGGCATTTGCAGTGAGTGCAATAATCGGCACATCTTTAAAGGTTGGCAATTCACGAATACGACGTGTTGCTTCAAAACCATCCATTTCAGGTAAATGACAATCCATTAAAATTAAATCAAAGTCTTGTTGATTTACTTTAGTTAAAGCATCAATTCCATTGTGTGCTAATTCCACTTGGCAATTGAGCATTTTAAGAAAGTCGTAAGCAACTTCTTGGTTAATTAAATTATCTTCTACTAATAAAATGCGTAAATTACGGCTTAAAGTAGTATTAGTAGTCGCGGGGATTTTTTCTTGCATCAAATGCGTTTCTCCCACAAGGTCAACAATTTGAATTTTAATTGTGAACCAAAATTCACTTCCTTGTTTAGGTTGACTAATTACGCCGATTTCACCTTGCATAAGCTGAATTAAACGACGACTAATGGCTAAACCTAAGCCACTGCCCCCATAACGGCGCGCAATTGAATTATCGGCTTGAAAAAAGGGTTTAAATAAAGAAGCCCCTGCATTTTGATTAATGCCAATGCCAGTGTCAGTAATGGAAAAATGTAAAATTGCTTGTTGATTATTTTGCTCAATTAAAGAAACGGCTAATTTAACTTGTCCTTGCGCTGTAAATTTAATGGCATTGCCTAAAAGATTGGTTAAAACTTGGCGTAAACGACTAGGGTCGCCAGAAATGTAATGGGGTAAATCTTCAGCTAAGTGGTAACTCAGTTGTAAGTTTTTTGCCTCAGCAGCCGTAGTAAATAAAGCGATTACATCATTAATTAAATTGATTAAGTCAAAATTAATGATTTCTAAACTCATTTTACCAGCTTCAATTTTGGAAAAGTCTAAAATGTCATTAATAATCCGAATTAAAGCTTCGCCTGAATTGCGAATATTTCTAACATAGCGTTGTTGTTTTTCGTTTAATGGTGTGCTAAGCAATAATTCGCTAATCCCAATAACGCCATTCATAGGGGTGCGAATTTCATGACTCATGGTAGCAAGAAATGCGCTTTTGGCGTTGTTGGCAGCTTCTGCATCTAAACGGGCAGTTTCTGCCATTTTTTGACTGCGTTTTAAATCTTCTTCAATTTTTTTGCGTTCAGTAATATCTTGTGTTGTACCATGTACGGAAAAGGCTTTACCTTTTAAATTGCGTTTAATGTAAGCATGTGTATCAACATAGCAAATTTTACCATTGGGCTGTTGAATTCTATATTCAAGTTTAAAATGGGTGCAGGTTTTATCTTGTAGAAAAATTTCTAATTGTTGCTTAAGATTTTCTCTATCACTGATATGAACAACTGTAATAAAATCTTCGTGACTTAGAAAATGATTTTCTTGCGGGGTGTGTCCATGAATACGGTAATTTTCTTCTGACCAAAAGAGTTTATCTTGTTTAATTTGCCATTCCCAACTTCCTAAAAATGCAAGTTGTTGTGCATGTTTTAATTGGGCTTCACGTTCTTTTAATTCGCTAATATCGACAAATAAACCATCCCATAAAATATCGTGATTATGTTGTTTAACAGGATGGGCGTTACTTTGTATCCATTTAATTCTTTCATTGACAATAATACGTCCTGACCATCGCCAATTTTGCATATTATTGGCGGATTCGTGCAAAGTGCTAAATAAAGATAATAAATCATCTGCATGAATTAGATTAAAGAAACAGCCAGAATCTTGTTGCAATTGATGGGTATCTAATTCAAATAAAGTATGGCTGGCTGAACTGGCATAAGGAAAATGAAAAGAACCATCTTCACGCATGAGTAATTGATAAATCATGCCGGGAATGTTTTCCGCTAAATTATGGTAGTGGGTATAGCTTCGATTTAACTCTTCCATAATGCGTTGTTGTTGCAAAATATTGGCGTGTAGTTGCGTGTGGGCGGAGGTTAAATCGTGGGTGTGGGCTTCTACTTTATCGGTGAGTTTTTGGTTATAGTCTTGGAGTTTTTGATAGGAATCTTGGAGAAAATTAATCATTGTTCTAAAAACACGGACTAATTCGCCTAATTCATCATAGCGATGGGTAAATTGAGAAAGTTGATTTTTGGCGGCTTCCCAATTGCCTTCAGTAATTCTTTGTGAGGCTTGATTTAAATGTAATAAAGGTAATACAACCCAATTTGTGAAACCAAAACCGATAATAATCGCAATAAATACCGCGAGAAATGAAAAGAACACCATTGTTTTGGTGCTTAAGTAAATCGTTGACATAACATTATTTTCTGGGGTTAATGCCGCGATATACCACTCTAAACCTAATTCGTTTTTAAAAGGTTCTATATACCAAAAATAATAATTGTCTTCTAATAAAACCCGCTTTTGGAGTAAGGGTTGTAATGGGTCTTGTTTAATGAGAGAAAATATTTTTTTACGCAGCGCTTCAACTAAAATGGTAGAAGAAATTTTATTGCCTACTTCTAATGTGTAGTTAGAAGCAATTAATTGTCCTTGTAAATTGATAATAAAAAGTTTGTTGTTAAAGTCGGAATCGAATTGATTGAGTAAGTGTTGTAAAGGGGCAAAAAATAAATCAATGGCAAAAACGCCAATTAAAATATGGGATTCTGGATGATAAATGGCTTGGCTTAATGTTACTACAAAGTGTTCATGGGGTTGATAACCATTAGTATTTTGTTGAATTACAGTGTTTTCAATGGGATTAATTTCTGCTTGAAAATTGCTTTTTTCTGCATTAGCTTTGATTGCGCGTTGATACCAAGAATAACGTAATATTTCTTTTTCAATTATTGTATAGTTGCTAATGGCTTCTCCTTGAGCATTGAGTTTTATCACATTTAATTTTTTTAGAGCATTAGGAGAGGATTGTATTTGTTGATAATTGTCAAAACGATTTAAATTGTAGAAATAACCATCAGGACTAATAAAAGAGAGGGAGGCAAGTGAGGAATTGCTGTTTAAATAATGAATAAATTGTTTATTATTGCTTTTACTAAAATATTCTTTTGGGTTTTCTATAAAGTTTGGATTTTGTTTTACGAGATTTTCAATAATGGATGCGTTATTTAAATAGTTTTCTAAAGTATCACTAACCCGTTCAATCGTTTCATGGTTAAGTTGTTTTACCATTGCATGTAATGCAACTTGACTATTGTAAAACCATAGACTGCCGATAGAAGTAGCAACAAATAAAACTAAAGATAAAAATGCAGTAACAAATAAATGTTGTAAAGAAAATTTACGCAATTGCATAACAACTTGCTCAAAGAATACTTAGAATTAGCGGAATAGTGAAGGCTGCGCATACGGTTTGTACGGCAATAATCGTTGCCATTAAACGAAAATCTCCACCTAATTGTTTTGCAAGTAAATAGGATACTGTTGAAGTTGGTAATGCGGCAAAAAGGACGGTAATTAACGTGGTTTCCTTTGATAAAGCAAAATAATAACAGCCTCCCCATACAATTGCTGGCATGATGATTAATTTAATCAAAACGGCAAGTAACAATGCACCATAATTGTGATGAATGGTGTTGAAGTGTAACGCCGCGCCGACAGTTAATAAACCAATGGGCAAGGTTGCACTACCCAGTTGTTTGGCGACTTCACTTAAAAAATTAGGCAGTTGCAAACTGCTATAATTTAAACTAATCCCAATAACACAGCCAACGATGAGCGGATTGGTGAGCAATGCCCAACTTAAGGCTTTGCCTGATAAGGGCGTGGCATGGGCAAAACGGGCGAGGACAAGCACCGCAATGATATTGAGCAAGGGTATCATGGCAATCATAGCAACAGCGGCGTAGGTTAATCCTGCCTGCGGTTGAATTGCAAGGGTCATTGCCATGCCTAAATAGCTGTTAAAGCGTAATCCGCCTTGCACAATCGAGGAAAAACTCGCACCACTATAGGGTAAAAAGGGGCGTAACAGTAGTAAAAATGCGGTTAGCGCAATAATCGTTGTTGTTAATAACCCCGCCATAGCGGAAGCTTGAATTTGTGAAAAATCGGTGGTGGCGAGGTTGTGGATGAGTAATGCGGGAAAAAAAACAAAATACGTCAGTTTTTCCAATGGTGTCCAAAGATTTTCTGGAATCACATGACTGACCCGCAGCCCATAGCCGATACCAATCATTACAAATACGGGGAGAAATAGGCTGATTAAATTAAACATGGAGGCGATAAATTCCAAGCGAGTTCTACACCCATATCCGCGTGATGCGTCGTTAAATAGGGTGAGTAGTACGGGTCGCCTTGTTGTAATTGTTGGGCGTATTGTTGGGCAAAGCGTTGTTGTTCGCGTTGATAGTATTGGGCGTTGGTGTGCCATTGACTGGCATATTGCCATTGCTCATTGTTTGCGCTGATGCTGAAACAGGCAAAAGGTTGGTAAACAACGCGGTCGCCCGTCACGCGCCAATCTTGGGCAGCGGCGAACAGGGCGTAAGCTGTTTGATAGTGGTTTAAATGGCTGTATAAATTTGCCCAGCCGCGCCGTTTAATCGCAAAACAGGCAGGATGGGGCAAGCTGACATTGCGAGCATTGTTAGTGACTGCCATATAACCAGCGGTATCTATTGGAAAATCTTCGTATAGACTGAGCACGCTGCCATCTTGTTTTTGCACCAGTCCCGCATGGCGCAATTGTTTTTTAGTATCAATAATTTTAGCGGTAACGGCGATAACGTCGTGAATTTGTAACCAGCCAATCAGTTGTTGATAACTGTCTTGTTCAGCTAAGGGGTGCAGTTGTTCACTGATGAAAATCAAGGCTTTGGCGTGTTCATGTTTTTGCATCGCATGTTGAATTTGTTCGGCAATGCTGTGATTATTATTCAACACAATTAACGGTGGTAATTCAGTTGCAGGAAAATGTAGGAAATAATTACCGCGCCATAAGTTTGGATTTTCTTGCACGCTGGCTTTGATTTTACGCCGTTGAATCGATTCATTGAGGGCGCGAATGCCTGCTTGATAAGCATATTCTTTGACATTATGCGCTAAAGCAACCGAAGCAGGATGTTGTCGCCAATGGTAAAGGATTTTATTTAAGTGCTTGATAACTCTAGCCTGCTCAGAAGCGCGCAAAATTAAATCATAATCTTGTGAGCCTTCAAAACCGAGCCGCACGCCGCCCAATTCATTGAGTAATTGCCGTTTATAGACCATCAAATGAAATAAATAATTACCTGATAACAGCGTTTCGGGCGACCAATGCGGTTTGAATAAGTGCATAAATCGCCGATTTTCAGGCGAAATCATGTCGCGGTCAGTGTATAAAATGTCTAACTCTGGACATTGGCAAATGGCCTGCGCCACATAAAATAACGCTTCGGGCGCGAGGCGGTCGTCGTGGTCTAAAAAGCCGACATAATCACTGGTCGCCATAGCAATCGCGTGATTGGTCGCGCCACAAATCCCTTGATTTTTAGGCGAAAAATACACCCGAATGCGCGGGTCTTCAACGCTCAATTGCTGCAAATAGGCGCGCACTTCTAGCGATTGGCTGCCATCATCTACAATGCACCATTCCCAAAATGGATAAGTCTGCATTTGCATTGATAATACGCACTCCTGCAAAAATGCCAGCGGCGTGTTATAGGTAGGCGTGACTAAACTGATGCACGGGGTGGATTGCCAAGTTGCCACTTCCGCCCGCATCGCGTGCCATTCATTTAGACTGAGATAGCTATAGTGAAATAGCCATGCCTGATACTCAACCCATTCAGCCGTTGCCCATTGGCGCAATAATGCTTCTGTGGGGGTTGGCATCGTCTGCTTTGCAACAGCAGGAAAAAAGAAATTCAAAAGCCGTGAAAACACGAGAAAATTTCCATAAGTAAAAAACTATCTGAAAACACCTTAATTGCACCAGCGCAACTAAACAGGTATTCCTAAAAAAAACTGGCTAAATTAAGGTATTACACCAACGTTTAGACTAATTTCTGTTGATTTTAATGTATTTGGAGTATGATTTTAGCTTAAAACAACCGTCGTTTAATATCTTTATCTTTTATATGTTAATCAGTCATTCTTATTGTAAGGATAAAGGATATTTGTAGGGTGGAATAGCAAAGCGTATTCCCCCCTAAAACGCCGCAAAAGCTGAGCAAAAACAAATTATCATCGGTAAGGACGAATAATCTTCCTACACTGCAGGGTGGAATACGCTTTGCTATTTCACCCTACATTTTTAGAACAGCGCAAATTGTTTTTAAGGTTTAAGTCGCTTATTTTTAAATCTCGTTTAACGAGATAGGTTTTATTCATGGGCAAAATCAGAATTATCGCTGGACAATGGCGCGGACGAAAATTAAATGTGCCAGAACAAGAGGGATTACGTCCTACCGCTGACCGTGTACGCGAAACGCTGTTTAATTGGTTAACCCCCGTTATTGAAGGGAGTCGTTGTTTAGATTTATTTGCGGGCAGCGGTGCATTGGGCTTTGAAGCGGCTTCACGCGGTGCGGCAGAAGTGTTTTGTATTGAACGCAGTGCAAGCGTGTGTCAAACGCTCAAACAACATACACAGCTTTTACACACCCAACAAATCCAAATTATTTGCAGTGACGCGCTGCAATGGCTTGCCAAAACTCCCGCGAATCCTTTTGATATTATTTTTCTTGACCCCCCGTTTAAACAACAACTCGTTTTAGCAAGTTGCACCCATTTAGTGCAATATGGTTGGTTAAAATCCCCTGCGTTGATTTATGTAGAAATGGCAAAAAGTGATCCCGCGCCCATTTTTCCTGCGGATTGGCACATTAAAAAACAACAAACGGCTGGACAAGTCATTGCTTATTTATTGGAATGGAAAGCAATACCCTAAGCTAACATAAACTTAATTTTAAAAGGCTTCAAACTTTGTGTGAACTGGCTTAGATTTGCACAATGCTTGCAGGTCTAACACTGTAGTCACTTACATCATTCATGAAAATCCTTTCTCTCGTTAAAATATTTATCTGTCGTTCAAGGAGAACAGCCGAGTGAAACCAAATGACATTATTCGCTTAATCGTCATTGAGGAATCCGCAAATGACGCAGAAGTAATTCTCAACAGCCTGCGCAAAGCACGCTACCCTATTCGTCCGCGTCATGTAGAAGATGCTGAAGATTTTGCCGAAGCTTTAAATGAGCATGAATGGGATTTAATTATCTCAGTGACTCAAGTTGCTGAATTTACTGTAGAACAAGCCTGTGAAATTGTACTCAATGCCAAATTAGACATTCCAATTATTGCGCTATTAAACCGCTTTGACCCCAAACAAATGGGAGTCGTGCTCGCGGCGGGCGCAAGACAAGCCATCCCGACGGGCAACGACGGTTTATTGCAAATCGTTGTTGGGCGTGAATTAGACAATTTAACTGAACGGCGCAAACGTCGCCATTTAGAGCAAATGTATCGTGAAACCCAACGGCACAACATCATGCTGTTGCAATCTTCACGCGACGCGATTGCCTATGTGCATGATGGGATGCACATTCATGCAAATCCAAGCTATTTAGAAATGTTTGGTTACCAAAGCATGGATGAATTGGAAGGCTTGCCCATCATGGATTTGGTTTCTTTAGACGACCAAAGCAAGTTTAAAGAATTCATGCGCGAATTCATGAGCAATGACCGCGATGATGAACGCGAAATTAGTTTAGAAGGCGTAAAAAATGGCAATAAACGTTTTAAATGTAAAATGGAATTTAGCCAAGCGATTTATGATAGCGAACGCTGCGTACAAATTATTATTCGTGACCAATCCCAAAGCCAAGAATTAGAACAACAATTGCGTGAAGCAGCTCTGCGCGACCCGCTGACACAATTATATAACCGTCAGCATTTTATTCCTGTATTGGAAAAAACCCATTCTAAAACGATGGAGCAAAACAGCCGTAACATGCTGCTTTATCTCGTTTTAGATAATTACAATAGCATTCGTGAAAACAGTGGTTTAACTAGCGCAGACGCATTGCTCAAAAACGTGGGGCAAGTATTAGAAACGACTGCAAAAGACTGTACAGTCTGTCGGTTTAGTGAAAATATTTTTACCATTTTGGCATACGATACTGATGTTAAAGCGGCTAGCGATTTAGCAACAACTTTATGTAAAGCCGTAGAAGGTTGTGTGACCGAATTTGAAAATGGCACATCTTCGTTTTCTACTTGCAGTATTGGGATTGTCCCTATTTTAGCCTCGGCATCCAGTTCACAAGATTTATTAAACGATGCAGCAACTGCTTGCAAAGCCGTAACAGAACGCGGTGGAAATGGTTTTGAAGTCTTTAAAGCCGTGATTAAAGCAGGGGAAGCGGGCGCGAAAATTACTGATATTGCAAAGATGATTGAAACCGCGATTGAAGAAAATCGTTTGTCTTTACATTATCAACCTATTGTCAGCTTGCGCGGAGAAACCCAAGAAATCTATGAAATTTATTTGCGGATGGTTGACAGCGAAAATAATAAAATTCCGCCTGGACAAGTCTTTGCGGCTGCGGAAAAAGCCAATTTAACGATTCATTTGGATAAATGGGTATTAAAAGAAGCTTTTAAAGTGTTATTAAGACAACAACAAGCAGGACATAATTTAACTTTTTTCGTTAAGTTAACCGACCAAGCCATTAAAGACGAAAATATTTTACTGTTTATTCGTAAAGCTTTGAAATCTACTCAAATTCCAGGTGAACGTTTAGTATTTGAAATTAGTGAAACGGTTGCAATTAGTCAAGTTAAATTAGCAAAAGCGTTTATTAATAGCTTAAATAATATGGGCTGTAAAACTGCGTTAGAACATTTTGGAACAGGTTTAAATTCAGCTTCTACTTTAAAACATTTACCTGTTGATTTTGTAAAAATTGATTCTTCATTCTGTCGTGGTTTATCTAATAATGCAGACAATCAAAAATCTGTTAAAGAGATTGTGAATTTAGCCCATGAGTTAGAACGTCAAACTATTGCTGAATCGGTAGAAGATGCTAATAGTTTAACGATTTTATGGCAATGTGAAGTTGATTTAGCGCAAGGGAATTACATTCAAGAACCTAGCGAAGAATTGAATTATGATTTCTCAGAAGAAGGGTAATTAATGAGTCGGTTCGTAGGGTAGAATAGCGTAGTGTATTCCACCGTGAAACACCGCAAAAGCTGAGCAAAAACCGCATAGTAGAATTGGTGGAATACGGCTTGCGCCTATTCCACCCTACATGCCTTAATAAAATAGTATTTTGCGTGGGAATAAGATTTTCACAGCAAAAATTTCAAACAACTTGCATTAATGGGTCGCGGGATTTGCGACTGCATCTTCTACAGGCATGGTTGAAGAACTGCTATTGGCAGGCGCAGTGTTCAATAACGAATCTGCCGCTTCTTTTACACTTTCAGGGGCTTTGATTTCATACAAATCAGCATGTTTAATTTCTAAACGTTGCATTTTGTAATCAGGCACAGCATACGCCCAGCCTTTTACTTTAGCATTGAAAGTATCTACAAATTCCTGCGATTTCTTAATAGCTTCTTCAGCCGCTTTTAACTCTTCAGGTTTAGCATCTGCTTTCGTTTCTTTAACAGGTGCAGTAAAAGAAGCTGCAAATTGTGCATAATACAGTTTCTCTTTTTTAACAACCGTCATTTCAAAAGCTACGCCATCAAAACGTTTAAAAGTCGTTTTAATCGGAGCAGCGTTAAAATCCACTTTCTCCGCTTTGACAACATCATCAAAAGTTAAATTGCTTACTAAAGCACCGATTAAATTTAAATTCGCTTCTTTCTTTAAAGTTGCGCCCGCTGGTAAAGCCGCTAATTCAAATTCACCGCCTTTTGCAGTTTTAGCAAATTGAATATGCTCGGCTGCATTTTTGATTTCAACCGCTTGCACATCATCCGCATTGTCATCTAATAACAAAGTATCTAACCAATCAATGGCGGTACGGTCAATCGATAACGCACCCAATACACGCCAGCTTTGCTTATCTTCTGGAATACGCACGAAAATTTCGCGGCGGGTGCTATCCCCTTTTGCGGGTTTGCTCATGCCAACGATTAAACTTAACACAGTTTGCCCACTGGCATTTTTAGCGGTGACTTGAACGGATTTTGCATCTTTAGCCGTCACATCTTCCACATTCACCCGCGTGTATAAATCCGCTTTGCTGGTAGCCGCTTCGATTTTTTCCAAATCACTCAAAGCTAATAACAACGCTTTGATTTTTTCCACTTGAATAGGGTAGTTATCTTTTTCAGTTAAAACCCATTGTTTATTAACATATTGCACATTATTTTCGCCGCTCGCTGTACGAATATTCACTGTGCTAACGTCTGCCATTTTATCGGCAAACTCAGGAAATAATTTGCCTAATTCTGCTTCTTTATGCACGCTTTTATTCGGCGCGCTAAGTAAGGCAATCCCTAACAACACAACAGCGATAATTGTGAGCAACGATAAAGATTTTGCATTCATAATTCATCCTCAATTTATTAAAACAGTTGCTCACTATTGAATAAAGCAATGAGCAACTATTTTGTTTAAATAGCCATTAAGCAACTGCGACGCTTTTCTTTTGCCGTTGACGTTGGATATTGAACATAATGCCCGCAATTCCAACCAATAATGCTAAGAAACCAATATTGAATACTTTTAACCAGAATTCTAAAGACTCAATATCTTTACGCAATTCATGTTGAACCGCCCGCAATTCTTTACGAATTGACACTTGTTCATCACGGAAACTTTCTAAAGTTTTTTGTTGCTCAGCAGTTAAATTAGTATTTGCTGCATCTTTGCGTTGACTTTGCAATTGATTAATTTTCTCTTCCGTTTCTTTTAAGCGCGTAATTAATTGTTGCTCTTTCTCACGGAAACGTTTTTCTGCTTCTTTTTGAATGTCGGCAATCTTAGTAAAAGGATGATTGAAAGAGCCACGATTACGCACGCTAATTAAATCATTACTGCCCATTAAATTCTCAATTGCATTACTAATGAATGTACCATTCGCGGCAATTGGCGTTGCTACTTTTTGCCCTAAGAAACGTTGTGTTCTAATCCAGAATTGGTCGAATAACATATCAGAATCCGCAATCACAATTAAATTAGCAGATTCTTTAGTTTCCATAACTTGTGGTTTAGGGGCTTCTTCTTTTTTCTCAGGTTCAGCTAACTTTTTCGCGTCTTCTTCAGGTGTCGTTTCTTTCTTGGGTTTACCATCTGGGAAAGCAGTTTTTAATTGTCCACTCACCCGCGCAGCAATAACATAACGTTGACCACTTGCTTTAAAATCTTTAGTGATTTCTTGCGGGTCTTCTAACATTGCTAATTTGCTTGCATCAATTAATTCAGATTGAGTAGAACTTTCTACTAACGGCACAAAATCAATGGCTACGCCATCTTTTTTGGTAATCGCGCCGACTGAGGCAAAAGTCATCGTATCCAAACGATTAGTAATCACATCATCTGGACGGAAGTTTTTACTATTCATATCAATCCATACAGGATAATCCGCAATCGCTGCCCGTCCTTGTTGCTCTAACTGCACTTGTTTTGCTGCATCCATATCGGCAACGACTTTACCGTCGGTTATTTCTATGCCCCAGCTATTACTTAATTTGCCTAAACTAGACGTACGTTTATGATTCATCGCCATTTGTGGCATATCAGGACGGTCAGACTCAGCAAAGGGGTCAACGAAAGCAATCACCCGCCCGCCGCGCATAACAAACTGGTCAACCGCGTATAAAGTGGAATCTTTGAAATCTTTAGGATGCACTAACATCAACACATTAACATCCTCTGGAATGCTATCAGCGTTCATATCTAATTGACGAATTTCAAAAATTTGCTTCAATTGCTCAATAATTGCCCAAGCTGGAGAAGGTTGCGCCATGGGATTCATCGGATTGGCAGTGCGTCCCATAATCGGCAAACTGCTCAATACGCCAATGACTTTTTGCTGTGGATTGGCAAGGGTATACACTAATTTAGTTAAATCGTATTCTAAAGTCCGCTCTTGCTCACTTTGGAAAAAAGGAATGACTTGCTCATCACCAACCGTATTGTTGCCGACTAAACCAAAGTAAAACATAGTATTACTGCTATCAACGGGCACACCTTGTAAACCATAACCGACTGCGCGGTCTTCTTCTTCAGAAAATGGTTCAGGGTCAATTACGGTGAATTTGATTTTATTGCCTGCTAAGCGTTGATATTCTTGTAACAATTCCCGCACGCGAATCGCATAAGTATTAATGGCGGGGAAATCTTTAGCCAAACGTTGAGAAAAATACAAACGTAAAGTTAAAGGTTCTTCTAAAGTGCTTAAAATATTCTTTGAACCTTGTGATAAGGTGTAAAGTTGTGATGCTGTTAAATCAACCCGTGAGGATTGAAATACAACATTACTAATGATGTTTATAGCGAGTAAAATAACAACGCCCATCACTAACGTGGTAGTAGTTAAAAATTTATTCATAACGTTCCTCTAAAAAAAGATTCTTAACAACAGTATTAATCTGCTTTTTTCATTTCAATCAGCACAGTGGTTGCAAACAACCAGAAAATAATTAACGACGCAAAATAGATTAAATTGCGAATATCAATTACTCCTTTACTTAATGCTTCAAAATGGGTTAAGAAACTAAAGAAACTAATGGTATCAACAATAATGCTAGGAGCCCAACCGCTAAAGAAATCTAACACTAAAGGATAGCCGCTTAAAACAAACGCAAAACAGACAACTGCGGTAACAATAAAAGCAATCACTTGATTTTTAGTTAATGCCGATAAGCAAGAACCAATCGCCAGAAATGCGCCCGCCATTAATAAACTGCCTAAATAACCTGCGAGAATCACTAAGTTATCAGGATTGCCTAAATAATTAACCGTAATCCACATGGGGAAAGTTAAAAATAAAGCAATAGAAGTAAATGCCCATGCAGCAAGGAATTTTCCTAAAACCGCATCAACGACGCTAATCGGTAAAGTTAATAACAATTCAATTGTGCCCGCTTTACGTTCTTCTGCCCACAAACGCATAGATAAAGCAGGAATAAAAAATAAATACAACCACGGATGAAACATAAAGAAAGAATTTAAATCTGCTTGTCCGCGTTCAAAGAAATTGCCTAAATAAAAACTAAAGACACCACTTAACACTAAAAAAATAATAATAAAAATGTACGCTAAAGGTGTCGTGAAATAGCTCATTAATTCACGCTTAAAAATAACCCATAAAGCATTGGTCATTACTACAAACTCCTATAGAGAAAAAAACAAGGCATTAAATCATCGTTTCTTTAATGCTTATTTAGCGTGTAGAGGTAATTGCTCTAAAGACTTCATCTAATTGTCCTTTATCCACATGCAATTCTTCCACTTGCCATTGTTGGCTGTGGGTGTATTGGCTGATAGTCGTGACAATAGAGGCTTTATCTTTAGGTAAAATGTGATAAGACAAAGTGTTAGCCGCAGAAGGCAGCAACGTTACTTGCGCCACTTGGGGCAATTGCGCCAACGCGCTGCGAATACTTTCGCTTTCACTATTGCTTTGAATTGTGAGATTAATTGCGTTGTAATTCGGTGATTTTGCTTCTAAATCGCTTGGAACACCATCCGCTAACACTTTACCTTTGGCGATGATAACCGCCCGCGAGCACACGGCGTGCACTTCTTCCAAAATGTGGGTGGATAAAATAATCACTTTTTCCGCCGCCATTTCTTTAATTAAACTGCGCACTTCATGCTTTTGATTGGGGTCTAAACCATCGGTAGGCTCGTCTAAAATCAGCACTTCGGGGTCATGTAAAATTGCTTGTGCTAAACCCACGCGCCGCTTATAACCTTTAGATAAAGTATCAATGGCTTGATTTAACACAGATTCTAAATTCACCCGTGCAATGACTTCTTTAATGCGACGGCTTTTATATTCGCCCGTTAAACCGCGAATATCAGCGATAAAATCCAAAAACTCCAAAGGAGTCATATCAGGATAAGCGGGCGCACCTTCAGGTAAATAGCCAATTTTTTGTTTGACTAACAAGGGTTTGCTTTGAATATCTTCACCAACAACGCGAATTGTGCCCGCGGTTGGCGTTAAAAAACCCGTTACCATTTTCATGGTGGTGGATTTGCCCGCACCGTTAGGGCCTAAAAATCCGAGCACTTCCCCCCGTTGCACGCTAAACGACACATCATCGACCGCCGTCAATGTGCCGAATTGTTTGCGTAAATTTTTAATTTCTACCATAGTTTCCATAAGATAAGTTTTATCCTATTGTTGTGATAACAACTTTTAACAAGTTGCATTTGGGTTGGGTAAACTTCCATCAATGCGCTCTGTTTTTAACGACACACAGGCTTATTTCAAGAGCTTTACTTTTTTTTAAAGTTTAAAAATTAGTTACTTTTTTGTAGTTGTTTAAGGCGTGTTTCTAAACGTACAAAGTTTTCTTTATAAAGTTGTTGTTCAACTGAATTTAAAGTAACTTTTAAGTGTGTTAACGCTGCACTTGCTTCTGCGATTTGTTGATTCATGACTAACCAATAAACCCGATTAAATTGCAGAACAGTATCCTTTTTTAAACTCAACGCTTTATCAGCCATTGCAACAGCCTGTGCATAGTGTTGCTGAGCACCTAACCATTGTGCATAAATCACTTGTATATCAAAGTGGTAAGCAGTTTGAATTGGATGGCTTAATAAACTTTGAAAAACCAGCTCAACGTTTTCATTGCTTAAGCGTGGGCAGGCATGAGCAGTTTGTCTCACTGCCATCATATTTAACGCCGCAGGTGTACCCGCATCAATCCGTCGTTTGGCTAATTCGGTCTTTAAGAAATTAAAATCAGGGATTTCAGTTTTTTCAGTTAAACACACGGTTGCTAGTTGCATTAATAAAGGCGTAGCATCTTCGGGAAATTGTTTTATCATCTTTTGATGATATTCTAACATTTTATCGATATAACCATTTCTACCTAGCACTGAGGAAACATTAGCTAAAGCAAGACGAGAATTAGGATGTTGTTCTGCCCAAATTATGCCTTGCAATAAAGAATTAGACCACAGTTTATTTTCTTGATAATTTAAGAAAATTAACATTACCCCCCAAAGTGCAGTTAAAGTAATAATGAAATATTTTTGTTTTAACTCACTTAAATGTTGCAACAATAAAACCACTGCAACCACAGAGGCGAAAATTAAAGCAAAGCTGGGTAAGTAATTACGATGTTCAAAATAAATAAATAAAGGAAAAACAGTAGATTCTAATAAATGCCCAGCAAGGAAAAAAAGAATAGCAAAAGCAAATAATCGCCATTGTTGACGTTTATAAAATGCCAATCCTAAAACAGCTAACCAACTGATTAATGCAATAATTGTGGTGAATGGTTTGAACAAACTGCGAGAAATAACAAAATCATCTTGAAATAAACCGAATTGCGGTTTTAATAAAAACAGTTTAAAGACATAATCCCATAATACGCGAAATTGGGTCATCATCCGCTCAATTAAAGAAAAATCGCGTACTTGATAATCTTTAATAATTAAAGCAGGATGAGTGATAAAATAAGCAAATAAAATGGCAATGGGAAAAATAATCACCACAGAAAACCAATAATAAAAATACTGTGGACGATTGACTGTAGATAATAATGTGAATTCTAAGCTTAAAACATAAAATAATAATAAAACACCATTTTCTTTACTTAAAACAGCTAAAATCCCAAATAAAATTAAACCACAGCTCATCCAAAGATAACTATAAAACAACTGTGTGCATTGTCTGCCATAAATATAAGTAATTAAGGCTAATAAAGTAAACAAAGTCATTAATTGGGTCATGCGTTGCACGACATATAAAACAGTAGAAATATGCAAAGGATGTAATAACCAAACACTCATTGTTATGAGTGCAACTAATAAAACTTTGTTTGGTTCTAATTTAAGCAACGTGGCTAATTGTTTTGCTAAAACAAAAATTAAGCAGCTATTCAACAAATGCAATAAAATATTGAGATGTTTAAACGCGGCGGGGTTTTGTTGCCAATCACCATATTGCATAGCAAATGAAAATAAAGAAATGGGACGACCTAAATGCCCAGAAAAACCTTCAGTTACAAATTGCCAAAAGCTTAAAGAATCATGAATTTGCCCTAAACCTTCTAAATTGGGGAAATCATCAAATAAAAAATCGCCGCTTAAACCTAAGCTTGCACAAAAATAATAGACGCTTAAAATAACAATAAATAACAAACTATAAATTAAATTTGACTTTAAATTTAAATACATAAAAAATTCACTATGAATGAAATAGAATCAAAACGAAAATCTAAAGAAACCCGTGGACATTGTGCTTTATGTCAGCGTGAACAATGGCTTACTTTTCATCATTTGATTCCACGCGCTTGCCATAAACGGGGCTGGTTTCAACGCCATTTTAGTAAAGAAGACATGCAAAACCGTGGGATTGATATTTGCAGAACCTGCCATTCTTTTATTCATAAGTTATATGATGAAAAACAATTAGGACAATGTTTTAACACAATAGACGCTTTGTTGAAAGATGAAAAAATCCAGCATTTTTTACATTGGGCAAAACGACAACGTTAAAAGTAAAAAAACTTTGTTTTTAAGTAATGTTTAAAGCGTTTAATCTTTTCTTTACAATTTAGCGAGTTATTCATTTATTAATCTCAAATTCTGTTAAAATAAACATCTAAGCTTTTTTGAAAAAGCGTGTAAAAAACGCTACGTCACGCATTATACTGAAAAAAAATTTTATGCTCACGCTCATTCATCAACTTGCTGATAATATTGGTTTAGAAATTGAAACGGTTGGTTTGCTTACCTTGCGTAAAGTGATTGAGCAACAAATGCAACACGCTGGTTTTCATTCAATTGAAGATTATCATCAGCATTTAGCGCAATCGCCACAAGGATGGCAATCTTTAATTGATGCGGTGGTCGTTCCTGAAACATGGTTTATGCGCGGACAAGCGGCGTTACACTGTTTAAACGACTATGTTAAAAAAGACTGGATTTCTCAAAAAAATAACGCACCGCTGCGAATTTTAAGCGTGCCATGTTCTACAGGAGAAGAACCTTATTCTATTGCAATTAATTTGCTAGAAATGGGGTTAAATGTAGAACGTTTGCACATTTTAGGGGTAGATATTAGTCAGCACGCTGTGCAACATGCGCAACGGGCAATTTATACTGAAGAAGCTTTTAGAGACCGCAATGATATGCGCTATCAACAAAGTTATTTTGAACGGGTTTTACAAAATGAAAAAGTTTCTTATCATTTATATGCTTTTGTAAAGCAATGTGTACATTTTAAACAAGCGAATGTTGTAAATGCACGCTTTTTAGAAAATGAAGCCCCATTTGATATTATTTTTTGTCGCAATCTTTTAATTTATTTAAATTGTGCAGCAAGAGAAAAACTATTGCAGCATCTTTTACGTTTATTAAAACCTTCAGGATTATTATTTGTTGGACATGCTGAACGCGCACATATTAATCCCGCTCAATTTGAATTTTTACCTTATGCGGGTGCTTTTGCTTGTCGGCGATTATCTGCTCCCGTTTCTTCTAATTCCGTTATTTCTTCGCCCAATTTATCTTCTATATTAGTTGAACAAAAACCTTCTTTACCTACGGCTAAACACTTTATTGCAACTAATCAATGTGATGAAATACAAGCTTATTCTTTTTCTATTTTTGAGCAATTATTTGAAAAAGCGCAACGGCTCGCAAATCAAGGCGATTTTAAACAAGCTTTGTTTTATTGCCAAGCTTGTTTAACTGAAAAAAATGATTCTACTGAAGCCTATTTTTTAATGGCAATGATTTATTTAGCTTTAAATGAGTTTATTCAAGTTGAGCAATATTTAAATAAAACTTTATATTTAAATCCTACTCACCAAGCAGCTTTAACCCATTTAATTTTATTAGCAGAAAAACGTGGTGAATTGCAAAAAACCCAACAATTGAGACAACGTTTACAACGAGTGCGTGAAAGAATTGCTTAAATTCAATACTGTTTAGTTGCTTAATTATCTTTTAAAATTTAAATTAAAAATGCGTTACAAATATCAAGCTATTGATGCCCAAAATCAAACCGTCAGCGGCATTTTAACTGCCGATTCAGACCGCGATGTCGCCCGCCAATTGCGCAAACGCAATTTAAATTTAGTCGCGTTGACTTTAGACGAAAAAAAGCAAACCACCGTTAAAGGTAAAGCAAAACAACGTGATATGTTAATGGTGCTGCATGAATTAACCACACTGTTAAGCTCAGGCGTATCGTTGATTGAAGCCGTTGAATCTATTTCACATTCTTCGCATCATCCGCAATTAACGCAAGCTTTTGCGGGCATGGCAAGCCAATTACGGCAAGGCAAAAATTTTGCGCAAGCCTTAAAAGACAGTCCTTTAACGCTGCCTTGGTATGTGCATCAACTGGTTGAAGCAGGCGAATTAACGGGCAAAGTGGCGGAAGGATTGCGTGATGGTTTAGCGCAACTGGAATATGACACGCGCATGAAAGCAGAAATTCAAAGCGCGATGATTTACCCAACAATTTTAATTTTGTCTGGTATCAGTGCGGTGCTGCTGATTTTCATTTTTGTTGTCCCCCAATTTGCCAATTTGCTCAAAAATCGAGCAGCGGATGTGCCTTTGCTCGCTTCAATTGTGTTAAATACAGGTATGTTTTTAAAAGCAAATTTAGAATGGATTAGCTTAGGCGCGATTGCGATTGTTGCCTTTATTGCGACTATCGTCACACAACCGCAGGTTCGATTACAATTATGGGATAAATTGGCAAAATTACCGTTAATCGGCACTTGGCTTGTAGAATCTGAAACGGCGCGCTGGTCGGCGATGATGGCGACTTTGTTACAAAATCGCGTGCCATTGCTCAAAGCTTTGGAATTAGCCGAGCAAGGCGTGCAATTATTGACTTTACGCAACCGTTTGAATCAAGTGAGTAAAGCTGTGCGGGCGGGCGTAAATTTATCGCAAGCTTTGCATGATAACGATGCGTTGACCTCGACGGGGCATAACCTGATTCGAGCGGGCGAGCGGGCGGGCGAATTGCCGCGCATGTTGCGTTCGCTGGCGAATTTATTGGAAGAAAGCGGCAAAGTGCGGATGAAACAAGCATTAGCGTTAATTGAGCCGATTTCAATTTTAGTGATTGGCGGCATTATTGGATTGATTGTGACGGGCGTAATTTTGGCTATCACCAGTTTACAAAGTGTTGCTGTTTAAATTTATTAGGAAAAACAATATGAAGCAAGAAAATGGTTTTACTTTATTAGAAATGTTGGTTGTGTTAGTGATTATTGGTTTAATTGCGGGTTTAGTGGGACCGAAAATTTTAGGCGCGGGCGACCGTGCGAAGTTGCAAACGGCTGAAGTGCAAGTAAAAATGTTGAAAGGCGCGTTGCAAACTTTGTATTTAGATATTGGTCGTTTTCCGAGTAAGGAAGAGGGTTTGAATTTGTTGATTGCTGCGCCTGCTGATGAAAAAGTCAAACCTTTTTGGAAAGGTCCATATTTAGAAGAAAAATCAGTACCTTTAGACCCTTGGAATCGTCCCTATCAATATGGTTTATCTTCAGTTGTTGGGCAACCCTTTGTGCTATTTTCTATGGGTGCAGATGGTCAAACAGGCGGCGGGGATGATATTGGGATTTTTGGAGGGTAGTTGTTTGTTTTTGGCATTCCCATTGTTGAGATGGGAATGTTTTTGTATTAAAATTACGAAAATTTTATTGTCATTTTGGTGGAAAAAATGTCTATTACGTTTAGTTTTTTAAAAGCTGGCAGTGGCGATGCTATTTTAATTTCTTTTGATGGAAAGAATATTTTAATTGATGGCGGAGAAGTCTATCATGGCTTTATAGACGAAATAGAGAAAATAA
>CAZKST010000009.1:0-28301 GCA_964555395.1 uncultured Thiotrichaceae bacterium | reverse complement strand
GGGCTTCCTTACGTCAGCCCATCCTACTTTTGTTTGAACTGCGTAACTTCTAATTTATCTATTTAGGAAAGAAATTACTAAGAAAATCTACCTTAAAAATTACTTTACTTTCAGTTAAATATGTTAATCTTTGCCTGTTTGTATCTCAACAATTTAAACAAATATTAATCGAATATAAATTATTAGAACAATTGATAACCTCCATATATTTAAGATTATCAACTAGATAAATCTACTTTCAGCTTTAAGTTGCAATAATGATAAGCAATTGATGAATTTTTATACAATGCACGATAAGTTGACAGGGCAAAATAGAAGAGATGACAGTAGTAAAATCAGGGATTTTATGGCTGAAGTGCTTTAACGTGTAAGTTTTTCTTAAGCATTTCCCGCAAAAATTTAATAAGCATGTTCATCACCCTGCTTTTAAGTGACATTGTGCCGTCGCACAGACGACGAACGGACGGAGCGGGTGTTTATTTGCCGCCGTTTTTTCTCAGGCGCGGCGCATGGGGTTTTTAATTGATAATGGCTATTGACGGGATTTTTTACTAATAGCTGCTCTTCTAACAATTTAGCCAAATAATCGCGGGCAGTGTAATAATCCATGTGATAACGTTTTTTCAATTGTCCAGTGGAAGGAGGACAATCACCGCGCAAAATTGCCGCCCGCACTTCAGCAAAGCGATTGGGGTCTTTAATGTCAATCATGGCGGTTCACTCCTCATCCCATTGAGTAATAGCAAGTATCCGATATTTAAAAGGATATGTAGTTTGCCATGTCAGTTAAATTTTGCCAATTAAAATTCACCGAGTTTGCTGCCATCAGAGATAAATTTATACTAACTATTCTCTTTTTCTTTTTGATTTTCTTCTAAATATAACAATTTTAGATAACGATAATATGTTCCCTCAGCATTAGAAACAGCTAACATAAATCCTTGTCGTCCATCTAAAAAACCCGCCCGTAAAATATAAGTGCGTAAAAACATCCATAAACCGTGCAAAATTGCGCGCCGCAAACTGCCCCGTTTACCTTGCGCCCAGCGCATTTGTGCCCCAGCGGTCGAATAGTGATTAATTTTATGTAAAACTTCTTCCACAGAATTAAACGAATAATGCAACAACATCTGTTTAATTTTACCCGTTTTTCCTTCTATGACTTGCAACTGTTCATGTACTAAATCTGTACTAAACTGAGCACAACCGCGTTTAAATAAGCGTACCACATAATCAGGATGCCAGCCGCCGTGCCAAATCCATCGCCCACAATAACGCGATAAACGATTGATAGCAAAAGCAGAATACTCTGTTTGCAACATAGAATGCTGCAAAGCTTGCCGTAATTCGGGTGTCACTTCTTCGTCTGCATCTAAGGATAAAACCCAGTCCCCCGTTGCGTATTGCAACGCACGATTTTTTTGCACTCCAAATCCTTGCCAATCTGCATTATGATATATTTTTACTGGGAATTGTTGACAGATTTCGACTGTTTTATCCGTGCTACCCGAGTCTAAAACAATAATTTCATCTACCCAACTAATTGAACATAAACACCTTTCAAGATGTTCTGCGGCATTCTTTGTAATAATAATAACTGATAACATAATACCTCTTCATTCGGCAGAGATAAGGAATACACCTTATAGACGGCTGCAACAAAACTCTGAATAATATGACATGTCTCAACGCTAATACGTTACGCAGGGTATCTCCCCACCTTTACCGAGATACCCTATTTTCCTGCGTGATAGCTTGAAATTTTTCATATTTTTTGAAAAGAATCCCATCATTTTATAAAAATTTATCGCGCACATACTGGCTAAAATCTACCTTTGTAACTGCATTATCTTCTGTTGTGCCGCCACTATCCATTAAATCCCAATTACGCATTAATTCCTCATAACGTTCATGACGAATCTCGACCCGTTGCAATGTAACATGCGCGCATAAAGGACATTGTTGTAAATGTGGAGAATGGATTGCTGAAGAAATTTGCGGATGCTCAAATTGCACTGCAACAATTTCATCACAGTGTTGACATTCAATTTGATAATAGGTAGGCGTACAACGAAATGAAAAACGTGAACGAACAGATTTCATAAAAAAGCCTCAATCACAGGTCAAGCAAAGATTCACAATTGCTTATTTTAACCAAAATGATTAAGGCTTGTGTCTGTACTCAGCAAAAAATTGCTGGTGCACAGCGTTCAAAAAAACATGTTTTGTGAATCAGATTATTTAGTTGCCATCATTTTATCAGACCATGCTTGCATGGTTTCGCGAATGGAATTTAATACTTGCATGGTTTGTACTGCATTGCCTTTCAATTTTTCTTGTAAATCTTTAAACAATTCTGTTTGTGCTTTAATCGCTTCTTCTGGAGTTTTGGCTTGCTTTAAGCTTTCCACATAACGGTTGGTGCTTTCTGTGTATAACTTCATCAATTCTACTTGACGTTGTAAAAAACCGTTCATGGTGTTGCTGCTGATATCGCCTAATTCTTTAAAAGCAGTGGCAGTTGCGTTTAAATTCACTGCGCTCATTTGCTTTTGCAGCATAGAATTTAACAAAGTGCTGTTAGTTTGGTTCAGCTCTTGAACGGCTTTCATAGATGCTTGAATTAATTCAGCCATATTGGTGGCTGCAAATTGGCTTTTCATCATGCTGTTCAACGTTTCGACGTTTGCCGCCCCAATTTGTTTTAAGGTTTCTAAGGAAGATTGACTCATTTCTGTCCATTGTTTCATTAAATCTGCTTGCATGTTGGGTCTCCAATGCTTTGATTTACTTCGTTAATTAACTAACGAAACATTAATTGTGTAATTTAAACGTATCAGTTCTTACGAATGATGTAATAGTGTAACATATTTTATTACTATATTGCAGTGCAACAAAAATTTTTTTTAAGCAAATTTAAATTAACAATGTTAAAGTTTATGAAATTCTATTTTCTAGCTTGTTTACAATGAGATAGTGATTATATCTATCAAAAACACCTGTTTAGTAAATAACCCAAAAAATGAAAAATAAAATGACACCGACCCCTGTTTATTTTCTGAAACTCATCTGCAAAACTGTCATTAAACTGTCAGTTCTTAATTGACCTATTCAACAAAATCAAATGATTACAGTTTGGTATGGTGATTGCCCTATTCAGGATAGTTATTCATTCCTGTAATGGAGTCAGCTGTGAAAACGCTTCCACTCATTTTTTCTATCGTATTAACGAGTTTGTCTCTGTCAGTTCAGGCTGAGCAAGTAGGACAAATTAACTGGTTTAACGCGCAAGCAGGTTTTGGTTACATCGTACCTGCGGGAGGCGGAGAAAAGGTATTTATGCACTTTTCTGCGCTCCAAGGCGATAAAAAAACGGTTGCTGTAGGGGAAACGGTTTATTACGACACGGATAGTTCTAAAAAAACCGCTATTCGGGTTAGCCACCAACCCTCAGAAAAAGTTTCTCAACGCTAAATTTTTTTAGCCAACAACAAGGCGACTTCGGTCGCCTTTTTTTATGGTTGTCTTTTTATTGACATGCTGAAAATTCGCCGCGATAGAGGACTTGCAAGCCTCAACAATCCTGCTTACCATAACAAGGACTAAAGTAAACTCCAAATTGATATAACTATGGTAGTAATGGATAGAGAAGATGAATAAAGCCGTCGGATATTATCGGGTTTCCACGCCTTATCAAGAACAGCATGGCTCAGGCTTAGATAGTCAACGTAATTTTGTGCATGAATATATTCAACAACGTCATTTACAACTCGTTGCCGAATTTATGGAAGTAGAAAGCGGGCGTAAAATTGACCGTCCGCAATTGCAAGCGGCAATTGCTAAAGCTAAACAAGAAGGCGCAGTGCTGATTATTGCTTCTTTAGACCGCCTTTCTCGCAATGCCGCGTTTACCATGACTTTGCATAAAAGCGGGGTTAACTTTGTGGCGGCTGATATGCCGGGCGCGAATTCTTTAACCATTGGAATTATGGCATTAGTTGCACAAGAT
Source organism: uncultured Thiotrichaceae bacterium (assembly GCA_964555395.1). Taxonomy (GTDB): domain Bacteria; phylum Pseudomonadota; class Gammaproteobacteria; order Beggiatoales; family Beggiatoaceae; genus CAZKST01. The sequence continues at coordinate 24,292 of CAZKST010000009.1, read as the reverse complement.
GAAAGTGAACGACACAGCCAACGCATTAAACGGGCAATGGCATTGGCTAAACAGCGGGGAGCGCGCTTTGGTTGTGCTGCTAATTTGACTGAAGAGGCAAAATTAAAAGGCCCTTTATCTGTCCATAATCAGGCAGTTGAACATTATAAATTAATTAGTGGCTATATTCAGCTCTTACGCCAACAAAATTATTCTTTTCAGAAAATAGCCAATCAACTGAACGCTGAAGGACATGTAACTTTACGCGGTAAACCGTTTTCGGCGATGCAAGTCTTTAGAATTGTGCAACGCTTAATTCATCCCCCTCATTGCGCACAACTCGCTAAACAAAAACAAAAAGTTGAATAATCATTGCGTTTTGGTTTTATCCACCGCTGACCACATTCCAATAATGGTTCTTACATAATGCTGGGTTTCGGGAAATAAGGGACATCGCCCCAATTCACGCACTTTACCCGGTCCTGCGTTATAGGCACACAAAGCTAGCTTTACATCTTTAAAGGTTTGTAATTGCTGGGCAAAATAACGGGCACTGCCTTCTAAATTTTGATGCGGGTCATAAGGGTCAACCCCTAATAAAGAAGCTGTGCTAGGCATTAATTGCCCCAAACCAATTGCCCCTTTAGGCGAAATTGCCTGTGGATTCCAACGACTTTCTTGTGTAATTAACGCCCTGAATAAATAACGATTAATACCATGCTGTTCCGCTATTTTATCCGCAACAGATTGATAACGTTGTTGTCCAATATGCTCTTGTAAACCATTAAACCACAAGGCAATTACTAACAATCCTCCTCCTAATAAGGTCATCAACAACGCATCCACCGTAGCATGGATGATGCGCGTTATCCTCATACGCCCTCCTTTTGTTTAAGAAATTCCTATGGTTTTAGCAAAAAGCCCCCACGCACTTAATGCTAATGCAACTAAACCTAATTTTCCTTGATAAGGAATTAAATAACTATTCCAAGTAGATAATTTTTGCGAGGTATTATTATTGTTAGGTAAAAAACCTTGAATAATTTGCAAACCAAACGTTAAACCTAACCCTAGCAGCACTAAGGCACTGGCAATATAAACTAAGGCTTTAAACAGTTGCAAAGTAGAAGATAACGCCGTAAATAAACCAATGACAACACAAATAACACCGATTATCCCTTGATAAGGCGCAATCTTATCTAAAATAGGTTGCATCGTTGGAAATTTACTTAGAATATAACTAGAAGCACCAATACAACCTACAATTAACAACGCAAAAATTGTTAAAAAACTCATTTCTATTTTCCTTAATTTGATGATGGAATTTGTTTGAAGGCTATATAGTCCCTAATTCAGCGAATACAATAAACATATTTTATTAAATTCATACTTAAATAAAATTCAATAAAAATTATTTTTAACCTTGAAACAAATAAGATTGATTTCCATCCCTTAAAAAATACTTATTAACTTATATAAAGATTACGAACATCTATATTAATAACGCTCAGATACTTTGCTTTCTAAGGATGTGCATAATGGCAAATCTCATTATTTCAGCAGACCAATTTGAATTAGAAAGAAATGAAAATTTAAATGCGCAAGAAATCGAGCGATGTATTAGCACTATTATTACTTTATTAAAACAACCCGATGATTCTATGCTGGTGCGACTTTATGCCCAAGAAATTTTATATTACACACCCCATACAGAGCATCAATTAGTTTTAAAACTCATTAAAGTCGCTTTGCGTGATTATAATAGATGTCCAGAATCTCCTTATAAATCGGAAGAATTACGCCATGTTTTAGAAGTTCTATTACCTTTACTACAAACTTCTATTCATTAAAGACGGGTTTTAATTCGGCGAATATATCCCATAATGGCTTCAGAAATATTCCAACTTTCTTTCTTAGGTTTTTCCACTACATGACGCGCAATTAACTGTGGTTGTTGGCGCATTGAATGATAATGACGAATAGAAGCTTGCAAACTTTTTTCTAACATTCCTTTTAAAATCGGTTTAGGTAAAAAACGATAAATTTGTCCTTGGTTAATCAATTCAATCAAGGCTTTAGTATCCTGAAAAGAAGTTAAAATTAACGTTAAAATATGCGGATGATGTTGCTTTAACGTTTTTAACGGCGCAGTAATATCTTCATTGGCGACTTTAACTTCAGAAATCACAATTGCAATATTTTCCTCACTTAATACCGCAAACGCATCATTTAAAGATTTACCCCATTTCACAACATATTGCTCACCCACCAACTCACACACCGTTTGATACGTTTCTGCTGAATCATCAATGACTAACAAACCCAATTGCTCAACGGTTTTTTCAGATTTTGCTTCTTTATCCACTGCTTCTGGCGGCAAATTAAAGGTAGATAAAGCCACTTCCGCCGCTTGGCGCACAGTATTTACAATTTCTTCAGTTTCCCATGGCTTATTAATGTAGCGGAAAATTTCCCCTTCATTCACCGAGCCGACAATTGCACTTAAATCTGCATAACCCGTTAATAATAAACGGATAGTATTGGGTGAAACTTGGCGAGCTTGTTTTAATAAATCCACCCCCGTCATTACAGGCATACGTTGGTCGCTGATTAATACATGAATCTTTTCTTTAGCTAATAATGCTAAAGCTTCATTCACATCGGTTGTAATGTGTACATTATATTCACTTTTAAACAACATTTTTAAAGAACGTAAAATGCGCTCTTCATCATCCACAAATAACAAAGTAATTTCTTTACGACTCATTTGTATTTTCCTCTGTGCGTTTTAATTGACGCGGAATAAATACCACAAAGCGTGTTCCTTTCCCTTCTTGAGAAGCCACTTTAATTTTTCCGCCATGCTGGGTGACAATTTGGTGACTAATAGATAACCCTAAACCTGTTCCTTGTCCAATCGGTTTAGTGGTAAAGAAAGGGTCAAAGATTTTTGCAATCACATCTTTAGGAATTCCTTTGCCATTATCTTGAATACTGACTTGCACAAAATGCTCATCAGCAGATGTTTTTAAGGTAATTTTACCCTGTTCATGCTCAATCGCTTGGGCTGCATTAGTAATCAAATTTAAGAAAACTTGATTTAATTGTGAAGGAGAACAACTGACAGCAGGAATATCACCATATTGTTTATCAATTTGCACTTTATGTTTAAGCACAGAATTGGCAATTAATAATACACTGTCTAAATTTTCATTTAAATTCACATTAGCAATTTTGGCTTGGTCTAAACGGCTAAAGTTTTTCAAATTCATTACTAATTCAGAAATTTGCTCAATTCCATATAAAGTATCTTTTAACAACTCTTGCGTTTCACTAATCATCTCATCTTCATGATATTCTTGGTCTAATTCCGCAACCGTTGCTAATTGCTGTTGCAAAGCAATTTGATTATCAGGCTCTGTAATCATTAACTCGGCTAATTTCTCATGTTGCTGAATCAGTTCTTCTAAATGATTTAATAAACGACGGGTTAATTCCACATTATTTTTAATATAACCTAACGGCGTATTCATTTCATGTGCGATTCCCGCCACCATTTGTCCTAAAGAAGCCATTTTTTCAGATTGCACTAATTGCGCTTGCGAAGCTTTCAATTTGCGATAAGCATTTGCCAATTCTTGCGTACGCTCCGCGACCCGTTGCTCTAAAGTCGCAAAATATGAGCGTAATTGATTGCCCATCTGATTGAAAGTCAAAGCTAATTCGCCAATTTCATCGCGTCGATGCAGTGGTAAATGCTGGTCCCATTCGCCATTCGCAATGCGCTGGGCGGCATGGTTTAAATCTGCTAATGGACGAACCACCCAGCGCGTCGTACGCCATGCAATAATGCCCGTTAATAGCAAAGCTATCCCCATTAACAATAGGTTATGCAAAGTATTATTGTGAATTTCTTGCATAAAATCCTGTTCTGGTAACACGACGACCACTAACCACTCTAAACCCGCCGTATTTTTCCATGGCACTATTTGCAACCATTGCATTTGTCCTTGCCAATCAAATTTAACAAATTGAACTTGCTTTAGATTTTTAAATGTTCCCAACTGATTTTTTAAATATTGAGCACTGGCTTGAATTTGCGGGTCTTTAATAGCAGTAGCTTGAATAGGCTTATTTTTTTCATCATAATTGGGAGAATTACTAGAATTTGCAACTAAAGTGCCTGTATGGTCAATAATAAAAGTTTTCCCCGTTTTCCCCACTTTTTGCCCGCGTAAAAAAGCATTTAAGCCTTTTAACTCCACATCCACCGCCAACACCCCGCGCAATGTGCCATCTGGCAAATAACTCGGTTGTGCAGCGGTTAACATCAGCTCATGCGAGGAAAAATCGGTATAAATTTCACTCCAAATGGCTTTACCTTGCTTACTGGCTTCTTGATACCAAGGACGACTACGCGGGTCAAACACCGCTAATTTTTCCGCCTCGCCCACAAATTCGCCTTGAGTATTCACACTATAAACCCACATACTTTGCCCAGTTTCAGCAGTGGCAAAAGTGATTTGATATTGCTGCTGATTAGCAACTCGATTCGCACCTTGGAATTGTCCTGTGATAGCATCACCATAATAAATGGAATATAAATCTTTAAAATGTTGGATTTGTTTCCAAAAATGTTTTTGTAATTGCCCTGTATCCGCTAAACTAAATTGATTCAATTGAAAAGCATCAACATTCATTTGATTAATCAGTTGTACTTGATTGACAAATTGATTTAATTGATCACTAATCCGCTCACTAATGCCATTTTGTAAATGTTCAGCAACTTGATTAACCGCCATTTGTCCATTGCGCAAAGACAACCACGCAATACTACTCATTGTTAAAACTAATACCAATGCAAACGGCACAATTAAAGTAACGCGCAACGGCAATTTATGAATAAAAGAAAGTGGCATAAATGCTCCTAAACTTGGAATACAATAAATAAGTATTACTGATTTTGATGTTAATTCCGTGACATTGCTTAAATTTTCCTTTAATGACTTTAAATATGAACAAAGCTATTTCTTCTAAACCGCGTAAAACGGCAACGCCTGCTAAAATTGGTTTTATTTCTTTAGGCTGTCCTAAAGCAACTGTTGATTCTGAACGTATTTTGACACAATTACGCGCAGAGGGTTATTTAATTAGTCCTTCTTACCAAGAAGCCGATTTAGTCGTGGTCAATACCTGCGGTTTTATTGATGCGGCAGTGGAAGAATCCTTAAACACCATCAGCGAAGCCTTACATGAAAACGGCAAAGTCATTGTGACGGGCTGTTTAGGGGCGAAACAAGAAGGGCAATTTGTTTTACAACACCATCCGCAAGTGCTAGCAGTAACTGGACCCAATGAATTAGAACGGGTAATGGACAATATTCACCAGCATTTGCCGCCTGAGCATGACCCTTTTTTAGATTTAGTCCCCGCAGGCGGCATTAAACTCACGCCCCGCCATTATGCCTATCTCAAAATTGCTGAAGGCTGTAATCAAAGCTGTAGCTTTTGCATTATTCCTTCCATGCGCGGCAAATTGGTCAGCCGCCCAATTGGCTCAATTTTAGATGAAGCCCATCAATTAGTTGAAGCGGGCGTACGCGAATTGCTGATTGTTTCCCAAGATACTGCGGCGTATGGCGTAGATACCAAATATCGTACCGATTTTTGGCAAGGAAAACCGTTAAAAACCCGTATTCACGAGTTAGCTAAACAACTAGGCGACTTAACGGCTTGGATACGCCTGCATTATGTCTATCCTTATCCGCATGTGGACAGTTTGGTAGAATTGATGGCAGAACAAATCGTTGTACCGTATTTAGATGTTCCGCTGCAACACGCCAGCCCGACCGTACTTAAAGCCATGCGCCGCCCCGCAGACAGTGAAAATATGCTGCGCCGTATTGAAAAATGGCGAGCAACGTGTCCAGACATCACTTTGCGCAGCACTTTCATTGTCGGCTTTCCTAATGAAACCGAGCAAGATTTTCAACAATTGCTCGAATTTCTCAAAATTGCACAATTAGACCGCGTCGGCGCATTTGCCTATTCTGCGGTTGAAGGAGCAACCGCAAATCAAATCCCTGCTTTAGTTTCCGAAACGGAAAAACAAGCCCGTTTACAAGAATTTATGCGGGTACAAGCAGACATCAGCGCGGCAAAATTAAAACAAAAAATTGGGCAACAATGTATTGTTTTAATTGATGAAATTAACGCCGAAGGCATTTTTGCCCGCAGCACTGCTGATGCCCCTGAAATTGACGGCAATGTCATTATTCCTACACAAGAAGATTGGGGATTACAAATAGGGGATTTTGTAGAAGTTGAAATCACAAATGCTAATGAGCATGATTTATATGCAGAATTGATTTTAGAAGACGAATAGCTTTCTACTAATTAAAACAAAGCTTAAAGAGATTTCCCTTAATATTTTAGAGAAATCTCATAAAGAAGCTAGAAAAGGATGGTACAAAAAATGCGATAGGCTAGCTACTTAGAAAATGCTGTTGTTTAAAAATAAAGTGCGCTAGAATTAAATAAGGCTTAGCACAAAACAATAGTAACAATTTTTAGCCTAACCTATCCAAAGGAATTACCATGAAAAACCTAGTAGAATGGAATGATGATTTAAGTGTAGGAATTGAGGAAATTGATGAACAACATAAAATTCTGGTGAGTTTGCTCAATCGTTTACATGAAAATATCGTTAAAGGGACTGATTTAAATGAAGTCAGTTTAGTTTTAAAAGAACTGGCACAATACACCGTGATTCACTTTGCCGTAGAAGAAAGTTTAATGCGGATTTTTGACTTTCCCGAATATGAAGCCCATAAGAAACATCACGAAGAACTGACCGTCCAAGTCATAGAACTGCAAAAGAAAGTAGATTCAGGTGAAAAAGCCATTAGCATGGAAGTGCTACACTTTTTACGACACTGGCTAACTTACCATATTTTAGGCGATGATAAGAAATATACCCCATTTTTCTTAAAACATGGCTTAAAGAGCCAGTGGTCACAACGCAGTTGGATGGGCAAAATTTGGAATAATGTTTTCCACTAATCCCAATAACCTATCAGAACTTTGTTTTCTGATAGGTTTTATAACCAATGTTTAAATCTAAATAAAACAACTAAAGTCATTGCTAAACTCAACATCCCAATTAAAGCAGATAAAGAACCGCCTGACACATGAATTAACGGCAAATCCTCAAAATTCATCCCAAAAATACCCGCAATTAAATTAAGCGGTAAGAAAATTGCCGACACCAAAGTTAAAAAACGCATTACTTCATTAGTACGTTGCGCAGAAATAGAAAACTGCAATTGCGTTAAATATTCAATTTCACTTTGCAAATTAATAGTATTACGCGAAACCCGCTGAATATGCTCTGATAAATCGCGATAACGAATTTCTAACAACTCATCAATTTCACTACGGCTATTTTCTCGCCATTCCATTAAAGCATCGGTTTGTTGCTCACATAAACTTTCTAATTTACGCAATTCTCGCTTATATTCAAACAACAAAGACCAATCATTAAAATCGCGTTTAAATAACTCACTACGCCACGCATCTAAACGGTCAGAAAACGGCTCACGCAAAGCTAATAATTGGTCAACCATCATATTTAAAATGTGATACATCAAATCTTCAGGATGCAGCAAATTTTTGTAATTATGATTATCCAATAATTTTTTTCTAAACCAATCGGTAGAATGACATTCGGCGGAACGCACCGTAATTAAAACATTTTCAAATAAGAAAAAGACAACGGAATGTAATTCAATAATGCCTTTTGCATTTAAATGGCTATAGGTTTGAAAAACCAACATGTCATAATTAGACAAACTATTGAAATACGGCGTGTGGGTAGGATTAAAACTATCTAAAATGTGCCGCTCATGAATTTCAATCTGAAATCGTTTTTTAACTTCATCATACCAATGAATTTCAGCACGGCTGAAATCTAGCCACAATAAATCGTGACTATCCATTTCTATATTTTCAGTTTCAGATAAACGGCGAACTGGAGTGTGTGAACCAAAAACAAAAATATCCATATTTAAATCTAAAAAAAGTGTAGCAAAGACTTATGGATATTATGCCTAGTTTTAACAATGATGCAATTGCTAAAAAAAGAAAAGCATAAATGTTTATCCATTTATGCTTCATAAGAAATAACTAAGCGGCTGTCAACAAATTTTATAGCATCATTAATGTTGATAATGAGCCAATCGTTGTTTTAATGTGGACATCTGTATTTCAGCTTGTTGCAATTGATATTTAGCTGTATCCCACCCAAAAACACTATACACTTCTTGCCAGAGTTGTTGTTTTAATTGTGCTTCTTCATAATTATTCTGTAACTGTTGCACAAGAGGATAAACTTCCTCTGCATTATTGTGCACATCTAATAAAGTCCGGATATTTGTTAATAAATAATGTAACACTCGGCTATAAAAAGGTTTTGTTAAAGCGATTTGCGCTTGCATGATAAAAACTCCAGTAAAATTTGTTGACTGATTTAGTTTAGGCACTTTTAATGCCAAAAAACTATATAACTGTGTGATTATGAGTTATATTTCAATCAACTATCTAATTTAAATCTATGTTTATAGCAATGGGAATTAAATTTTAAATTCCAAGTGTCATTTCTGTAATTAAGGAAAAATATAACTTGAAATAAGAAAAGCTGCATTTCGCTTTAGGAATAACGGATTTAATTTTAAGATAGATGGAAATTAATTAACTTTTATTAAGTAACTAGAATTTTCCTCATTATAAATTAAGAATTTTTCTTAAACAACTCAAGAAATAATCAAGTTATTTCTTAAAAATAAGAGAACAAACACGCTAATAGCTTCATTAAGTTGCACTCTCGTTAATTAATGTTTGCTTATATTCTCGGATTTGAGCAGCATGTAAAGCAATTCCAATACTTGGAATAATCTGCTCAATAAATTTAATAACTAAAGCGGAAAAATGATTTAAAGTGGCTAATTCAATGACACCTTTCAATTCTCCATCATGAGCAATAGGAATTAAAATAATGGCAACGGGCACACAGCCGCCCAAACCACTTTGCAAATAACAATAATCTTCTGGAATATCTCGTAAAATTCGAATCCGCTGCGCGGCAGCAACTTCTCCGATAAAACCTTCTCCAATGGCAAACTCAGTTTGTTTTAATTCATTCATCATGCAAGTACACCCCACTAATTCAAGCATGGGTGGACTTACATGCTCTTTCAACAAATAAAGAGAACCAATGGGCGCATTTAAATAAGCACTTAAAAAATGCAAAATATTTTGCCCTAAAATTAAAACCGTTTGCTCACCACCTAATTCACTGGCTAATAAAGCTTGTCCTGTTTTTAACCAATCTTGCTCCCGCATTTGCTCTGTCGTTTTATTTAAAGCACGGGTCATTTCTGCAATTGCTTTATTCAATTGGTCTTTCTCAGAGCGAATTTGAATATTTTGTTGATAATTCCCTTGAGCAACTGCTTGGGCTGTTTCTATGGTTGCTTTTAAAGAATCTTGCAATTGTTCTGTTGCAATAATCAAATCTTTAATTTCATCATTTGCATGATATTTAATAGAGGTTTGCGAATGTGCTTGACCTTGAGCCAATAACACTAATCTTTGTTTAACTGCAACTAAAGGTTTAATAAACCCTGTTAAGAAATAAATACTAGCAACTGCTAAAATAAAAAAGATAGCCGTTAACGAAATTAACCATATATAAAAATTATATAATGATTTCAATAATTCAGTTTTATCAGAACGTAAACCAATTAACCATCCCGTAGATTCAATAGGCGTAATATATGACATAATTTCATTACCATGATAATTATATTCTAAAGCACCTTGTCTTAATTCTACTAAACGTGTGCCGAAATCAAATTGATAAACACTGCTCATTAAAATATTTTTATCACGGTGCATTAAAATAACGCCATCGGAAGAAATCATAAACATAAATCCACCCTTGCCTAATTGTCCACGCTCATATAATTCACTAGACAATTTTTCAAAAGGAATAGCAACCACTAAAATGCCAATGGGTTTTAACTTTGCATTCTTATCAAAAATCTGCACAGTAAAGATAGCTTCTGCTTCCTTTTCACTTTCTTCTAACTTCTCAATATTTTCATAAACAAAATTCAATTGCTGAAGTGCTCGTTGAAAGAAAAAAGTGTGTCTATAATTTTTATTCAAAAAAGCATCATTAGCTGAAGCAACAACACTTCCCGCTTCATTTAACAATAAAACATGAGAATAACGACCATTATTCATTAAAGTATATAAATATTGATTAACCTCTGCGCTTAAATCTTCTAATTCAGGATGCTGCAATAATTCTGATAATTCTGTTTTTAAAGCATAGTTTTTAAGTGCATTAAAATTATTTTCAATCCAAAAATCAACTTGCTTTGCTAAATTAGTATCCAAAATCTTTAAATTCTTTCTATAATTATCCAATAAAATATTAGTCACAAAATAAAAAGATAAAGCAGTAAAAGTACCAATAATTAAAGACAATAAAGTCACCAAAGAGAAAGTTAATTTATAACGTAATGCGATTTTCATTTTATTAAACACCTTCAATTATGTGATGGTTTTTTAGAGGCATTCTAACATTGTTTCTTTGCCTCTAGTAACTTTAAAACTTGACTAATAAACTAAATTCGCTAATTATGCTCACTAAATGACCTCGTAAGGAAAGTAGCATGAGATTGAATTGCTTAGTTATTACCCATTGGATAATTTTTTTTAGCTTGTTGCTCAGCCATCATGCTGCATTTGCACAATCAACAAAAACAATAGACTATTTAAAAAAATTTCCTATTAGTTTTATTTCTGACAGCCCTTATTCCTATCCTGCGATTGATGCCAAAGATTATCGTAATGTCAGTCTCAACATTTTAACTTTAGCACCGCCCGTGATTGGTGAACCAACTCAACTTCATGCACAACAATTTGAGCAATTAACGGGTGCAAAATTAAACATTACCAGCGTTTCTTCTGCTGAATTATTTAATTCATTAACCTTAGCTTTTTCAAATCGCCAACCTATTCCATTTGACATTGTGGTATTTTCTCCCATTTGGGCAGCCGACTTTATGCCCAAAGGCTATTTAGAAGCTTTGCCTGAGAGTTTTTTAAAATCTAATCAATGGCAAAAGATTATGCCTATTTATCAAGCATTACAACAATGGAATGGACGTTTTTATAGTGCTCCTATTGATGGCGATAAACTCTTTATGTGTTATCGCACTGATGCTTTTGAAAATCAAAATTATCAAAAACGCTTTAAAGAAAAATTTGATTATGATTTAACTCCACCTCAAACATGGAAACAATATTACGATACCGCAGAGTTCTTTAGCGATTGGGATTGGGATAATGATAAAGAACGCGAATATGGTTTAGTAGAAATGACTCAACGCGAAGGACAAGTTTTTTGGCAATTTGTCGCTCGTGCCGCGCCTTATTGTAAACATCCTCAATTAAAAAACGCGATTTTCTTTAATCCCGATACCATGAAACCTTTAATTAATTCTCCTTGCTGGACACAAGCTTTAAAAGATATGCTCGCGGTTAAACGTCTTTATCCACCTGATGGGCTTAATTTTACTTTAGCAGATGCAATTTTTACTTTTGCTCGAGGACAAGCTGCATTATTAGTAAATTGGGATGATGGTTTAATGCTAGCAACCAATAAAGATTCTAATTTACGCAATAAAATAGCAACTGCTTTAAGTCCGGGAGCACATAAAGTTTGGAATACAAATATCAAACAATGGGAAGAAGTTTCTCAAACAAATTATGCTCCTTTTATTGCATTAGGCGGCTGGAGCATGGGCGTAACGGCAAATAGTAAAAATAAAGAAGCGGCTTTTAATTTTATCGGTTTTTTTAGCAATCCTGAAAATTGTTCACATGATTTAACCATTGGACGCTATGGTATCAATCCCTATAGAATTACAGATTTAGATGAAAAGTTTTGGACAAGTAAATTAAATTTTTCGCCCAAACTCGCACACGCTTATACACAAACTTTAAAAACTTCTTTATATCATCCTAATCGGGTTTTAGATTTAAGAATTCCTAATAACCAATTATATGTACGTTCTCTTTCTAATTACATTAGCAAAGCTTTAAATGGCAATTTAAAAGCCCAAGAAGCATTAGATGCAGCGGCTAAAGAATGGCATGAAATTACCTTAAAAACAGGTTTAGAACAACAAAAACAAGCTTATTCAGCTTTGCTTAAATTAGAAAATTTAGAATTTAAAGAACCTCCATAAAATACTACACACTGATAACAGTCAAAGCAGTTGCTTTTCCTTTCATTTTAATTTCGCGTGTTTGATAATTTTGCGGTGCATGGATTAATTGCTGCAAGCTATGAATAGAAAGCAAAATTTCTCCACCAGTTGCATTATCACAAATACGTTTAGCTGTATTCACCGTATCGCCAAAAACATCAAAAGTTTTTAAGGTTTCACTGCCAATCAAACCCTCAATTAAAATACCCGTATGAACACCAATTCCTACGGTTAATTGATAAGGTTGTAATAAAGCATTCACCGTTTTTTGTAAAGCTAAAGCCGTTTGAAATGCTTCCTCAGCCGTTGTAAACACCATCATGATTTCATCGCCCGTCAGCTTTATTTTAATGGTGGTTTTATCTAACCAATTTTGCTCTGCTACTTTACAATAATCATGAATCATTTCTACTACGATTTCAGGTGAGTTATTTTCACTCCATTGTGTAAAACCGCGAATATCCATAAATAATACCGTTCTTTCTTTTCGCGCAAGACTTAAAATACTGGGTGAAACCACCGCGCCCGCTAATCTTTCCTCTCCTAGAAACCATTCAGAATAACATTGCAACTGGCGAGTGGTGGTTCTTAATAATTGTAAAAAAGAATAAGCATGATATTGGGCAATACCTAACATTACTCCCATTAAATTCATGGTCAAAAATAAAAATATATGACTACCTTCATCAAAGAAACTAAATAAATTATAACTTGCTTGATTGGTCAAAATACCATAAATCCAATACATGACTAGAATAATGTTCATTCTAAGCACGCTTTCTGTGACTAATAAATATTTATCAAAAGCTACAAAATGTAATCGTAAACTTTGCAATAATGCAATGCTTAAACTAAAAAACCAAAAAGCTAAATGGTTAGGTTTTTCAAAAAAAACTAATCCTGTTTGAAATAATTCAAATAAGGTATATAAAATGGGAGTAATCAAATTTCCCAATAAAGGACGGGGCTGTTTTTTATACGATTGCGTTCCCAAATAATAAGCTTGTAAACAACACGCAATAATTAAAATATAGCCATCAACTTCATAAAAATAACTTTTTCCCTCTAAAATAAGCTCTAGTAATAAAGTTGCAATTGGAAAATGAACGGTATTAGTAAAAAATTCTTGTAAAATATGAGTCCATTGTGAACCATATAAACGTTCAGATAAATTTATTTTCATTATTATACCTCATGCGTGTTTTATTGAACGCTGTGAGTTTAACAAAACAATTTCTTATTTGATTAAGTCAATTATAATTTTTAACCTACTAAATAATTAAGGATTAAAATGAGCAATTTACCCTTACTAAAATTACGTCAAGATTTACACTTTTCTTTTCAAAGTTATAGTGGTAATCCTTGCTATTTAGTAGAAGATACATTAAATGACAGTTATTTCCAAATTGGTGAGCTAGAATATCAATTTTTACATTATTTAGATGGTAAAACGCCCATTGAACAAATCTTACTCCAAATGCCAATGCTTTCCACTGAGCAAGCACAGTTAATTTGTCAATATGCAATTCAAAGTCAAATCGTTTATTTAAAAACTGAGCAAGGATGGCAATTAGCAAATCCGCCCAAAATGAAAGCGGCAAAATTATTTCAAACTTTAAACATTTTATTTATCAAAATTCCATTAGGCAGTCCCGACCGCTGGTTAAGCGCGCTCTTGCCTTATTGCCGCTGGATGTTGGGTTGGGGCTTTTTTGCAGTATGGCTATTTTTAGTTATCAGTGGTGGTTATTTAGTTGCAAATCAATTCTATCGTTTCAGCCATGCTGCTTCTAACTTATTATTACCCAATAATTTTATCTGGCTAGGGGTTGCTTGGACAATTATTAAAGTTTTGCATGAGACCTTTCATGGGCTGGTGTGCAAAAAATACGGTGGTTTTGTGCAACAAGCGGGCATTATGTTAATTTTATTTGTGCCGTTAGGGGCTTATGTCAATGTGACTTCTAGCTGGAAATTGCGCTCAAAATGGCAACGTATTCACATTTCAGTTGCGGGTATTTATTTAGAATTATTGCTGAGTTCTTTAGCCGCTTGGGTTTGGTCATATACAGAAACAGGGGTTATTAATTATTTAGCTTACAATATTATTGTGATTGCTGCGATTGGTACAATTTTGTTTAATGCTAATCCTTTAATGCGCTTTGATGGTTATTACATTTTAAGCGATTTATTGAATATGCCGAATTTGTATTTGCATGGACAAAAATATATTCGTTATTTAAATCGTCGTTATTTGCAAGGACATAAAGAAAATTCACCAACTGATTCTATTTTTATTAAAGTATATGCTTTATGTTCTTTAGTTTGGCGTTGGTTAGTAATTTTTTCATTGTTTATTACTTCTTTATGGTTATGGCACGGGGCAGGCGTAGTTATTGCGATTTTATCGTTGCTTAGTATTTTAGTATTACCATTATCACAATTCTTTAAAAATTTAAATCTTAATGTAGAGAAAAATAAAGTGATAAAACAGTTAAGTTTACGTTTAACAATTTTAAGCATTATTGTTTTAGTTGTTTTAACTCAGGTTTCTTGGAGTCCCCGTTTAAGTGCGCCAGCAGTCATAGATTATCAGCCCTCTGTTACAGTGCGTGCCGAAACTGCGGGGTTTGTCGCTACGATTGCCGTCAAAAATGGTGAGCAAGTTGCTGAGAACCAATTGTTAATGGTGTTAGAAAATCCTGAATTGGTCAGCCAACAACGGGATATTGCTTTGCAAGTGCAAATTAGCGAATTAAAAAAACAACAGCTTTTTAATAAAAATGAATTGGCGGCTTCTCAAGCAGAAGAAGAAAAATTAAAAGCATTCCGTGCACAATTGGCAGATTTAAATTTTAAAGTTGAGCATTTAAAAATTCACGCGCCTTTGGCGGGTACTGTGATTGCTGATAATTTGACAGATTTTAAAGATTTATATGTTAAACGTGGGGTAGAAATTTTAACCATTGCAAATCCTAATCATTTAGAAGTCAAGATTTCTATTCCTCAAGAAGAAGTTGAGGCTTTTAGAGCAAATGTTAATCAAACTATTTGGGTTTATTTAGATGCTAATCCCACACAAGCCATTCCAACTTTATTAGACCGTGTTAATCCCAGTGCATCGCAAACGATTTTATATCCTGCACTCACTGTATTAGGCGGTGGATTAATTCCAGTGAAACCTAAAACAGAAGAACAACGTAAAATAGAAAAGAATAATGAAATGCAGTATGAATATTTAAAACCGCATTTTGATGGGCGGAGTCAATTACCCAATCCAGCGGCGATGATTAAAGCGGGACAAACGGCTAAAGTTATGATTTTAAGCCCGCCGCGTACTTTAGGCTATTCTTTATATGTCACGATAGAACGTTATTTACAAAAACTCTTAGAAAATAAAAATATACACTCTGTGACTTACTAAAGATTAAATCTTTAAAAAATTAATGCGGGTTAATCTTTTTCTATCATAAAAGCGTTATAAATAACTTGTCATTTTTTAATGACTGCAGTGTGAAAAATAATAAAAAAAAAGGATGCTTTTATGAAATACTTGCTTAGTCTATTTTTTATGCTTGGTGCGATGTCTCTTCATGCTGATGAGGCGCGTATTGCAATGGCAGCAGCTTTTCAGCCGGTGATGCCTGAATTAATTGCGCAGTTTGAAAAACGTACACCGCATAAAATCACTTTTGAAGCGGATAATGTTGTGAATTTATTTGATAAAATCAAAAAAGGCGCGGCATTTGATATTTTTTTATCAGCAGATGCAGAACATCCTATGTTATTAGAACAACAAGGGTTTACTGTTGCAAATACTCGTTTTAGTTATGCCATAGGACGTTTGGTTTTATGGAGTATAGATACCAATAAATTAGATAATTATGGCAATATTTTACGAACAGATAGCTTTAAATCCTTAGCAATGTCTGACCCGCAAAAATCTCCTTATGGAATGGCGGCAATGGAGGTTTTAAGAAAAATGGGGTTAGAGAATGCTTTAAAAGATAAATTGGTCTTTTATCAAACCAATTTATTGGCTAAACAAGCTGTAGAGGATGGAAAAGTAGATTTGGCTTTTTTAGCGTTATCAGTTTTAGAACCCCAAAAGAAAATTACGGGTTCTATTTGGATAGTTCCCAATCGTTTACAGCAAGGCATTGAACATCAGGTGGTATTATTAAAACAAGGTGAACATAATATTGCAGCAAAATCTTTCTTAAAATTCTTAAAAGAACCTTTTGCGCAAAATGCTTATGAGCGTCACGGTTATAGCTTACCGCAATAAAAGCAATTGCTCAGTTCATTGTTTTAAAGATGAACTGAGCAAGGTATTAATCGCTAATACATACGTTCTTTGCCAGTTTTCCTTTGGGGCCTTGCACTAAATCAAATGAAACGGCTTGCCCTTCTTTAAGGGTTTTAAAGCCATCTTTTTTAATTTCTGTGTAGTGCACAAATATATCTTCTTTAATAGCTTCGGTAGAAAGCATTCCAAAACCTTTGCCTTCATTAAACCATTTCACTATACCGTTGACGGTATTACTCATAAATTCTCCTGTCAATAAACCAGTTTGCAAGTTCCTGTTGCGAGTTGCAACTTGGCTATCTTAGCATTTCTCGCTTAAAAGCGGCTAATAAAGCGGCATTACGCAGAAAATACTCTTTTAATTAAGCAAATTTGCCATAGCCTTTTTTATCAATCAACACGCCGCTTTGGTCGTATAAAGAACCAATATCGCCCTCATCATTCCAAATGGCTCTGCCAATGCCAAAGCTAAAACCGCCTGTTTCGGGATGAATTTCATTGGTATACACGCGCACACTTTGCTCGATTTGCAATGTGGTGTTTTCAGGAAATACAAAATTTTGCCCTTCATGACCTGCTGAAACTTTCCAGCCTGAAATGTTGATTATTTCAGAGCTAACATTTTTAATTTCAATATATTCATCTGCTTGTGTGCGTTTTACTTTGCCTTTGTAATGAATGTTGCTAATAATCACTTTAGCGGTTGTTTGAGGCACAACAGCGGGCGCGGCTTTTGTTTTGGCGGGGGCAGGCGTTTTGCTGTTCTTTTTAGTGGCTTTGGCGGCGGGAGTTTTTGCGGATGTGGCTTTGCTGCCTTTTGTGGGTTTGCTTACTGCGGGTTGCGGTGCAGGTTTAGCAGGTTTTGCGGGTTCAACAGCGGGTAATTCTGCTTGTGCTTCGGTTTTAATTTCAACAGACGGCGCAGAGGGGGCAATTTCAGTTTTAATACCTTCGGGTTCGGTTTGTGCTGCAATGGCGGGCGTAGGTTGTGGAGCAGGTGCAACTTCAGGAGCGGTTAAAATTTTAGCTTTAGGGACAAATGGTTGTGGGCTGATAGCTTGCCCTTGCTCGGTGGTCGGCCATTCTAATTGTAAGCAAGAATTGGGTACAGAAACCGCGCCTAAATGATGTGGCTGGGCAGTGCCAGCAACGAGCGCGTGTGATTTTTCGGCGGCAGCGATATTTAAATTAAACGCACAATTATTTTCTGTTGAAGCGACGACAAAATAAAAAGTAGCCACTTCTTTTAAACTTAATTGTCCTACAATAGGGTCTTGGTAATCAAACTGGGTTAAATCCCCTTGAGTAATTTGTATAGGTGCATCGCTGCTACCTTCAAAAGCAAATAAGCCTTTTCCAAACGTTTGTCCATCGCGTAAAGTACGAAAATGTAAAACAGGCATTCTGTTCAACTCCATTGGTAGGGTCAAGCATGATTAATTTGATAAAATTTAAGATTGAACTATTTTTAATTTAATTCAGAAGGGAGTAAGTTTAAGTTTGATTGATTAAAAATATAGCTTGAATAATTTATTTATTTTCTTAAAAAATTAGTTTTTAACAGACAAATAAAATTGAAGACCTTGAAGCATCTCCTCAAGGTCTGCATTGTATATTACTTAGTAGTTGCAGAACTTGAAGTATTGACAGGTTTACGGGTGAAAACCACACGGGAAACTTGTTCAGTTTCTGGGTTAAAATATAACGTTGCGTTGTAACGGCTGGCGGCTTGATAAGTTAAACGTTTACTTACATAGTCTTTTACTAGCGGAATGGCGGCTGCTAATAAGACATCATCTAAGCCAAAAAACTTAGCAGACACTTCGGCATCGGCTTTAACGCCCATTTTACCGCCGTTATCAGTGATAGCTTTTAACCAGCTACCTAAACGGGGGGGAATTTGATTAATTGAAAAACTTTTTAATAAATGAACTTCCAATGTCCCAAAACCGTCATTCATTCGATTGGCAACATCGCTATCAAAGGCATCTGTATCTAAAAAAGTAACTGTTTCAGTTTCTGTAATTCGATTACCTTGTGTGCCAGTAATTAAACTTGGTACTGTATTTACAATTGCGTCAACCGTTGAACCTAAAGTTGAATTTGAACCAGAGGTTGAATTTCCAATTGCACTCGTATTAGTATCATTCGAAACACAGCCGACTAATGAACTGAATATTCCGACAACAGCAAGATTTAACAAAATTTTTCTCATTTTGGGTGTTCTCCTTGTGTTTAATCCCAGAATAGGATTGCTAAAATAAAGTTATTATAATTTGCACGCAACTATCATAGCATATTTCAAGCATTATAAAATTTGATTAAAGAATTATGATAGACTTGCTTACACTTACAATAATGAGAGTTTCTCACTTGCTTGATGAAATGCTATGGAAGATTTAGATACACAGAATGTTGAAATTCAATTACTGCTCCAAGCAATTTACCTAAAATATGGTTATGATTTTAGGAATTATGCTAAGGCTTCAATTAAACGACGGATTTTACATCGTTTGACGACTGAGCGTTTAACTAGCATTTCAGAAATGCAGCATAAAGTTTTATATGATGAAAGTTTTTTTGGAAAATTATTGTTAGATTTTTCCATTAACGTTACTGAAATGTTTAGAGACCCGCCGTTTTATGCGGCAATTCGTCAGCATGTTGTGCCAAAATTGCGGGCTTTGCCGCATTTGAAAATTTGGCACGCGGGCTGTTCTACGGGCGAAGAAGTCTATTCTATGGCAATTTTGCTTAAGGAAGAGGGGTTATATGACCGCACGCAAATTTATGCTACAGATATGAATGAAGTGGTTTTAAAACAAGCTAAGGAAGGAATTTTTGCCATTAATTATTTGAAACAATATACGGCAAATTATCAAAAAGCGGGCGGACGGGAGTCTTTTTCGGATTATTATTCAGCGCATTATGACCATGTGGTTATGGATAAATCTTTAAAAAAGCGGATTTTATTTTCTGACCATAATTTAGCCACTGATGGTGTATTTGGTGAAATGAATTTAATTATGTGCCGCAATGTGCTGATTTATTTTGACCGCGATTTGCAAAATCGGGTGTTTAATTTGTTTAAAGAAAGTTTGTGTGAAAATGGCTTTTTATGCTTAGGTTCTAAAGAAAGTGTACGCTTATCAACACATTCTGAATGCTTTGATGATGTGATTAAAGAAGAAAAGATTTATATGAAAAAGCGGTTTATTAAGTAAACTACTATAAAGCTGCAATAGTTTGCATACTTACAAATAAACGACGTGGATTATCTGTTAAAGGCTGAAAAATACCGTAGCTTTGATAAAACGTTAAAGCTTCTTCATCCAACACGTCTAATATTAAACCTATTGCAGGCAAACCAATTTGACATAGCTCATAAGCTTTTCTTAATGCTGTAATTAGCGTTTTTCCACCTAATCCACGTTTCTGATAATTTAAATCAATTGCAATCCGTGCTAATAAAACAACAGGAATCGGATAATTTGGTAAGCTTTTTTGAAAAGGTAAAGCCTGTTTTTCCACAGTGCACTGTGCAAGCGTGAAATAAGCAATCACTTTTGCTTTAGTTTCTTGTAATGAGCTCTCACTTAATACCCATGTTTTGCTTAAACCTGATTGTGCATGTTTAATAGCAAAGCGAGTTAAAAAATCATTCATTGTCGGTTTGCCACAATCAAAACCTGCAATAATATGTTGTGTTTTATCTAGCAATATAAAATGTGAACTAATGGGCATTAGTAGCCTTTTTCATCTAAACAACGCGCTGTTTTTAAAATTTTATCGCTTAATTTTTCTGCCTTAGCACAAGCTTCTATAAAATTATCAAATTGCTCATTATTTAATTGGATATTAGCGGCGTTTGCTAAAGTAATAGGCGCATTTTGACGAATTAAAGAAGTAATATATTGTGTTACAGTTAAACCTGAAACGGCTGAAGCTCTTTCAAGCAACAGCTTAGTTTCATTATCAATTCGAATATCAATGCGTGCAACAGCATTCATAATAAAAAACTCCAGATAAAAGAATAAGTAACATTATGTACAGTAAAAAGCTGTACTTCAATCAAATACCCTATTTTTAATTTTATACCCTGACTGCCACTTTGCTACCCATGAAACCACTTAACACGCCTATTTTATTGAGCAGTTTTCTATTTTTATTCATCACCGCCTGCGCCAGCACACCGCCATTACAACAAGTTCCCTCTGTTGATGAAAGCCGTTGCGAATTATTGGGCACAGTCAGCGGCACTTCTATGGTCGGCAAAGCCTCATTTATTGGCTCTGATAATGCTATGTTCGCCGCCACCGAGCAAGCAAAAGCGTTAAAAGCCACGCATTTAGTCTGGACAAACGTTAAAACTGAATACGATGGCACACTTATGCAAGGAAAAGCCTATAAATGCCGTGAATAGGAGCTAAAACATGGGATTTTCACTGTGGCATATCTCGAAAATTGACGCAACCGCCGCGCCCATTGCTGAAGAAGATGGCAAACAACTCAGTTTTGATGAATTAGAAATTGCTCGCCAATTCATTGATTTACTGCCACCTTTACAACAAGACGGCGTAATCGTCATTGTAAACGATTATAATGAACAAATCATTGAAGCCACTGATTGGAAACTGCTTGCTCAAATCAGCGGCACATTAGAACCCAATCCTAAAGAACAATTTCGTAATTATCGCTATCAATTTATTCATAAACATTCTGCGGAATTGATTGAGCGCGAATATGTCTGGACACATGATTTAGAAGCCATTAATAAAAGCACCGCCCTCTGTCCCGCTGATTATGAGGTCGTGCAAATTATCAACCTAGATACTGGGCATCTTATTTGGCAAGATGCACGCACGCAAAAGACCCGCCATGATTGAACAAAATCCACGTTATATTAGCCGTTTAACTCAACAAACTTTAGCCCTCGTCTTAGCAGGTGGCAAAGGCAACCGCCTACGCCCTTTAACAGCGTGGCGGTCTGAGCCTGCATTACCTTTTGGTGGCAAATTTAGAATTATTGATTTCCCTTTATCTAATTGTTTAAATTCGGGAATTCGGCGCATTGGCGTATTAACCCAATACAAATCGTATTCCTTAATCACCCATATTCAACAAGGTTGGGGCTTTTTGCGCGGTGAATCGGGCGAGTTCGTAGAATTACTTCCTGCACAACAACGGGTCAATCAAAGCGCGTGGTATCGCGGCACCGCCGATGCGGTTTATCAAAACATTGATATTATTCGCAATCATAAACCTGAATACGTCGTTATTTTAGCAGGCGACCAAATTTATAAAATGGATTTAGGCTTGATGCTCGCTTATCACGTTGACCGTAAAGCCGATGTCACGCTCGCCTGCACCACCATGCCCACCCAAGAAGCGTGTCATTCAGAAGTGATTGTCGCTAACTATGAAGGGCGGGTGATTCGCTTCCAAAACAAACCGACTGAACCTGAAAGTCTGCCCGAAGATGAAAATTTATCTTTGGTGACCATGGGCGCGTATATTTTCAACACCGAATTACTCTATCAATTACTATTTGAAGATGCCCAAGACCCCACTTCAACTCATGAATTTGCTCATGATGTCTTGCCGCGAGTAGTCAATTCAGCCGCCAAAACCATTGTTTATCCCTTTAAAGAAACAGGCAGCCCCGAACAAGCCCCGTATTGGCGGGACATGACGACTATTGATGCGTATTGGCAAGCGAATATTGAATTAGTCCATCCTAATCCTGTGCTTAATATGTACGATAAATATTGGACGATTTGGACTTATCAAGAACAATTACCGCCCGCTAAATTTGTGTATAATCCTCATAATCCGCGCGGTGTACTCATGAACTCAATGATTTCAGGCGGCTGTGTGATTCGCGGCGCACGGGTTGACCGTTCAATTTTATTTTCTAATGTTGAAGTCAATAACCACTCAATTTTAGAAGAAGCGTTGATTTTACCCCATGTAACGATTGGCACAAATTGCCGTTTGCGACGAGTATTACTCGACCGCCGCTGTCAAATTCCTGATAATACAGTCATTGGCTTTGACCCCATTGAAGATGCAAAACGCTTTTTTGTCACAGACAAAGGCATTGTATTAGTCACCCCTGAAATGCTCGGACAAAAACATTTTATTTAACTTACTGTTTTATCGTCGGAATCCTGCTTATGAGTCGTTTTTCAGGTATTTTATTGCATCCTACCTCTTTCCCCAGTCCGCACGGTATCGGCGATTTGGGCAAAGCGGCGTATCAATTTGTAGATTTTTTACACGCTGCACAACAGAGTTTATGGCAAATTTTACCTTTGGGCCCAACTTCTTACGGTAATTCTCCTTATCAATGTACGTCTGCTTTTGCGGGCAATCCTTGGTTAATTAGCTTAGAAACTTTACAAGAACAAGGTTATTTAACGGCTGAGCAACTGGCAGACGCGCCCGTTTTTTCTGCAACTTGCGTCGATTACGCCGCTGCGAGTGCATGGAAAATGGAAAAATTAGCCTTGGCATATCAAGGTTTTTGTCAAACCGCCACCCCAGAAATTAAACAGCATTTTCAAGCCTTTTGTGAGCAACAACAGGATTGGCTAGACGATTTTGCGTTATTTACCGCGCTTAAAAACTTTCATCAAGAATACTGCTGGAATCAATGGACACCCGCCTTTGCGTTGCGCAAAAAAACCGAATTAAAACGCTGGGCAAAACAGCACGCGGCGTTAATTGACTATCAAAAATTTTTACAATTTACCTTTTTTGAGCAATGGCTTGCTTTAAAGCATTATGCTAATCAACGGGATATTAAAATTATTGGTGATATTCCGATTTTTGTCGCCTACGACAGCGCGGACGTGTGGGCAGCACGGGATATGTTCGAATTAGACGCGCAGGGACAACCGACGGTTGTTGCGGGTGTGCCGCCCGATTATTTTAGCGAGACGGGGCAACGCTGGGGCAATCCTTTGTACAAATGGTCAACCATGGCGAAAAACGACTTTAGCTGGTGGCGACAACGGGTTAAATTAATGTTGCAATTGGTTGATTATGTAAGAATTGACCATTTTCGCGGCTTTGCAGCATATTGGGAAATTCCCGCGACTGAAGAGACGGCAATTAAAGGGCAATGGGTAAAAGCCCCTGGGCAAGCGTTATTTGCTTCGTTAAAACAGCATTTGGGCGAATTACCGATTTTTGCAGAAGATTTGGGCATTATTACGCCAGATGTAGAGCAATTACGCGATGAATGCGGTTTTCCGGGGATGAAAGTATTGCAATTTGCGTTTTTTTCAGAAAATAGCGACTTTTTGCCTCATGCTTACAATAAAAACACGGTCGTTTATACGGGAACGCACGATAACAACACAACACGCGGTTGGTTTGATTGTGAGTTAAAAGAAGTGGAGCGGAATCGAGTTCGCCAATATGTAGATAGATTTATCATGGGCGATGCGGCGAGCGATACTTTATTGCGCCTTGCGTGGGCATCTACTGCTAATTTTGCGCTTGCACCGTTGCAAGATATTTTGAATTTAGATGAAAGTGCGCGAATGAATACACCGGGGCTACTTTCCCCAAAAAATTGGACATGGCGTTATCAAGCTGAGCAGTTGACTGAGGATTTAACGCTAAAGTTAAAAGAGTTGTCTTGTACTTATGAGCG
>CAZKST010000008.1:3782-29200 GCA_964555395.1 uncultured Thiotrichaceae bacterium | reverse complement strand
TTCACCCTAACAGATAAAAGATTTTCAGCTATGGCAAAGCGCGACTATTACGAAGTGCTCGGTGTTTCTAAAAACGCCAGCGAAGACGAACTTAAAAAAGCTTATCGCAAATTAGCGATGAAATATCACCCTGACCGTAATCCCGACGACAAAGCGGCAGAGGAAAAATTTAAAGAAGCTAAAGAAGCATACGAAATTTTAAACGACCCGCAAAAACGCGCCGCGTATGACCAATTTGGACATGCAGGCGTTGACCCTTCAATGGGCGGCGGTGGCGGTGCAGGTTTCGGTGGCGGCTTTGATTTTGCAGATATTTTTGAAAGCGTATTCGGCGGCGGTGGTTCTGCGCGCAGTAGCGGCGGCGGTGGGCGGCGTGTTTATCGCGGCTCAGATTTACGCTATGACATGGAATTAAGCTTAGAAGAAGCGGTGAACGGCACAGAAGCCAAGATTCGCATTCCTACCCAAGTGACTTGTACAAGCTGTAACGGTAGCGGCGCGAAACCCGGTACTTCTGCGCAAACGTGCCCACGCTGTCATGGCAGTGGTCAAGTACGCATGACACAAGGCTTTTTCTCAATTCAGCAAACTTGTAACACTTGTCATGGCACAGGCAAAGTGATTCCAGAGCCTTGTTCTACTTGTCACGGCACTGGGCGCGTACAAGAATATAAAACTTTATCAGTCAAAGTGCCCGCAGGTGTGGATAATGGCGACCGCATTCGCTTATCAGGCGAAGGCGAAGCAGGCGTAAACGGCGGCCCTGCGGGAGATTTGTATGTGCAAATCAACGTGCGCCCGCATCCGATTTTTTCACGCGAAGAAGAGAATTTATATTGTGAAGTACCGATTAGTATCGTGACAGCGGCGTTGGGCGGTGAGTTAAACGTGCCGACTTTAGACGGTAGTGTTTCTCTAAAAATTCCTGCTGAAACGCAAACAGGTAAAGTTTTCAGAATTCGCGGCAAAGGTGTTAAACCTGTGCGTAGCAACGCGACGGGCGATTTATTGTGTCGGGTTGTGGTTGAAACGCCTGTGAACTTAACCCAAAAACAAAAAGAATTGCTAATGGAATTTGAAGCAACAATGAACGGTAATAAAAAACAACATCGCCCTAAAGAAACTTCTTGGTTTGATAATGTGAAAAAATTCTTTGAAGATATGAAGTTATAATTCTGCTGTTTATTGATAGACCTGCTAGGTTTTAGAAACCTAGCAGGTCTTTATTTTTATTCTTCATTCTCATCTTCATCTTCTTGACAGCGGGTCAATAATTCTTGAATAACGCTCCAACCCACTTGGTCTCTAGGGTCTAATTCGTTTAATTTGCTTAAAATGGCTTGTGATTCATTGACTACTTGTTGCCGTAAGCGAATAAAACTTAAGGCTTTTAGCGTATATAAAAATAAACGTTCTGCTCCTTCTGCATTTTCCCATTTCGCCGAAGCAGGCGTTAAACTTTGCCACTCATCCGTAATCCCAATGACTTGTGCGCACATTTTTAAACCCAACCGCGCCGCATTTTCTGCTTCTTCTAAACGATTTTGATAAAAATAAAATTTATAAAGTGCGACATAAACTTCTAATTGCTCAGGTTTTTTAGCCTGCGCTTGCCACAAAAATTTTTCTGAGGTGGGATTGTCTGTGTAATAGTGCTGCACTGCGCGTTGCAGCAAAACATCCACTTCAGGGTCAATCGTGGAGCTAAATAAAATTTTATCGTCAGAAAACCATTGTAAAGCCATAAAAATGCGTCCTAGCAAAGTCGCCCAGAATTTAGACTAATTCAAAAAAATAATAAATAATTTTGATTATAACGGTTTATTGAGTTTAGTTGCAATTTCCTTAAAAAATATTGGTTTTAACACATATACTTTTGCTGAAAATCCAATATATTTTATATACCTCTATAAACAATCAGTCGGTCGTTTATATTGGAATTTTGTTTTGCAGTGTATCAACCGCCTAAGTGCTAACTTTCAAATTCAGAAGGTTATCACGCTTTGTAAATCCCATGAGGAACAAGGAACTTTATCATGACTGCAATATCTTCCGTTGAGACCCGCCCCATAAGTAGTTATTACCGTCCCGCAATTATGATTGTCGGGGCGTTACTTATTTTAGGTATTTTTTGGTTTACGTCTCGTTATCCCAGTTTATTTTCAAAAGCTTCCCATTTAGGGCAGCACGTCGCCAGTATGGCATATACCAGCGAAGTTTGGAAAACAACAGCGGATACACCGTTATGGCAACAAGTGCTCTATTCTGCATTGAATTGGTTAGCCAGCATGAAAGTGGGCATGACGTTCGGTATTTTATTTGGTGCGTTATTACATACCGTATTGCATTATTACCCTATGAAAATAGGCAATAATTTATATTTAAACTCCTTAAAAGGGGCTTTAGTCGGCGTTCCAATGGGCGTTTGTGCCAATTGTGCTGTGCCTGCGGCGTGCGGTTTAACGCGAGGACGCGGACGGATTGAAGTTGCATTAGGTTTTTTATTTAGCTCACCTAATTTTAATCCTGTGGTAGTTTCAATGACTTTTACAGCATTACCGCTTTCTATGAGTTTAACTAAATATGCAATTTTATTAGCGATGATTTTAATTATTGTTCCTAGTTTAATTTCATGGTTAGAACGCAATAATAAAATGTCAGTTGTAACAACGCCTGTGGATAACGATGTTTATAAAGACGCGCCTGTCGTAATGTCCAATGTTCCAGAAAAGAATGATGAAAACTTTATCAGCGTTATGGGTGAAGTTTTAACTAAATATCTTAAAAATGTCTGGATATTATTTGTTCCTACTGTCACTTTAATGGTTATTGCCAGCATTATTTCAGCTATTCTGATTATTTTCATTCCTTGGCAACAATTATTAGCTGAAGTAAGTATTGCCCGTTTAGCATTGGTCAGCCTGCTATCTGTCTTTATGCCTATTCCAATTGCGCTGGATGTGATGTTTGCAACACAATTACAACAACAAGGCGTTGATGCGGGTTATGTCATGCTCTTTGCGATGACTTTAGGCACATTCAGTATTGTTCCAGCAACTTATTTATGGCGCGATGTTTCTAAAACCTTATCTGTTGCGCTATTCTCTATTTTTGTTGTGATTGGAATTGTATTAGGATTAGTATTTTAATTTCAGTTAGATATTACGCAGTTGAATAAAAGAAAATGGTAGGTAGGATGGGCTGACGCAAGGAAGCCCATCAAGACTATTTATGGGCATTACTCCCAAATAACACTTAAAAACGAGGCAATGTGTTAATTTTTTGTTAGTATATTCAATTATTTGTTGATTTTTTTCGTCTATTCCCACATGTCATTTTACAATCAAAATTAACAGAGGAATAGGAATGAAACCTTTCACAATACTCTTTTTATGTGCAGCATTAACCGCCTGCGCAATTCCCTCCCGTGACGCACCGAACGCACAGCATGGGTTTTCCAGTGCTTTAACAGGCTTAGGTTTGCTGATTTTATCGCCGTTCCAAATCGCCGCAGGATTATTAGAAGGCATCGCCTCTGTGCCTTATTATCTGTCAACCAGCACGCGCCAAATCAATGAAGGTTTGATTCAAGCACAGGCAAAAATTAGTTTAGCGGATACTTATGAAAGTGCTTATCAAAAACGTTTAAATGATGTGCCTGAAAATGGGGAAACGGGGACAGTTTTTCGGCGGATGAAACATGCCACTGAGTTTTTTCAACGTATTTTGCGGCAATATGGCGTGGTAAATCCTGAAAATTATTATTTAACCAGTATTGATACTAATTCTAATTATACGTTATTAGCAGTCATTTATCGCCCTGTCAAATCTATTCAAGTAATTGATAAATATCAAACAAATTCACAGCGCACTTTTAACAGTGAAGACCGTTTATTTTATGAACCCTTCAAAACGGACAGCCAAAATCGTGCATTAGATACGGTTATCGATTGGGCTGCTTTGCCGAGTGACAGTTTACAAACCCAAAAAGCGCAGGCGGTTTTATTAACTTTAGCCGCAAATGCCGTCGTAACGCAAAAACGCAGTCCTGAATATTGGCAAATTGAGCAACGTTGGTTTGCAGGTGAAGCGAAAGCAATTAGCGAAGAGCGGGCGCGGAGTGTGCAAGGACGGATGGGGTTATATAGTAACCGCATTTTAAATTGATTAAGGTGGAGTGCAATAGCTTTAGCTATTGCTTTTTAACCGTTTGATTGAATGGTATTTTACCTTTTGCGACACTGGCAATAGCTAAAGCTATTGCACTCCATTTAAAGTGTGTTTGCTATAAAACAAAGACCTGCTAGGTTTTAAAAACCTAGCAGGTCTATTTGAACGTGTTTTTAAGTTCAGGCTAAATCAATTACTGCGTTACATAATCCACAATTTCTAATTTAAATCCTGAGATTGCATGTAATTTTTTCGGAGCACTGAGTACACGCATTTTGCGCACCCCTAAATCAGCTAAAATTTGCGCGCCTAAGCCATGGGTGCGCAAATCATGGATAGAAGTAGGGTGAGCAGGTTTTTTACCTTCATCACGCCGCGCATTGTTTTGAATCATTTTAATAATATGCTGCGCGTCTTGGTTTTGGTTTAAAATAACCACTATTCCATTTTCTTCTTGTGCTATTCGTCGAATCACATCATTTAACGGCCAACCACATTCTTCTCGAATACTAGACGTTAAATCGCATAACATATTGGAAATATGCACTCGCACCAAAGTTGGCGTGTCAGCAGTTACTTTACCTTTTACCATCGCAAAATGCAGTAAACCGTCGATGCTATCTTGATAAGCCACTAATTCAAATTCACCATGCGCCGTTGGTAAACGACAACTTGCAACCCGCACTAAGGTTTTTTCATGTTCAATGCGGAAACGAATTAAATCGGCAATCGTCCCAATTTTTAAATTATGCTGCTGTGCGAAAATTTCCAAATCCGCCCGCCGTGCCATCGTGCCATCTTCATTTAAAATTTCTACTAATACAGAAGCCGATTCAAAGCCTGCTAAACGGGCTAAATCACAGCCAGCTTCAGTATGTCCCGCCCGCCGTAAAACGCCGCCTGCTTGCGCCATTAAGGGGAAAATATGCCCTGGTTGCACTAAATCTTCGGGTTTTGCTTCAGGCGCGACAGCGGCTAAAATCGTGGTTGCGCGGTCGGCGGCTGAAATTCCTGTCGTTACGCCTTGTGCGGCTTCAATGGAAACGGTGAAATTGGTGGAATGTTGCGAGCGGTTATCGTTGACCATTAAAGGCAACCGCAAATTTTCACAACGCTCACTCGTTAAAGTTAAACAAATTAACCCCCGCCCATAACGCGCCATAAAATTAATGTCTTCTGCCCGCACTTTTTCGGCAATCATAATTAAATCGCCTTCGTTTTCACGGTCTTCATCATCCATTAACACAACCATTTTACCTTGGCGAAGGTCTTCAATAATTTCAGGAATAGTATTAAACGACATAATCTGCAACTAAAAATAAAATATAAAAAAACACTCATGGCGTTGCCCTGAGCACCATTGAAAATGATTTGATAGGATAAACTAGGAGAGTTAAATAGACGACTTAGCAATTTTCAAGAAATTGCGGAGGCTAAGAAAAGATTAGGCATTAAAACTATGTTTGAATTTACCAGACTCAGAAAACAGCCATTTACAAATCGCATTCTTTACGGTTTGTTGACTAATGGGTTTAGGAACAAAATCATTCATACCAGATGCCATGCAGTTATCATAATCATTTTTAGATACATTAGCAGTCATTGCAATAATCGGCAAACGTTGATATTTATCCACTGCCCGAATTTGCCGCGTTGCATCTAAGCCATTTAAAATTGGCATTTGTACATCCATGAAAACTAAATCAAAATCATGCTGGCGTAAAAGCTCTAAAGCTTCTTGTCCATGATTGGCAATCGTGACATGAAACCCCATTTTTTGCAGAATTATTTTTGCAACCAATTGATTTGTCTTGTTATCTTCTACCAATAAAATTTCTGCAATTAGTTCTTTGGCTTCTTTTATTGGATTGCTTTGTATTTCTGTGGAAACTTGCGCTGTAGCTGTCTGTGAATTGGTTACTTCTGCGCTGCTCATAGGAGCTGGTTTATTTGTACTTGTTTGCGCTTCAGTGACTTGTACAACTTGGGACATAGTGTTTTCTACAGCAACAGGCAACACAGAATCTATATCTAAAACAACATCTGCTTGAAGAACTGGTGTATTTGAGACGATTAATTTTTCAGGAGGATTAGCAAGTAATTTTTCAGGGGCAGCAATTAAAGTGTTGTCTAGTATTGCAACAGGCAAGGTAAACCAAAACAGTGAGCCTTGTTCAAGATGTGATTCTACCCCGATTTTCCCGCCCATCAATTGCACTAATTGCCGACAAATAAATAAACCTAAGCCCGTCCCGCCATATTGACGTGTTCCCGACGCATCTACTTGGGTAAATTTTTCAAATAAAACTCCCTGTTTTTCCAAAGGAATACCAATCCCCGTATCTTCTACAATAAAACGTAATATTGCTTTTTTAGGCATTAAAGTATCAATTTGTACTTTAACGGTCACTTTTCCTTGTTTAGTAAATTTAATAGCGTTACTGATTAAATTTAATAAAACTTGCCGTAAGCGTGCAATATCACCTTCAATAAGTGCAGGTAAATGATGCCGACATTCAAAAAAGAGTTTTAAATGCCGTTGCTTTGCGCGAATTTGCATAATGCTGATAATTTCTTGCATCAAGCTAAATACATTAAATGATTGAAGCTCTAAATTAACTCTTCCAGCTTCTAACATAGAAGAATCAATGAGTTCATTAATTAACATCAACAAAGTTCTACCCGATTCTAAAATAATCAATAGTTGTTCTGTTTGCTCTTCATTCAATTCACTGTCACGCAATAATTCCGCCATGCCTAAAATGCCATTCATGGGCGTACGCAACTCATGACTGATATTAGCCACAAATTCACTTTTTGCTTGATTTGCTTCTTCGGCTTTTTGTTTAGCTTCTATTAATTTAGTATTTAATTGTTCTAACTCTATCGTTCTTTCTTTAACTTTTTCTTCTGTAGAGTGAAAAGTATTTTGTAAAGCTTCAGCCATTAAATTAAATTGCATGGCTAACTCAGCAATTTCATCATGACTGTTTATTTGAATGCGCTCAGCTAAATTACTTGATTCACGAATAGCTTTTATTTTATCGATAATAAATCGTAAAGGTTTAGTAACAAAATGAGACATGCTTAAACTAAAAATAAAAGCACCAATAACCAAAGCAATTAAGCTAATATAGATAGAATCCCAAATTAATAAACTGACTTGTTTATCGACTAAATCAGCCATAAAACTTACTTGAATATAGCCTTTTAATTGTTCTTTATGACGGACAGGCAGAAAAACAGTATAATCATTATCTAATTTGAAAATAATCGGTTTTTCTATATTTCTAACTTTATTGAGAATAGATTCAGGTAGGTGGGTTTTAATTTTTTCAGTATTACTATGACTTAAAATTAAACCGGTTAAAGAAATGACAGCAATTTCTTTAATAACTTCTTTTAACTCAGGATTAAGCATAAAACTGCTAATTTCTTCTTCATTTTCTCGCCCAACTTCATTAAAATCAGCCCCCCATTGCAAGGAAATAAAAATTTGTTGCTCAATCCGTAAACTAATCGTTTTTGCATTAATTTTTAAAACATCTAAATAACTTTCTTCTACGGTTTTAATGTTAACTGCAGTAACGCCCCACAAAGCAATTAATAAGCAAAGCAAGCCTATAATAAATATTTTCTTGAATAAGGAGCTAATTAACATAAATTTGTTCACGTAGTATCAAAAGTCAAAGGTTATTTTAATAAATTTTGTTGTTTTAACCAAGTTAAAGCAACATCTTCTAAAGTTTTGTGTTCAAAATCTACTTTATAATTCAGTTCAATCATAGATTCTTGCGTTAATAGTGGGGGTAGTTGATTAATTAATGACTCAAGCTCTGGATATTTATCCAAAAATTCCTTGCGAATGACTGGCGTAGGTGCATAAATCGGGAAGAAATGTTTATCATCCTCTAAAATTTCTAAATCAAATTGCTTAATTTGGGGGTCTGTACCATATACCATGCCAACTGTAAATTGTCCACGCGCCACGGCGGCATGAATACCTGAGTGTTCCCACATCGTTAAATTACTTTTATCTACATTAAATTGATAATATTTCATCAATTTTTTAAAACCGTCATTTCTTTCATAAAAAGTGCGAGTTAAACCTAAGCGCAAAGGTTTCTTTTGATTCCACGCTTCAGCAAGTTGTGAAATATTATGAATATTCAATTGCTGTGCTTGTGACTTTTGCATTGCAAATGCCCAAGTATTATTAATGGATGTTGGTTTTAACCAGACTAATCCTAAAACATCATCAACTTTCTTAACCGTTTCATGGAGTAATTGAGGATTAGTATAAATCTTCGCATCCTCTAAAAAATGGTATGCCATGTAAGCTGTTCCCGTATATTCCCAGCATACATCAATTTCTTTATTCAAAATTTTATCGCGAATTTTGGATAAACTTAAATTCGGTTGTTCTTGAATTTGATATCCTTGATTTTCTAAAAATCTCGCTAAAATCTTGCCTAAAATCAGTTGTTCTGTAAATTCTTTAGAACCTACCACAATTAAACCTTTCTTTTCTTCTGCAAAACTAGCGGAAGTATAGAAATTAATTAAAACAATTAAAAATAAATTAAGCCAAATACTTTTGAATATTATGTTTTTTCTCATTTGTTTTATCTCAAAATGTAGCAAGCCTTATCTTTATAAAGCATGACTTAACATCTTAACGTAAGAATTATAAAGACAAACGGTTAATATTTTCTTTACTTAAGCTAAATTAACTTGTTTTTTATAAGAAATTTCTTGCATTTAAATTTTTCAATTAAAAAGCAATTACTTGAGTTAAGAAAATTTTAAGGAAAAAAGAGACTTTCTTTTTTCCTTTTTTACTATTTCTTTATTTTAAACAACTAAAACAACACGCTTAGATTTGATTTAACTCTAAATCTAATTGTGTCAGTTGTAAGGTTTTTGCATCCGTCATTACAACTACGTTTTCTGAAGATTTTTGCAAGTAAGTAAAAGCAACTTGCTGTAAGTCTTCAATTTTAATACTTAAGATACGTTTACGCAATTCGCGGCGTTGTTCAGGAGAACGTCCATGTAGACTTGCAAAAAAGGTGCTAATTGCATCTCCCGCAGGCGAAACAGGACGGTCAAAGCGTCCAATGACATTTAAAATGGCTTCTTCTAATTGTCGCTCTTCGTGTGCATTGGTTTGTAACCAGTGCAATGCGGCATCAAAATCTGTCAAAGTTTCAACTAAACGTGGGTCGCGATAGGAGAAAATTCTAAAAGCACCGATATTACTGTCATAACCAGCATTACTACCATACGCGCCGCCTTGTTCACGAATTTTGTGATGTAAAAAACCATTGCGCAGAAAATCACCTAATACAATTAGCGCAGGGGCATCACGATGTTCAATACCCACGGCTGGGTAAGTTTTGGCGCAGAAATTAACAGGTGTTGCTGTTGTCCAAGCTTGTTTGATAGAACGCTTGTAAGGAATCGTTCGGAATGGACGATATTCTGGCAATTGCGCGCTTTTTAAGGGTTGCCAACACTGTGAGAAACTTTGATATAAAGTTGCTTGTTGTTGCTCTTCGCTGACAATTAACGTTTGGAGCGGGGCCGCCATTAATAAAGCTTGAATTCGAGCAAAATTTGCCGCGAGACGTTGCACGGCTGTTTTATCTTCGGCTAATTGTTTATCTAATTGCCGCACGGTTTGCACGGAAGCAAAACCATGCCAACGATTATTTAAATTGCCGTTGGGATTCATACCGCTACACGCTGCATTTAAAACGAATTGATGGGCGCGCTCAGTAATCATTTGGTCGACTGCCACTCGCTCTTGACTAATTAGCTCGCGCAAGCGTGAATGCTCATCAAAACGGGCAGTAAACAAGGTGTCGCGCATTAATTCCGCCATCGCTTGGTGGTTACGCATTAACGCTTTGGCAGATAAAACAAAGAAAGCTTGCAGCATTTGCGGGTCGCTAGGGAGACAGCGCACGGATAAATTAGCGCGAAGGCTACCGACGGTCATCGCTTGACGGGTAGAAGTGGTCAAATAATCTTCGCCATTACAGCCTACTTCGGTGAGAAACTCGCAGAAAAGCGGCAATAAATCAATAAGTTCATTGTCTAATTGTGGCAAATCAATAATCCATTGCGCATAGACCATTCCGTTTGTACCCGTTGCAAACCATGTGCTGGGTAAATCGGCAATTGCCCGCTGTGTGCTGGTTGGTAAAGGATACTCTTCGTTAATATCCTCAATGCCTACTTTGGGCAATAATTCTACAGCGGATTCTTGTTGTTGATAGTCAGCTAAAATTTTAGCTTGCTCAATGATTTGTGCTTTTTCTTGGGCTGATAAGCGTTGTTGCAAATCGTCTAAAATTGCCCGTTCGCGTTGTTCTTGCTGTTCAGCAAGTTGTGGATTCGGTTTTGCCACTAACGTGAGCCGATGCGGGTTATTCAATAAATAACGTTTTACTAAATTTTGGATAAAGTCAGGCTGTTGTGCTTCTTGCCGTAATTGCTCTAAAGCATTGTCAATATTAAGAAAAGCCAGCGGGTCGCCTTTGTGTAATGCGGGTTGTAAACCTTGTAACAACAATTGCAAACCATACGGCATACCGTCGCCCGTCACTTCGCGCTGTTGCAATTCCATTTGATGTAAAACGGCTTCAATTTGTTGTTGCTCAACGCCTTGTTCAGCAATCGTGGTTAAAGTATTGAGAATAAGCTGTTCAATCGCTTCAGCTTGATTTGCATCAGCATCTTCCAAACCGCAAATAAAAAGCACTTCGCGTAAAGAATCTTCCAAACCCGATAAAGAGGCTAAAGCTTCTCCTAACTCTGTGGTTTCTAAAGCATAACGCAATGGCGAGGAGCTATTATCCAGCAAAACGCCTGCTAACATATTTAAGCGTAAAACTTCTAATAAATCAGTACAATGTCCAGTGAGCCATGCAACTAATACTTGTGATTTTTCCGCAATTAATTCGTCAATACTTTCCGTGGTTGCGGCAATGCTGAATTCAATTTCTGCATGTTTTGGCGCAGTATAACGTTGTTCATCAGGTACTTCCCACGTTTGATTTAATGCCTGAAAACGCGATAACGCACAATTTTCAAAATAAGCGTGATGGTCAGCCACGGGCAAATCGCCATAGGTCATAAAAATCGCATTAGAAGGATGATAATGGCTATGATGAAATTCAACTAACGCTTGATGGGTTAATTGCGGAATGTCTTCGGGTTTGCCGCCGCTGTTGTAATGATAAGTTGTCGTAGGAAAAAGATGCTCAGCCAACGCATACCAAATCGCCTGCATTGAAGAACTCATCGCGCCCTTCATTTCGTTATAAACCACCCCTTTGTA
This sequence comes from uncultured Thiotrichaceae bacterium, assembly GCA_964555395.1. Classification (GTDB taxonomy): domain Bacteria; phylum Pseudomonadota; class Gammaproteobacteria; order Beggiatoales; family Beggiatoaceae; genus CAZKST01. Next base: position 17,682 of record CAZKST010000008.1, on the reverse strand, counting down.
TTGCAAAGGCGAATCGGGATTATTCACTTCGCTGAATTCTAAACGGCAACCTTCTTGTGCAAAATCTAAGGGATTTAATTGCGGGAAAAATACACAATCTAAATACACTTGCAGCAAGTTATAAAAATCTTTAGGTGTTTGACTGGCAAAAGGATAGGTTGTCCAATCAGCACTGGTAAAGGCATTCATGAAAGTATTTAATGACCGCCGCATCATTAAAAAGAACGGATCACGCACGGGATAACGCTCACTTCCGCACAACGTCGTATGCTCCAAAATATGGGCAACGCCCATAGAATCTTGGGGAACTGTTAAAAACGCTACTAAAAATACATTGTTTGTATCTTCGCAAGCTAAATGAAAATGCCGCGCGCCAGTAACAAGGTGACGATATTCTTCAAAATTAAGGTTTAAACTAGGAATATATTCTGTGCGGACTAAAGAAAATGCAGGATGGGTCATTGTTAAATTCGTGTAGCGTAATCGTTAAGAAACCTGTTTCACCCAAATGAGCGAAACAGGTTTAGCGTTTTTTTGCCTTATGCAATAGGGATTTAAGACAAGTTTAGAAAGGCGGACATTCTTTTTTCAAATTTTCAGTTTTGAATAAAGTATTATCTTTAAAATGAAATACATCACATTTATTACCATCATCTTTTTCATATTGCCAAGTTTTGGCTTTAGCAAAATCATTATCATCATCATCAACATAATCAGGAACACGTTTCATTTGTTCCATGATTTTTAAACGGTCGCCTGCCATTTTTTTCAGCGCGTCTTGATATTCCGCTTCCATTTGGGCTTCATAAGCTTGATCGGATTCTGCATCAGTAATTTCTTTACCATCATCTGCAAGCGGTTTATCAGCTACTACAGGCGCAGGGGGAGCGACGGGCGGTGTTGCAGGTTGTACCGTTGGTTGTTTTGCGGGTTTGGGTAAACTTGGACCTTCATCTTCTACAACAGAAGCGGGTGCGGTTGGGCGCGGGGCGGATGTTGCAGGTGTAGGAGTCACGGCTGCCGCTGGCGGTGCTTTAAATGCCTCTTCACATAAATTAAACCACACATAAACTTGTTTACTATCCGTTGTTTCTTGATTTGTTAACGGGTCAACATAAGTAATGCTGTGGAATTCATTGCCCACTTCAGGATAAGCAGCAAGCGATTGTTTTTTAGCAGCGAAATATTGTTGTTCGCTGTCAGGTGCAGCTTTAGTGCGATCTACTAAAAAAGGATGGCAATATTTATCTAACGCAGCGTGTAACGAAGGTTTAACGGCTAGCTGTTTCTTTTCTAAGGCTTTTAGGGCATCTTGTTGAGCAGTTTGTCGGTTGTTACGTTCGGTTAAATTCGAATTAATCGTTGCTTCTGCTTCTTCTACTTTACTGGTTAAATTATTTTCGCATTGCTCATAGCCTTTAGAAAACGGCAAATTAACAAAATAACTTCCTGTATAAGTTTGAGAAGATTCTTTTAATTTAGGGTCAATTTTGAGCGCATCTTGCATATTTCGTTGATAACGCTTTAATTGTGCTTGCAAAATTTTTAAAGAACCCGTGCTTTTTGGCATGGGCATCTGTGTGCCCCGCTCACAGGCTCCCAAAGCCGTCTGATAATGCAAGACTGCTAATGGATCAGCAGCTTGGGCTGTCGCGATTGTTAACAGCCAAATGGGTAACGCCAACAATAATTTAGACATGTGATGACAATCCCCCAGTCAACAATTTAATGGGAAGTTCGGTGATATTAAGCGAGTCTTTAGTCATTTTGCTATTCACGTTATTAGAAATGGTAAACTCTTTTGCGTTATTAACTTAACATAGTGACTTTTATTTTACCCTAAGCACTGACAATTAAGCTAAATTTTTTTAAATTTATCACTAGTCAATATCTATTTAATTTTTATTTTTCATTAAATTAACCTAGTTTTAGATTGTCTATCAATTTCTAATAGACAATCCAAAGATTCATCTATTAAGCGTGGGGTGTAGGCGCGGGTGCTGTTTCAGCCGCTGGCGCACTTGCAACTTGTCCAGAAGGATTGGTGAAACGGTCATTCAGTTTTTGTACATAATCATTAGATTTACCTAATAATTTAGATAATTCTTGACGAATATGTTTATTCCAACCACAGGGCGAACTGCTAAATTTAAATGCGCCTGCGTTTTTATTAAAACCCCGTTTTAACGCATCACGCAAACGGTCATCGGCAATTTTCTTATCCATTTGCTTTAACAAGCGGCGTTTAATCGTTGAGCCCACTTTAGCATTTAACAAGAATAAGAAGACTAAAACTGCGCCGCCCACTTCTGCCCAAGCGAGTTGACTTAAGTCTTTTAAACCGCTTAAATCAGGCTGAATTACGCCATATAAGCCTGCTAAAACTGCTAATAACACTGCAATAATCCCAGTATTCCACCAAAATACTTGTGAACGCCAGCATTCTAACCATTCTGTTAATTGCGGAATTAATTTGTGTTCAATGTCTTTAATCGCTTGTTCAAACACGCCAATAATCCGATAAGAACGCTCAGTGCTAACTTGTTCCATGCGTCCTAAAATTTCTTTGGTATCCGCGTCGTTTTTGGTGTTGTAACGGCTGCGGGTTACTTCGTCTTCAATCGGCATTGCAACGTTAGGATTATAAATACGATAGAAGCGTCCAGCGGTTAAACCTGTTTGTGCTAATGCCCGTTGCCATGCTGCCACCACTTCTTCCAGATTATCTTCGCGGGCGGTTACATCCACTTGGTTTAAAATGTAAATAAATTTGTTCGCGTCGGGGCGGTTAATCGTTTCCGCAACTAAATGTTGCAAAGTGTCGCGCATCGCGCCGGGTTCTGGATGACGTGCATCAAAAAATACTAACACTAAATCAGATAAATCAACGATATGTTTAACAATTTTCAAAGTAGAAGTTCGTTGACTGTCTGCATCAAATCCAGGGGAATCAATTAAAATCCGTCCGCGTAAAGTTTCGCTGGTGGAAATTTTCAATTGCAAATAAGAGTCAATCCGTTGCCCTGAACCTGACGTTGCAACTAATTCTTTAACATCATGGCTGATTTGGTAAAAAGGAAAACGGGGGTCAGAATCTAACGCTGTACCAGGTAAAGAAGCGACATCACTGCTACCATAGCAAATGACTGTGAATTTATCATCAACCGCTTGAGTGCCTGTCCGTTGTAATTTTTGTCCAATGTAATGGTTAATAAACGTTGATTTTCCTGAAGAAAATGTTCCTAAAACGGAAATCATGGGCCACCAAGAAACACGGGTTGCATACGATTCTTCCGAGTCTAAGAAGCCTAAATTACGCGCAATTTCGTCTAGTTCTCTGAAACTATTGACAATATCGGCTGGCATATTGGTTTCTTGTTTGAGATGATTTTCTAAAATTTTCAGGCGTTTCTCAATTTGGGTGTCTGACATTATATTCTCTCTCTTGCAGTGGTTAGGAGTCATTAACTAAACGGACTAAACTTTGCTATTTAATTGCCATCAAGCAACATCATTGCTTTAACTAACTTTTAGACTTTCGCGTAAAAACAAGCCCTGTCAAGGGGTTGGTACAACATGATGGGAGTGGAGAAGTGTTTTAGCAGTTTCAGCGTCTCGATGAATTTGGTATTTTAACGCTTCAAGCGACGCGAATTTCTGTTCTTCCCGTATTTTACTCACAAATTCTATTTCAACATAGTACCCATAAACAATTTGCTGAAAAGCGAAGACATGAACTTCTAATAAAGGATGTTGTCCGTGTAAGGTTGGACGAATACCAACATTCGCAATTCCCGCCAAAGGCGTGGCGGCTAAACCGTGAACATAGACGGCAAAAACCCCTGATAATGGCGTTTTAGCCCGTTTTAACGCAATATTTAAAGTAGGAAAACCAATGGTTCGCCCCAATTGTTGTCCATACGCAACGCGCCCGCATAAAGTATAAGGACGACCCAGCAATTTATAAGCAGTTTGCATATCGCCCACCGCTAACGCTTGGCGGATACGGGTACTGCTGACACGCTCCTCACCAAATAATAAAGTTTCTTGGCTTTCTACCTGAAAACCATAGTGTTTACCTGCTTCACAGAGTAAAGCGAAATTCCCTTGTCGCCCACGCCCAAAATGGAAATCATCGCCAATCACTAAATGCTTAATCGCCAATTTTTGCACTAATACTTGTTCGATAAATTCGTGAGCGGTTAAATTGGCAAAAGTTTGATTAAAGCGCAAACACAGTACGTTATCGACATGATATAAATCCAAACATTGCAATTTTTCCCGCAAACGGGTTAAACGGGCGGGGGCTTTATCGGGCACAAAAAACTCTTGCGGTTGCGGCTCGAATAACGTCACGATAGAAGGTAAACCCAACTGCTCCGCACGCTGGGCAACCATTTGAATTAATAGTTGATGTCCACGATGTACCCCATCAAAGTTACCGATTGTTGCCACACAGCCTTGGTGATGTGAGCAGATTTGCGAAAGTGAACGGATAAACTCCATAAATTATTATCCTTTAAACAATGATGGGGGACAGCATAGCAAGATAATTAAACCTCGCCATGATTACTTACATCGCGCCAACGCCAGCCGACAATTAATAAAACCAGTGCATAAACTACCATGCCTAACATAATCCACACACAGAGCCAAGCACCGCGCATTAAAGTTGAAAGTGCTAACCAACTTTGCAAAGAATTTTGAGTAAACCACAAAACCAGTCCCATGGCTAAACTTGCAAGGCTAATTTGGATTAATAATTTAAGCCAACCCGCATGAGGACGAAAAACTTCGGCTTTGCGTAAGTAGTAGAATAATAAGACAGAATTAACAATTGCGGCGCAAGAAGTTGATAAGGCTAAACCCGCATGTTGCAAGAAAGAAATCAATATTAAGTTTAAGCCAATATTGGTTAACATGCAGATAACGGCGATTTTGACAGGGGTTTTAGTATCTTGGCGCGCATAGAAACCAGAGGCTAAAACTTTTGCTAAGACAAAAGCAATTAAACCAAAGGCATAAGTATTTAAACTGTATTGTGTCATCACTAAATCATGTTGGTCAAATTCGCCATAATGAAATAGCGTGGACAAAATCGGCGCAGATAAAACCATCATCCCTACAGTTGCAGGCGCGCCAATTAAAAACACCCAACGCACCGCCCAATCTAAAGTGTGATTATAACTATCCCATTCTTGTTGCGCGGCTTTTTTTGATAAGGTTGGTAAAATCACGGTTGAAAGTGCTAAACCAAACACCCCAACGGGAAATTCCATTAAACGGTCAGAATAATATAACCATGACACACTGCCCGTCACTAAAAAAGATGCCATGATGGTATCGACTAATAAATTAATCTGCGTGACTGAAACCCCAAATATAGCGGGTAACATTAATTTATAAATCCGTTGTACTCCTTCATGTTGCCACTGAAAACGCGGCACAACTAACATGTTATAACGTGCTAAAAAAGGCAATTGAAAGAGTAATTGCATTACACCCGCTAAAAATACCCCATAAGCTAATCCAATAATCGGCGGATTTGTCCAGTCGGTAAACCATAAAGCCGCAGTAATCATACAGATATTTAAAATAACGGGAGTCAGCGCGGGAATAGAAAAATTGCCATAAGTATTTAATACGCCGCCTGCTAATGCAGTTAAGGCAATAAAAAATAAATAAGGGAAGGTAATTTTTAATAAATCGCTGGTTAACGCGAATTTTTCGGGATATTGCCAAAACCCCGGCGCAAAAAGACTGATAGTCCACGAAGAAAAAACAATGCCGACAATGGTTAATATCAATAAAATCAAGCCTAAACTGCCCGATACATGAGCGATTAATTGACGATTGGTTTCTTCATCGTGATTGGTTTTGTATTCACTCAAAACAGGGATAAAGGCTTGCGAAAACGCGCCTTCAGCAAATAATCGTCGCATAAAGTTGGGGATTTTAAACGCGACTAAAAATGCGTCACTTGCCGCGCCCGCGCCAAAAGTTTGAGCAATCACCACATCGCGGATGAAGCCTAAAATACGAGATAATAAAGTGAAACTGCCGACGGTTGCAGCAGATTTTAGTAATTTGTTACTCAGAGTAATCTTCCTTATTCAGCGAAATTCGGCAAAGCAGAGGGGGAGAAATAGCAAGCGCCTATTTTAATCAGAATAAACAAGACATCAAGTTATTGTGTTATTCAGCATTTTCTTAAATAACGTCTATTTGAAGCATAAGGCTTTTTTTAATGGTGAGTAGGCGAATTAGAATTAAACAAATGAATCAGGCAACTGACAAAAATGTTGCAATGCGTTATACTTTATTCTAAATTTTTGGTAGGAATAAACTACTCAATGCGTTTCTATTCCCCAAATTTTATTTACCTCATTGGATGGAAAAATAGTTAAATTTAGCGATTTAAAATAACTCGCTGAATTTGCTTTTCTTTGATTTTTTGATAATGATTATGAATTTAAGAAAAAACGTCATTTATTTTAAATATATTGCTACAGCATGTTTAGCTCTGTTTTTAGTTGGGTGCTCTTTACCACAAGAAAAACCTATAACAACTACAACAGGTTCTACAAATACCGCTCCCTCTATTATTTTAGTGGATGTGAATAGTCAAACTTTATCCTTATATGAAAATGGTAAAGCAAGCAAACATTATAAAATTTCCACCTCAAAATTCGGCATTGGCAACCGCCAAGATAGCTATCAAACACCGTTAGGCAAACATTATGTTGCCCATAAAATTGGTGATAATGCACCGCTTGGTACAGTTTTTAAATCACGCATAAAAACGGGCGAAATCGCAAAAATTAATCAAGAACGTGAAGAAGATGTCGTCACCTCCCGCATTTTATGGCTACGCGGTTTAGAAGATGGCGTAAATCGCGGCACAGGCATTGATTCATTTGAGCGTTATATTTACATTCACGGCACAGCCGACGAGGCAAATATTGGCAAACCCGCGTCTTTTGGCTGCATTCGCATGAAAAATAAAGAGGTCATAGAACTTTTTGAGCGCGTTGCAGAAGGCAAAAACGGAACAATCGTGTATATTACCGACAATCCGCCTAAAATTGCTAAAGAACTCGGCATTACTTTAGCAAAACTAGGTTAATTTTTGCCTGCTGAGAAAAATTCATGCTGCCTTTGTTGCAAATTCAAGACCTTTCAGTCGCTTTTCATCATCAATCGCCAGTCGTTCGCCAGTTGAATTTAACCATTCATGCAGGTGAAAAAGTCGCATTAGTGGGGGAATCTGGCTCAGGTAAATCCGTTACTGCACATTCTATTTTACGCTTATACGAGACGCAACAAGGGCAGCACGTCACCTATCCCACGGGTTCTATTCAATTTCAACAGCAAAATTTATTGGCTTTGAGTCCGCTTGCCATGCGTGCTATTCGCGGCAAAGCCATTGCGATGATTTTCCAAGAGCCCATGACTGCACTCAATCCCGTGTTAACGGTCGGTGAGCAAATTAGTGAAGTGTTGCGCTTACATGAAGGCATGAGCCGCAAACAAGCCCAGCATAGAGCCTTAGAACTGCTTGAATTAACAGGTATTCCAGAGCCACATCGCCGCATTTATGCCTATCCGCATACCTTATCAGGTGGACAACGGCAGCGGGTCATGATTGCGATGGCGTTAGCGTGTCGTCCGCAATTACTGATTGCTGATGAGCCTACAACCGCATTAGATGTGACAATTCAAGCGCAAATTTTGCAATTATTAGAAGAAATGCAGCAGCAATTTAACATGGCGATTTTGCTGATAACCCATGATTTGCCGTTAGTCAAACGCTTTGCCGAGCGCGTGTATGTGATGGAACGCGGCGAACTGGTAGAACATGCACCCGCTGCGCAATTATTCGCTGCACCGCAACATGCTTACACCCGCAAATTATTAGACAGTCAGCTTAATCAAAGTTTTATCACGCCGCTCACTGCTGAAAATCCTGCGGTTTTAACAGCACAACAATTAAGTTGTCATTTTAAAAATCAATCCCATTTTTTCTTTAGCCGTAACACTTCTATTTTAAAAGCTGTTGATAATGTAGATTTAAAACTGTCCCAAGGCGAAACTTTAGGAATTGTCGGCGAATCTGGTTCAGGTAAAACCACTTTAGGCAAATGTTTATTAGCGTTACAAACATTTCAAGGACAATTATTTTTTGAGCAACAAGCAATCCATTCTTTAAAAAAAGCGCAATTACAAACCTTAAGAAAACAATTTCAAGTCGTCTTTCAAGACCCTTACGCTTCTTTATCGCCGCGCTTAACGATTGAGCGCATTGTCGGCGAAGGCTTAGAAATTCACGAACGCCATTTATCTCGCCTGCAACGCCGTGAAAAAATTGTACAAATGCTAGAAGAAGTCGGTTTAAAAAGTGAGGCATTAAACCGTTATCCGCATCAATTCTCGGGCGGACAACGCCAGCGGATTGCCATTGCCCGCGCAATTATTTTACAGCCTAAAGTTGTGTTATTAGATGAACCGACCAGTGCTTTAGATGTTTCTATTCAAAAACAAGTTTTAGAATTACTTAAACAATTACAACAGCGTTATCAGATGAGCTATATTTTCATTACGCATGATTTGCGTGTAATTCGCGCAATGGCGCATCGTGTAATTGTGATGAAATCGGGGCAATTTGTAGAGCAAGGAACGACTTCAACCATTTTTCACGCCCCGCAAGCAGAATATACTCGCCAATTATTAGCAGCAGCATTATTTTAAATGAATGTTGTTAATCAATTAAACAATTCCGAAATTTAAGCATTTGTTTAACTGATTGTTATATCATCATTCTGCTAGATTTCATTATAATGAGCACAATCTCTTTGTTAATTCTTGATATGTGCTATGAAAAAAATTTATATCCTATTTTTATTAATCAGTGCCAGCCTTGTCCACGCAACCGAAGAACGCACAACGACCACTATTTATAAGTATGTAGATTCTACTGGAACATTGCATTTAACCAATAAACCTCCAAAAACTGAGGATACTGTTTTATATTCACGCAGTTATGTTGTGCAACCTTTTAGTCAATCTGCACCTGTCAATAGCTTAATATTACCCATTCCGCCCCAAGTACGACGGACAAATGCGAGTCGTTTAGCACCGTTAACGTTATCTTTATCGAATGAAAGCATCACGGCTAAAAATACTCGTAGTCTCACTAAACGCAAAAATGAGTATGACGATATTATCAACGATGCCGCTACACGTTATAACTTAACGCCCGCTTTGTTGCACGCCGTAATTAAAACTGAGTCTAATTACAATCCCAATGCAACCTCACCCAAAGGCGCGGTGGGATTAATGCAATTAATGCCAGATACAGCCACCCGTTACGGTGTGAGTGACCGCACCAATGCGAGCGAAAATATTGACGGCGGGGCGCGTTATCTACGCGATTTAATGCGGATGTTCAATAATGACACACGTTTGGCGTTAGCGGGTTATAATGCGGGTGAAAATGCGGTGATTAAATATAATTATGACATTCCGCCTTATCCTGAAACGCAAGCTTATGTCAATCGCGTGTTAAGTTTGTTTCAAGCGTGGGAAGGTTAAGTGCCTATAGTTTACGGTTTAAATTATGAGAAGGAAAAATAAATGCACATTGCAGAAGGCATTTTAACGTTGCCTGTATTACTAAGCGGCGCAGTGTTAAGCGGCAGCGGCGTGGCATTAGGTTTGCGGCAATTATCCCCTGACCGAGTGCCTTTAACTGCGTTATTAGCCTCTGCGTTTTTTGTTGCTAGTTTGGTGCATTTACCCGCAGGGGTTAGCAGTGTACATTTAGTTTTAAATGGTTTGTGTGGGATTTTATTAGGGTGGACGGCATTTCCTGCAATTTTAGTTGCCTTGTTTTTACAAGCAATTTTATTCGGTTTTGGTGGATTAACAACGTTAGGTGTTAATACGCTGTTGATGGCAACGCCAGCGGTTTTATGTCATTACCTGATTGGACGTAATTTACTGAATCATTCTATTGAGCAAATTTTTTGGCGCGGTTGCGTCGCGGGCGCATTAGCAATTGTCTTGGGCGTGGTCTTATTATCAACCATACTTTTTGCCAGTGGCGGCGAGGCTTTTTTAGCGGTAATTGCAGTGATTAGTTTAAGTTATATTCCTGTGATGTTAGTAGAAGCGATTACGACAGGTTTTGTCGTTGCTTTCTTGGCACGGGTGCAACCTGAATTATTGCAAATGGCAGACTATTTACAGCAGGAATTACCTTCTAAAGTGGAAGAGTGGCGTTAGGGTAACGCGAATTTGGTGAATATAAGTTATATAGCAAACGCACTTTAACTGGAGTGCAATCGCTTCAGCTATTGCCTGTGTCTTAACAGGTAAAATACTGTTTAATCAAATAATTAAAAAGCAATAGCTAAAGCTATTGCACTCCAATTTACGCAATTTAAAGTGCGTTTACTATAATTTGTTTTTGCCCCGCTTTTGCTGCGCTTCGTGGTGGAATACGCTTCGCTATTCCACCCTACAATCCTTAAAAAGAAAGGGTTGCTAATTCTTAAAGAACTAGCAACCCTAAAATGACTCACTGAATTTTATTTACAAATCCAGTTTAATCTTTACGTTCTACTATCAATTTAGCAGCAGCAGCACGCCCATAAACTTCTGGGTCATACATTTCTTCCGCTTTCGTACCCATCACGCTAAACTCACCCGCCGCAATCGCTTGGGCTGTGTAAGATAAGTGATAATTCCCAACAGGGAGATAGTCTGAGTAGAAAATAGCGGCGTGATGACGCAATTCTTTATGGTAGAAACTCCATGTATCAATGCCGTAATTGTGCCAATCACTGAATTGATACCACAGAGAACCGCCTGCATAATCACTTTTTGCTGCATTTGCATCGCGTTGTGAACTGGTGGCTAAATCCCGATTGACTGGCTCTAATCCACCCGGTACAGGGTCATCAACTACCACTAAATAACGCGGTGCGGGTAAGGATAAATACAAATCAACGCGCACTAAATCGCCTGTTTGCAATTTCATCGGGGAAGTGAGCAATTCCCATTTGTCATTGCGCCGTACATGATATTCGCGCCGAATATCCATGCCAGAATTAACAGCGGCAGCTTTTTCATCTTTTAAGGCATAACGCATTTTTACGCTGTAATACAAACGCCCTGCGCCTTCTTTATCAATTTTCACTGTGCCGCTGCCATTTTGTCCCGCCGTTGCTAACGGTGTGCTGAATGCGGCGGGCGCATCTTTAACACTGTTAAAACGTACTTCCGTACTTGCAGCGGGTGCAGGCGTTGAGGTGGGCACAGGGGCTTGATTGGCAGAACGTTGAACAAAAGGCACGGTATTTAATGCTTTGTCATTTAAGAAAGTACGCACGACCATTTGTGGTTGTGTTTTTTCATAAACGCGGGTGTAATCCGTTAAAGCATTCATACAGAACAAGTTTTCTTGCGTATTTTCCCAACGTCCGCCATATTTGCGCTCAGCAATAATGGTGCGTGCTAATTTGAATGGTAAGTCACTGACAAGATTGTCTTGTGCTTGCTCATCATATTGCACTAACGCCGATAAAATCGCGCATTGTGTCCGCACAGGGGAAGTCAACAGATGCTTGTAGCTATCATCTAAAGTTTCTTGGAAAGAAACCCGTCCGCTGGTTTGGTCAGCAGCGGCTAAAATTTGTTGTGCAACGTCTTTACGAATCGCGTTACTTTGCGGAACGTTTAACGCAGCTAACAAATAATGGGCTTTACCAAATAAATCCATTTCTTTAACGTGCGGTTGATAACGGCGTAAATCTTCACGGGTGACTTTTTGCGCAGAAGATAACGCCGCTAATGCTACTGCCCGCACACTAGAAGTCATCCCCGTGCTGTAAAACGTGGGTTGTACATCCCGCCGTAGGAAAGTCTCTAAATACGCTTGCAGTTTATTTTCTACCGCGTCAGGTACTTTTAAGCCACTCTTCCGCGCCCATTGGAATGTTAACGCAGTATAAGCACTTAAATAAGGACTGACTCGCGTATCTTCAGCGATAAAATACGCCATTCCGCCGTTAGGTGCTTGATAATCCTGTGCTAAATCCAGCGTCGCTTGTGCCAATGTCTCACTGCCCGCCCAAGGAATGTTCAGATAGGCTTTAAGGTTTTGATAATGGCTTGCCATTGTGCCTTTGCTGAGTTTTTGCTCCCAGCAGACATAAGGATATTTTTCCATATATTCAAAAGAGCTATCTAAATCACTGATAACGGTAGGTGAAACAATAATATCAATGCTTCCCAGCTCTGGAATCACATCCGCAGGCACTTTTACGCTTTCACTAACGGTTTTTTGCTCAGTTGTGCCGTAAGTGGCGGCGACATCAAAAGCGCGGCGCGGACGCACTAACATGGTTTGTTGTAAACCATCTTTTTCGGTCGCGCTACTGGCTTCAACTACGAATTTAATTTCGCCTTCACTACTGGTTTTCAGCGGTAACCAAACGTTATAGCGTTTAAACGGTTCAGCTTTTACCGTTTGTTCTGCTTGCATGGGTTGTGCTAATGCGCCAGCGGCTTTAATCGAAACTTTGATGTCTTGTGCGGTTTCAGTGCGATTCATCACACTAAAGCCAGCGGTGAAACTATCGCCAATCGTGACTTGATTCGGTAAAACAGGGCGTAATTCAATCGGCTGATTGACTTTGAAATTCATGTCACTTAAACCTAAACGGTCGGTCGGCGTTGCCGCTAAAGCAAAAACACGCCACCCTGTTAAGTTATCAGGCACGGTAAATTTCACTTGCGCTTTGCCACTGGCATCAGTTTTTAAACTGGGATTCCAGTAACTCACAAAACGGAATAAAGAGCGCATTGAAGGACTTAAACCACCATCACCGCCCGCACTCGCGCCTTTTTTCTCAAATTTTTGTCTGCCCACTAAACGCATTAACAAGCTATAGTTTCCAACATCCAAAGACTCTAAATCATAAAAGCCTTTGTAAAGGTCAAAGTAGTTGCGTCCGCCCGTGATTAAATCAAAAACCGCTTCATCTAACACCACGACGGCGACTTCGGTCGGCTCATCAATGGCTAATGCTGAAGGGGATTTGACTTGTAAATCTAAAGTCACTTCTTCGCGGGGTTTATAAACGGGTTTATTGGTTTTCAACTCCACGGCTAGGGCTTTATAGGGGTCTTCTACATCCGTTTTTGCATAGCCCATGCGGAAAGCAGGTTTACCTAAATCAACGCCTTCATCATCAATCGGCTTGTCTTTTACCCGTGGCGACATAACCGTGATAGAAACAAAGAAACCAGGGCTATAATCTGCTTCTACGGGCACTTCAATGGTTGCAACGCTATCCGCTAACGTGGTTACCCAGCTTTTCATCACGCCATAACGTTCAACGGTGACTAACGCTTGTGCATTTGGATAAGGATTTTGTACCAAATAACGGGCTTTTTCACCCACTTTATAGCTTTCTTGCTCAGGAATGACAGTTAAACCGTTGCCTGTATCCGTTTCCCAAACGACTGAGCCAGAGCCAACAACCCATTGATTTAATTGTGTGCTATGTTCACGCCCTTTAGTGTCTTTGATTTTGGCAATAATTTGATACGTTCCTGCTTGGGGTGGGGTAAATTGACAATTGCTTGCTGACACAGTGGTGGTAATTTGGCAATTGCTGACTTTCACCCATTCATGTACAAATTGCGTTAAATACGCATTTCCTGCCCCTTTTACCCGTGACGCTTTGGTTTCCCGCCGCTCGATTTGCACATCTACCGCCACACCCGCAGTAGGCATCCCTTTAGGGTCAACCACTAATACTTGTGTGCTAGAAGGTTTACCGACTGTTCCTAACCAATCGGTATTTTTCAAACCTACAAATAAATCACGCCC